>JAIQGH010000077.1 GCA_020072655.1 Terriglobia bacterium | reverse complement strand
GTGTATGGCAGGGTTGGGGTGCAAGCTACGAGGTTCGCTTCCGCCGGAAGAACATGATGACCCTGTCGGTCAAACACGCCGCGCTTTTCATGGTCGGGGTCAACGACCTTGGCGAGGTCAAGGGTGGTGGCGTGATCGTTTACGATCTTGATCCGAACCTCTGCGGCGTGGCGAACCTTGTGAAGTACACAAACATGGCAATCAACATCCTGGCCAAGCTGCCGGACTTTTACCACGTGAGTTCAGAAATCACCGAAGCAGCCAAGCTCTCGGGCCAGGGGGCCGCTTTCGCCTCGAACGAGTACGCGAACCGGATGGGCCAGGAGGTCAGTAAGGAGGTGGCGGAGAAAGGGCAGGAATTCCTCCGCGAAGCGGCGCAATTCGTCTACAAAGCTTTCCGCAACTATTACCTGGAAAAGTTCAAAGGCATGGGCGCCAAGATGATTGAGAAAATGGGGGAGAGTGACAAGGAAGAAAATGAAGAGCGTAAACGTGTGGGGTGCACTTCGGTCGGCCCCACCACCCTGGGCGAAGCCGCCGCCCAGGTGGGCGCGAGCGCGGTGGAGTCCGTACCCCTTACCCCAAACATGCCCATGGGCGTCCCCATGGTTCCGGGAGTGACCCAGGTACAATACAACTACAAGGGGCTGGAGCACGGGCCGGAACAGCGCCAGTTCGATATCGAGGGCAACCTGGGTTACTGGGACGGTCAGACACGGATGGTGCTGAAGCAATCTGGCGACGTCTATGGCGGAAGCAAGGACCTCTTCGTTGTGTACCAGGTAAACTTCAAGACCGAAAAGAAGCCCTTCCCGGCCTGGAGTGCGTTTACCAACAAACCTGGCGTCGTCTGGAACAACAAGGGTTCGAGGGCCCAGAAACCGCCCGAAGATGTGGAGAAGCTTGCGCAGCAAATGGGCATGAAGCTTGACGCTGCGGATAGCGGCGTGGTTGCCTCTATGACCGACACAGGTTGGCATCGAAACGGGGTTAAGCCTTGGGAAGAGTATCAATATATGTGGTTCCTGCAGAAGCTGGATAATGGCAAGCTGCTCGATAAATTCGCAAAAAAGCCAACGCAATAGCCGCGGGAGGCGGGGATAACCCACGCGGAAGGCCGCAGCCGCCGCGAATGACAGGAACGAGAGGGAGTACAGCATTCGGGGTGTAGTGGCCCCGACGAAGAACAGCATGGCGAGAGGCTGCTCACATTGTTTCACGCAAGTGCCGAGGATCGGAACAGCGACCTGCATTGGCACGAGCCTTGAATGCTTCTATTGCACCCTTGAGAAAGTGAAGCTCCTGGAGGCGAGCAAGTGACCGCGTCGTAGCCCGGACACCCTGGAGACGGCGCCTTAATACGGAGAGGAGAGACCATGAGAAGCGTGCGATTGGCTTGTTTGGTTAGTTTGAGTCTTTTGATGCTGGGAGCCTGGACCCTACGCGGCCAGGAACAGCCCACCTCATTGTCCGACTTCAAGTACCAGTACAAAGTTGGCGTCCTGCCGTTCGTGGACAACACGGGTTCGGGAGGGCAGGACACCGGCGCCGCCATCGGCCGCGCCGTGCAAGCGGAACTGGCCCACTCGACGGAACTCGTCGGGCGCGTCCTGAAACTTGATGAAGGCGTCAACGCTGAGGATGTGGATGGCGAGAAGGCGGTCGAAATGGGTCGGGCACGAAAAGTGGACGTCGTGCTGGTAGGCACGGTGCTTGAGGCCACCTCCGAAGAGGCAGAGCACAACGCGCAGGGGCCATCGATTTTCGGCCAAACGCTGGGCGGAAGGGCGCACTCCGTTAAGGCGGTCGTAACGCTCCAAGGTGATCTTTTCAATTCCGCGAACGGAAAGAAAATTGACAGCGTCCGCGTCACCGGCCGCGCGTCGGAGACCAAGGTGGCAGCCGACGCCTCCACAAGTCTCGGCTCCATATCGACGGCCGGGAACTCTTTTCAGAATTCTCCTATCGGCAAGGCCCTTCACAATGCGGTCGGGGAGCTGGTGAAGAAGATCAGCGCCGATCAGCCGAAGATGATTCGCTACCAGCCTGCTGCCGAAGCCGCACCTGCGGCGCCCGAAACCGAAAACAAGTAGCAGCTGGGGACACCTCGAACCGTCTGGATCTCACACCCCATGGCAACCTGGGCGGGGCAAGACCCACCCCTAGACGCCAATCCCCGTGGAGCATATCAACCGTCTCACCCGAGGGTGGCATCCCTGCACTGGTGGGTAGAGAATGGTTCTTCCAACGTATTGATTCTCAATAAGATCTCTTTTCCTCCGTTCAACAGACTATTTGTACTATCCACATAGACAAAATAACCGTTCGCCGTAATCTGCTTAGCCCAGGGTGGTTATCCCCTTTAGAATCCCAGCAGGGATGGTGGTGAGAGCTTTTGCGTTTTGCCTCGCGGAGTGAGTGTGCCCTCCCATCCCGATGTGGCGAAAAGCCACAACAGGAGAGAGGAAAAGCGTATGCCGAGAATTCGTGGACAGCGGCTCATGAAGTGCGTTGACCAGGCGGTGGCGACGCTGGCCGGCGCGGCCTTCGACAGCCTTCAGTTCTTCAACAAGTACCGACCCAATCCATCCTTTACGCCGCGGTGGTCCGACAAGCCGCTGCTGAAGTCGTGGCAGAAGACCAAGCCGAATCTCGGCTGGCCGCGGGAGACCGACTCGCTGTGCCCAGCCTGCGTGAAAGAGGCGCGCGCGCGGATCCTCAGCGGCGAGCAGAACTGGCAGTCGCTCCTCAACGAGAAGGTCGGCGAAGTCAAGGCCCGGATCGTCGAGCGTGACGGCCAAGTGTGGATGCTGAAGGATTGTCCCATCCACGGCCATTACGAAGATTTAATGGCCGTGGACGCCCGCTTCCTTGCCTGGGTTGAAAAGAACTTTCCCGGCCGCGACATCCGCGCTCACAACGACGCGCGGTTGCACAACCACGGTTCCAGCACCATCAAGCACGGCCGCGGTTCGGTTCTCACCGTGGACCTGACGAACCGCTGCAACATGATGTGCGACCCGTGCTTCATGGACGCCAATCAGGTCGGCTTCGTCCACGAGCTGACTTGGGTTGAGATCAAGGAAATCCTCGACAACGCCATGGAAATCAAGCCGCGGCGGCAGATGTCCGTGCAGTTTTCGGGCGGCGAGCCGACGATGTCGCCCTACTTCCTCGACGCCGTGCGTTACGCGCGCAAGCTGGGATACAACAGCGTGCAGGCGGCGACGAACGGCATCGAGTTCGCGAAGAGCAAGGACTTCTGCCGCCGGGCCTTCGAGGCGGGCCTGCGCTACGCCTACCTGCAGTTCGACGGCATCGGCAACGACGCCAACAGCCACCGCCAGGTCGGCAACCTCTTTGACGTGAAGCTGCGGGCCATCGAGAACATGCACGAGGCGGGCATCGAGATCATCCTGGTCATCACCGTCGTCAACGGCGTCAACAACGACCAGGTAGGTCCGATCGTCAACTTTGCGCGCGAGAACCCCAAGAAGATCGCCTTCGTCGCTTTCCAGCCGGTCTCCTTCACTGGCCGCGACGAGGACATCACGCCGGAGCGGCGATTGCGGCAGCGCTACACGCTTTCGCACCTGGCGGCCGACGTCAAGAAGCAGACCGGCATCACCGAGCCCACGCGCGACTGGTTCCCCATTTCGCTCTTCAGCGCTTTCGCGGACTTCGCGGACCTGGTGAAAGGGCCGGAGGCGCAGTGGGGCATGGTCAGTTGCGGCTGCCACCCCAACTGCGGCGTCGGCACGGCGCTGATGATCAACAAGGAAACCAAGGAGTGGGCGCCCGTTCCGGAATTCCTGCACGTCCCGGGCCTGGTGCGCGACATCCAGAAGATCACCGACGCGGCGCGCGGGAAGTGGTTCTCGAACTTCATGCTCGCCCTGGCGATCCTGAAGAACTACAAACCCTTCAGGGCGCCGAAGAGTTTGGCGCTAATCGATCTGCTCAGGAAGTTCGATAAATCGTTCGCGCTGAGCGGCGAAGGCCGCACGCGCGAGAAGTACGGCGCTTCCGATCCCAACCGCACCCTCGAGGACGCGCTCAAGTGGCGCTCCGACCCGTGGAACCTGCTTTTCATCGCCGGCATGTGGTTCCAGGACCTGTTCAACTACGACTTCCGGCGCACCGAGATGTGCATCATCCCCTACGCCACGCAGCTCGGCGAGATTTCCTTCTGCGCTTACAACACGGGCATCGGCTGGCGGAAGATCATCGAGAACATGTATAAGAACGCGTCGGTCGCGGAGTGGTACCGCACCCACGGCAAGCACGAGATCTACGCGCGCGGCAAGGCGGTTCCCATTGCCCAGGAGAAGATCAGCTTGACGGTCAACGCTGAGGACGCCGCCCGCGTCCGCTCGCATGACCACGATGTGCCCATGACCGCCGCCGAGGAAGAAAAGGCGCGACGCAAGGCCGCCTGGGAGGCCCAGCAGGCTCGCAAGGTCTACGAAGAGCTGGTGCTCAAGAAAGCCCCGCCAGTGTTGGTCGAAATCGGCAACGCCAAGCCTGCTGAAGCCGAGACGGAAAAGGTCTCCGTCTAGCGCGTTGTTCCCCGGAGGGGACCAACGTAAACAGCCGCGGGTGAAACCCACGGAAGGCGGTCGCATCCCGCAACAATCTCACGACCCCGGAGGGGTCGAGCCCTTGTCCCCGTTGCCGGGACCCACCGTCATGCCCCGATGCATTTGTTGAACCCTTCCACGGGTCCGGGGATTTGGTTTGCGGCGCTTGTTTCCGGGGGCGTTGCCCCCGGCTATTCACCTTGAACCCCTGCGGGGTTCCAGCCAAGGTAGCGCAAAGTCCGGCCCTTGCAGACTCTGCGGTTCCTACCCATCAATCAGTGCCGCAGAGTCTCTGACAAACGAGGCTCTGCTCCACCCGCTGCTGCCTATCGGCCGAAGCCCACAATAGAAATCCCGGTAACGCGTTCGCTCGCGGCTACGTCGAACCTAGTGGAGCCGCTCGCCGAGCCCCGCCGCCGAAGGAGGGAGCCATGAGACGCCTGGCGCTGGCACTAATCCTTCTGGCTTCAGCCCCCGCGGGCGGGCTCGCGCAAGCTTCCTATTTCGACGACCTTCCGGCGCCGCCCTACCTGGAGCTTTGCGCGCCGTGCTTTAACTCGGCCTCCGAGTTCTTCCTCTTCCCGCATGAAGTGCCCGCGTTTCTCCCGGAGCTGGAGGGGCCTTTGGAGAGTCCGTCTCCTCCGCCCGATCCCTGGGAAAACCTGAGTCAACTTCGGCAGGGACAAAATATCCGCATCCTCCGTGCCAACTCCCAGAAGCTGGATGGGCGTTTCCTCGGACTCTCCGCTGATGCACTGGCAGTCGAGGTCAACGGCAAGGTCATGACGATGGCGCGCGCGGACGTGGTGATGGTCAGCCTGAAGCCGCCCTCCAAAGCCAAGCGCATCCTCCTCGGGGTATTGGGAGGTGCGCTGGTCGGGTTCAGCATCTGGGCGGAGGCTGACCGGCACGCGCGGAATTGCTGGGAAGACAGCTACTACTGTGAAAGAGAGGACGGCCTCTCCTCGCGCTCCGCCGTGATCGCCACTGCCGTCGGAGCCGGCATTGGCGGCATGGTTGAGGGCTTCTTGAACGCGGATGAGCTGGTCATCTACTTCAACCAACGGAATACCACTGCCCCCCAGCCGCCTCCCGCCCAGGACCCCCCGCCCGACCGGTAACTGTAGCGCCGGTCTATGACCGACGTGTGGGTTTGTAGCGCTGGCGCCCAGGGCTTGCACCTGCAACGGCCTATACAAAGAAGTGCATTGAATCACCGAAGGCAGTTCTGGGCGAGGTCACTTGCAGCGAGGTAGCGCGGGCCTGCGCTCTTCAGGTCCGCGGCTCTTCCGCAGGCAAGTGCCGCAGACCTCATAAACGGAGGTCTGCGCTACCCGCTGCGGCCGATGTCACTTGGAGGCTTTCAGAAGGGGGAGAAAATCTTCCATCAGCCAAAGCTCCGGTTCTTCCACTCCACCCTTTGAGGCACTGAAAGCTAGCTTTTCTCCGTCTGGTGACCACGCCATGTGGAATGCCCCCGCATCAAGACCCGTCTTGACCTCTGTGGGAATTCCCCCGTCCAGTGTAGCGACCCAGATGCTTCCCTTTGATGTGTAGGCCAGCCTCTTGTTATCGGGGGACCATGCCAACCCTGAGTGGGGGTCTTTTGCGGGGCCTATGTTCACCACGTCTCGAGATTCTCCACCCGCAGCAGGAATGATTTTGACCGTCTCTTTGGAGAAATAGGCAAGCAACTTCCCGTCCGGGGACCATGCGATGGTTGACCAGGCGACCCTATCTGATTCAGAGGTGAGTTGCCTGACTTCTCCGCCTTCCGCGGGAATTGTATAGATGTGTGAGAGGAAGATGTTCTCTTCATTCTTCCTATAACTGATAAAAGCTATGGTGTTCCCGTCAGGGGACCAGCAAGGAAATCGGTTATCCGTGGGTGGTGTCGTCAACCGGGTCGGCTCCCCTCCTCCGACAGGAATTGTCCAGATATGCACTCCCTCCAGACCTTTCTGGCCTCCGGAGAAGACGATTTTCTTCCCATCTGGCGAAATGGCGTTTCCGCCCCCAGGTGAGGCCTCTATTACGATGGGATCGGAGCGCTTGGGAATTAAGGAGGGTTCACCTCCTCCCGTGGGGACGGAAGCCAACTCCCCACGGCCCCACCTGTGGTAGATCCTCTTTCCGTCAGGCGACCACCTTGGGTGGGACGGGATGCCTGACGGCGTAACCTGAGTCGCTTTGCCCCCGGATGCAGGAACCGTGTAGATGGCTTGATGGTGTGGGCTCGGGGAAAAGAGAGCAATCTTGTTCTCGGGAGTCCATCCTGCCAGCAAATCATATGTCGCGTTCGGAAGGCCAATTTCGGTCGGCGCGGCCACAGGCCTGCCTCGCTCCGATACGGGCACGATCCAAAGCTCTTTGCTCTCGCTGTTTTGGCTGGGTCTGGTGAGGAAGGCAATCATCTTGCCGTCGGGTGACCACACGGGACTTGTTGCGCGATTCGGCACATCGGCGACCTGGACTGGAGCCCCCCCCTGAACGGGCATGACCCACACATCGCTGCGCTCCTCGTAGGGTTTCAGCTCGCGAACCTTGACGTAGGCTATCTTGTTTCCATCGGGAGAGAATTCTGGTTCTCTGGTCCAACTGTCCGTCAATAGCGTTGCAGGACCGCCCTCAACAGGAACAGTGTAGATTCGAAGCGCTTCTCGTTTACCTTTCTCTTGCTCCTTGGTAGAGGCGAAAGCGAGTAGCTTCCCGTCGGGCGAAAGGCCAAGGCGACCATCGTAAAGGTAGGCGCTACGGTATGCCTTGACGGCGATTTGCTTAGTTTGGCCTCCTCCTGATGGGACCACGTAGATCGATGCGTGGTCCTCGTCAATGTGATTGAAGGCTATCCACTTGCCATCTCCAGACCACGTAGGGAGAACGACCCAATCTGGCATCGATTCAGTCAGCTTCAGAGGCTCGCCTGAGATGTCGGGATCCACCTTCCCGTGAACCGGCACGACCCAAATGCTGCCTTCGGAAGCAAATGCGAATCTTCCGCCGTCGGGCGACAAGGCCCCAAGTCCTAACATTGAAAGTTTCGTGGGAATGCGAATCTTCTTGAATTTTGGTATATTCGCGTTCTCGGCTGAAGCGGTGCTGGTCGTGTGGATCGGCCCGCTGGCCGTGGTTCCCAAGGCGATAAGCATGGCCACAGCAAGTCCCGCGGCAGAAAAGACGCGGCGCCAGGGAGTGATCAAGGGAGCCGCTTTCAAGCGCAACTCGCGGCCAGATTTCCAGGCCGCCAGCTCGCTCGGGTAGGCAAACACGTTGCCGCGTGCCTGGTGCATCTGGCGGTGGACCGGCAAGCCTTCCGACTTCTCCCACCGGATGACTGTGCGGACGTCTCGTTTCAGGTAGGCAGCGATCTCTTTCCAGGATTCAATCCGCTGCTCGTGGGGTTGATTGTTCGTGTCTTCCATGGTGACCTCCTTAGATCGGAGTCGCGCCGAGCAAGGGGCTTTTCCGGCGTTGGGGCCACCGTAGGTCTGTCCGATATGGTCGCGCAATACGCATGAGATGACAAGCCGCAAATGTCACTTAATGGCAGTTCCGCACAGAAGAATTCCGGGATAGCGAGTTCCCTGCGGACCTACTTCAGCCTCTTACCCGTGGTGGTCATCACCAGCTTTCCGTGCTTCACGCCACGCAAGCTGAGAAGTTGGTCCGCCAGCCGCTGGACTTCCGTCCCTCGCCCTTTCACGATGATCACCTCCAGGCAGTTGCGGTGGTCGAGATGGACGTGAGTCACGGCGAGCACTTTGCCGTGATAATGGTGCTGGGCATCGATCAGGCGTTCAGAGAGCTTGGGCCGATGGTGGTCATAAACCAGCGTCAGCGTGCCCACGATAATTCTGTCCCGCGCCACATCCGATGCCACGGAGTGCTCGCGGACCAAGTCGCGAATGGCCTCCGAGCGGCTGCGGTATCCTTTTTTCGCGATCGCCCGGTCGAATCGCGCCAGCAGTTCGCTATCGAGCGAAATCCCCGTTCGCACCAGCGTTGACATGGCATCTCCTTGGGCGCAGGCGTAAGGCCGCGCAATCGTCCCCATACTAGCAGTGAAACCCTTCTTGACGCGACGGCGGTGTCAGCCATCGCGTCCCTTGTGATACCGGGAGCTTCATGGTAGAGTGCGAGCATCTAGTATTACGAATTAAGATTTCGTGTTACTGCAGAGAAGCGAGGAGCCAGAATGAATCTCCGCGTTCACCTCTTGGCCGTTCTCCTAACTACCTGCCCGCTGGCCGCTGGCGCGCCAGAGGTTACGTTTCGGGTTGTTGATTCGCAGGACGCGGTTGTCCCGCGCGCAGCGGTGGAAATACGGAGTCTCGGCGCATCTCGAGGAGTTTCTTCGGGAATTACCGACGCGCAGGGGATGCTGACCGTAAAGGCGGACCTCCCGGTGGAAGTCCTAGTCACGGCTCCGGGGTTTGAGGCTCTGCGTCAGCGGGTAGAAAGCATTCCGCCCGGCGGAGTGACACTCCGACTGACTCCGGCGGCCATTCGCACTACGATTGACGTGGTCGTGCATGACGCTCCGAAGGCCGAAACCACAATCGAGCAGACAGCGCTGGAGATTGAGCGCGGGAGCGCGAGGACAGTCTTCGACGCTGTCGAAAGACTGGTCCCCAGTGCCTACGTGACCCGGCGGGGCATCATGGGCTTCGGTCTGGGCCAATCGGGATCCATTACGCTGCGGGGGATCGGCGGATCGCCCACTACCGAGCTCCTGGTGGTTGTTGACGGTCGCCCCGACTTCATGGGGTTGATGGGCCATCCTCTGCCGGATTTCTACACGCTCACCGACGTAGGAAGTCTCAGCGTGACTGAGGGTCCGGCTTCGGTTCTTTACGGCAGCAACGCCATGGCGGGCGCCATCGAAATCAAACCTATCCGTCCTCTTCAGGGTGTGCACACCGATTTGATTGCCAGCCTCGGCTCTTACTACACGGGGCAATACCGGCTGACGAATGGTGCCCGATGGGGACGCTGGTTCTACAACCTGACGGCGGGACTCGGTCACACGAATGGCGCGCGCCTGAACTCTGCCTTTCGAGATCAGGATGGCACCCTGGCGGTGGGCTATGACCTCACGCACCGATGGCGGACTTCGGTCGAAGGCCGCTACGGCCATTTCTTTGTGGAAGACCCGGGTACAGTCGAGGGGCCGCTGGCGGGGAACTGGTCACGCGTCGGCCGCGGTGGGTTCAGTTGGGATCTCGATAACTCCGGCAGCCGGACTTGGGGTCTGGCGCGAGTCTATTCCAGCTTTGGACACAATATGATCTACGACGGCTTCCGGTCCGTGGACAATTCCTTGGGCGTGCGCGTGCTCCAGAGCTTTCTGGTCGCCCCCCAGGTCACGATCGACGGCGGAACCGACATCATCCGTTACGGGGGCAGCGGCCGCGACATCAGTGCGAACCATGATTACGGCGAGTTCCACCTTAACGACTACGCCGGGTTTTCCCGCGTCCGCTATGCCGCGAGCAAGAGCCTCCAGCTCAACGCTGGCATCCGCTACGACGATAACTCGCACTCGGGTGCCATTGTGGTGCCGGAATTCGCCGCCACGTACCGTCTGGCGGAGAATTACTCCGTCTCGGCCTCGGTCACCCGCGGCTTTCGAAACCCCACCCTCCGCGAGCTCTACCTTTTCCCCGCGCCCACGCCCACCCTGCAGCCCGAGCGAATGTGGAACTACCAAGCCACGTTCCAGGCGCGGCCGTTCTCCAAAGTGCTGGCTTGGGTCACGGGCTACTACTCCAACATCGACAACCTGATTGTGACCATCGGCAACTGGCCGAACGTGAGACTGCAAAACTCCGGAGCCGCCATCAACAAGGGCGTCGAGACCCATGCCCGCTGCCAGCTCATGCGGAGGGCGAGCTTCAACGTGGCTTATGCCTATCTGCATTCCACCAACTTGGCGCCCTATTCGCCTCAGAACCGGCTGATCTACTCTTTCGACCTCGATCTGAAGCGGGTGTTTGTCTCTCTGGGGGGCAACACCGTGGGCCGGACGTGGGGTGGCGCCGGGCAGACACTCCCTCTTGCTGCCTACACCGTCGCAGATTTCGAGTGCACCGCCCCGGTGGGGAAACGCACAAGCGTGTCTGTGATAGTGGACAATCTTTTCAATCGCCGCTACGAAGTGCTTGCGGGCTATCCGATGCCGGGCACGAACGCCGCTGGGGGGATTGATCTGAAGTTTTGAGCAGTGCGCCCAGAGCCCACGCTGCTGAGAACACATCGCATTGTCTAGGAGAAGACATGCAACAGGCCAAATCAATCATCCTCGCCGCCAGTTTGGTTTTGTTGATCCTCGTTTTGCCGAGTCTATCCTCGCAGACGGTCAAGCCGCAGCCATTGACCTTGCCGTTAGAATGCGCGGAGGGAGACTGCCCGCTGCTTCGCGGGGTGCCGCAAACGGCAGGGATGCGCAGCGGGTTCGTGCGGCTCAAGCCCGGTGAAATCGTCGGCTGGCATACTACCGGGAAGAACGAAGAGTCGCTGGTAATCCTGCGCGGCCGCGGCGAAGCGCGCCTCGAAGGCCAGCCGGCGCGCCCGTTCGTGGCACGGGCGCTTGTCTATATCCCCCCCGCCACGCGACACACCGTGGCAAATACGGGAGAGGAACAATTGGAATACGTGTATATCGTAGCCCCGGCGAGCGCACCGTAAGGGGCCATGCCGGCGCGTGCGGGGTTGGCATTGCTTGGCTCAGCCAGAACTGCCATCAACGCACCATGACCGGCCTGGCGGAACGGGGCAGATGGCCGCAACTAGCTGGCAGTCCAAGACATCACGGCTGGGGTAGACCCTGCGGAGGATGTAGTCCGCGACAATATATCCGTTCTGTCAACATTGACAAAATGCCCCCTTGCCCTCTCGCGCTGATTTCAGTAGCATTAGGTGCGGTTTCTTTTTGAGACCCCCTTCGAGGTGGAAGGGGACTGTAACTTGACGGATGCCAGCGCAAACCCCACAGCGTCGTTCGGTTCCGAAGGTTTCTCCGCCGCCTAATATCGAACATCATAAGTTCGAGGACTACCTGGCCAGCCCTTACATGCAGAAGTTCCTGGGGCTGCTGACCCGGAGGAACGGCGACGGGCGTTGCTATCTGGAAGAGGTTTTTGAGAGCTACGACCGCCGGGACCTCTCGCTCTGGCAAAAGGTGAAGTTCGCGGTTCCGCACCGGGCCATCGAATTGTTTCGCGCGCGCGCGGGCGTCAACAAGGAGACTCTGAAGGCCAAGGTCTTGCATCATCGCCCCACGGCCCGCGCTCTGGTGAACACCGCGCGCAGCATCGCCAAGTACGGGCTGATGACGCCGCAGAGGTTCTATTCACCCCTCATTGTGGTCTGGAACTATACGCAAGCCTGCAACTTGACGTGCAGGCACTGTTATCAGGAAGCGGGGCACAAACCGCTTGCCGACGAGCTCACGACCGAGCAGAAGCTGAATTTCGTGGACCAGTTGGCGGACGAATACGTTCCCTTCCTGGCCATCGCGGGCGGGGAGCCGCTGGTCACCAAAGACATTTGGAAAGTGCTGGAACGCTCGAAACGGCGCGGCGTGCATACAACCGTGGCCACCAACGGCACGCTGCTCACCCCGGAGACCTGCCAGCGCTTGGCGGACCTGGATGTGAAGTACGTGGAAATCTCTCTCGATTCCATCCTGCCCGAAGAGCACGACGGCTTTCGCGGCCTGCCGGGCGCTTGGAAACGCACCGTAGCGGGCATACGCAACGTGGCCTCGATGCCGGGCCTGCGCGCCGGCCTGGCGATGTGCGTCACGCGGATGAATTATCATCACACCGAGGCGATGATTGAACTTGCCAAGGACCTCGGCTGCACGACTTTCGTGCACTTCAATTTCATTCCCGTCGGACGCGGCCGCGAGCTGGCGACGATGGACATCACGCCCCGCGAGCGTGAATCGCTGCTGCAGCTTCTCAACCGGCACTTGCAGGAAGGGAAGATCTCCGTCATGTCCACGGCGCCGCAGTTCGGCCGCGCCTGCATTCTCTACAGCTCGCTCGACGGGCTGATGGCCACGGCGCACGCCGGCAAGGGCAAGGGCTATCAAGCCAAGGTGCTCTCGCG
Source organism: Terriglobia bacterium (assembly GCA_020072655.1). Classification (GTDB taxonomy): domain Bacteria; phylum Acidobacteriota; class Terriglobia; order UBA7540; family UBA7540; genus JAIQGB01. The sequence goes on along the minus strand of JAIQGH010000077.1, from coordinate 2,671 downwards.
GTATATCGGAGGGTGCGGCGCGGGCCGCTGCTACTGCTGCGTCGAGCCGGACGGCAAGGTCACGCCGTGCGTCTACATGTCGTCGGAGGTGGTCGGCGACCTGAAGCGGCAGTCGCTGATCGAAATCTGGCAGGATTCGAGGTTTGACCTCTACTCACACCGCGAAGAGCGCACCGACCATTGCGGGGTGTGCGATTTCCGTCCTTACTGCGGCGGCTGCCGGGCGCGCGCGCTCTGCTACCTCGACGACGTGCAGGCGGGTGATCCGGGCTGCGTCTACAATCAGCGCGCCTGGGATGAAGTCATGGCCGGCGCCCAAACGCCTAGCGAGCTCGTCGTCCTCGGTCAGCACAGCCGCGTAGACAGCTTCATCTCGGGCGCGAGCGATGGCGCCCTCACCACTCAGAACGTGGACCGCCTGGTCCGCGACACCGTCAACACCATCACCGATACGGCCGATCGTTCCCGCGGCGTGTAGTCCGGCGGGGGGCAGGTCACGCCGACCCTGCCGCGGTAGCGCAGCACGAGCGTCGCCGCGCTTGATCCGTAAATGGAATCAAGCGTGGGTTCGTCAACGGCCCATAGCCCGCACTCGGGAAAGCGCCAAGCGGGGCGACCTGATCGGGTGAGCCGAAGCCTTAACTCGGCAAAGCATCGGCGCTCGGCTCAGGCCGGCAACATGGTGCAAAGGATGACGCTCTCGGCAACAACATCGGTGACCCCGGTCGTCGGATCGGTCGAGTATGTGCCTTGAACATCCATTTCAAAGTCACCCTTGAGCGGGTCCAGCAAACGACTGAGTATCGGTAGACACAGTTCGCTAACCGCATCCGGATTTGCTCGCAAGGCCACGAAACCGGTGAAAAGGGGGTTCGCGTCGAAGTCGGTGAGCGTGGCATTCGGGAAGCAAATTATGAAGCCGTGTCCCGGGTACGGTTCGGGTGCACTCGGCCAAAACAAGATCTGGCTAACTAGCCTTTGGGGGTCGTTTGGGCTTGTCGCTCGGACGCGAAGCCACTGCGGCTGCGTTCTGGCGACATGGGTGAGGACCACGGGGATATGCTTGATAACGCCCGTTTTTCCGATCGCCTCGTTTGTTGCCATACTTCGTCCCCTCCTTCCAATCCGCGATTATTGTTTCAGGGGTGCACGGCCTCATCAGCGGCGATGACGGCCGATTCGTGCCACCTTGCGTCAGGTGGTAGCCACGACGAGCGCCTTTCCTCGTCGTGGGCTCTTGGGGGGGAACCCACGACGAATCCAACGGTCGATTCGTCGTGGCTACCATCTCAGTAAGTGACACGGCCACAGACGGAGCACTGCCACACCGCCACAAACAGCGGCTGGCCAGACCGGTCGTGGCCGCGTGCCAGGCGGGGCTCCATGGGGTGCCCGCAGCAAGCTGGCGACACATCCCGCTCGCGCCAGGCAATAGGTCGGCTGATTTCCTTCGCCGCCCTACTCGCGTCAACCTCGGATACGTTCGCGGTTTTCGCCCACATGTTGGCCCCACCAGTTGTGCCCACGCTTGATTCGCAAAGGGAATCAAGCGTGGGTAGTGTCCCAATTTGAGTGTAGGAAGTGCCGGGCTCAAGCCCGGCGCTACGTCCCAAATCAGGACGTTACTCAAGCGTGGGTTCGTCAACAGCCAAAAGCCCGCGCTGGGGAAAGCACCAAGCGTGGCTACTTGGTCCGGCCTAAGTAGGACGGCCATGGGCCCGTCCTACCTAGGGTGCGTTGGAGAGTTCCGGCGCCGCCTCACGGTTTTCGGCGACGGCCTTCAGGTTCAGTGACCTGCTGGTTTAGCCCCACCCGCGCTGCCGATGGCGATGCAGTTAGCGAACTCCACCGTGCTACCATTCTCCCCATACTCGAAGCAGGTCATTCCGTTCGGGATCAGGTCCGCGAAGTTGAAGCGTTTCCCACTCAACTTGAAGCTGCTGCTCGATTCCAGCACCGCCGAGAATATGAAAGTGTCCGTCGCGAGGCCATCGTTGCTTCGAAGAATTGATGCCTTCCTGCCGAACGTGGCGACGGGTTCCCCCCAGGTGCTCTGATCACTGGGGTCACTGAAGTTACGGGTCTCCGGCGTGTCGCTGTAGTAGATCGTGGCTTCACCGGCCGGAGCCAGCACGCGCAAAAGCGACCGGCCACCGCCGAGATCGGCGGGGGGGAGGAATTCGACGCTGAACTTTGACACCCAGATGAGGTAAGCGTGTTCCCTGTCGTAGGCCAGGACACCGTGCGAGTCGCGCGCGAACAAGGAGTCCAGGCCGAGATCCCCAACGAGCGGCAAGTACCAAATGCAGTAGTTACCGCCGTCAGAAGGAATGCGGGTGTTAGGATCGTACCAAACCGACCCACCCGTGACGCCGATAGCCACTTGTGAAGCGCCGGCGGGATCGCCGGCCCAGGCCGGCAGTGCCCCGACCAGCCAAAGACCAACGAGCAGAACGAAAGCATTTCTCTTCATGGCTTCCTCCTTTGAGGCGGCAGGTGAAGCCGGCCCGACTCAAGCCCGCCGGCCCCGCCGGACAGCGGGCGCGGGATGCGACCTCACCTGTCCGCCCTTGTTGTGTGGCTAACTTCACGCAGGCGCGTTGGGGCTTCAATGCACAGCAGGTAAATCCCATATAAGCGGTAGGTAAACGCGGGCAGGGGCGGACAGAAT
>JAIQGH010000197.1 GCA_020072655.1 Terriglobia bacterium | reverse complement strand
AACTGGCGGGAGGTCAGAGCCCTCCCCTACACCATACCCCGCCCTCTCCTTCTCGGAGAGGACGGCATCGAGAAACGAAGGCGGGTGAGGGCGCGGAGATGCAGACTAACCTGCGTATCGGAGGTGGGTCACCACCTTGAGAAACGCTTCTCTGTGCATGCTCCTTAGCCTCGGTGTGCTCGTCGGCGGACTTGCCCTTGCTGCTGACCGGAAGACGCCTGCGCCGCCCCCAGCGAACCAAGCGGCTGCCGCCACCGCCGCCGGCGGCCCGCGGTTCGTGGACATCACGCGCCAGGCGGGAATCCGCTTCGTCCACAACACCGGCGCGTTCGGAAAGAAATATCTGCCGGAAACCATGGGCCCGGGCTGTGCCTTCATTGATTACGACAACGACGGCAGACCCGACATCCTGCTTGTCAACGGCTCAGACTTTCCCGGCCACAAGACCAAGCGAACCACCCTGAAGCTTTACCGCAACAACGGCAACGGGACCTTCACCGATGTTACGGCGCGCGCCCACTTGGACATCGAGATCTACGGCATGGGCGCAGCCGTCGGCGATTACGACAACGATGGATGGGATGATATTTACATAGCCGGCCTGGGCGAGTCGCGCCTTTTCCACAATGAGCACAACGGCACGTTCAAGGACGTGACGAAGTCATCCGGCGCCAACAACGCCGGCTATGGCGCCAGCGCCGCCTGGGTGGATTACGACCGGGACGGGAGGCTCGACCTCTTCGTCACCAACTATGTGAAGTGGTCGGAAAAGGCCGATCTTTATTGCACGCTCGACGGGCGCAACAAATCTTACTGCACGCCGGAAGCCTATAAGGGCGACACCTGCCGGCTCTTTCAAAACCTCGGCAACAGCCACTTCGAAGACGTGACGCAGAAATCCGGCATCTACGACCCGACGTCAAAATCCCTGGGCGTCGCCGTCATCGACTACGACCAGGACGGCTGGCCAGACCTGGCCGTCGCGAACGACACCGAGCGCAACAAGCTCTACCGCAACAACCGTGACGGCACATTCACCGAGCAGGCCGTGCAGGCGGGCATCGCGTTCAGCGAGGACGGCATTGCGCGCGGCGCGATGGGCATCGATGAAGGTGACTTCGACCACTCCGGCTACCCGTCGCTCGCCATCGGCAACTTTTCGAATCAGATGATTGGTCTCTATCACAACGAGGGGAACCGTTTTTTTATCGATGTCGCGCCGGCTTCCTCAATCGGGCGCGCAAGCCTGCTCTCGCTGAGCTTTGGCCTCTTTTTCTTTGACTACGATCTGGACGGCCTCGCCGACCTCTTCGTCGCCAACGGCCACATTGAACCCGAGATCACTCGCATCCAGCCGCAGGTCACTTACTCACAAGCCCCGCTGCTCTTCCATAATGAAGGGGGCAGCCGCTTCCGGGAAGTCGGGAAGGAGCTGGGGTTCACACGCAAGCTCGTAGCCCGCGGCGCGGCCTTCGCGGACATCGATAACGACGGCCGGCCCGACATCCTCCTCATGACCAATGGCGGGCCTGCCTATTTGTTCCGCAACGCCGTCGGCGCATCGAACAACGCCATCCGCATCCGGACCGTCGGCACGCGCTCCAATCGCGACGGCATCGGCGCAGTCGTGAAGGTCAACGGCTCGAATTGGCAGATGGTACGCTCCGGCTCGAGCTACTGTTCGCAGAGTGAACTGACGCTCACCTTTGGTTTGGGGAAGGCGCCCCAGGCCGATACCGTGGAGGTCGCCTGGCCGAGCGGCCAACACGACACCCTCCGCAACCTCAAAGCCAACGCCACTTACACCGTCGAAGAGGGTGGAAGGATCCTCGCGACACGTCCGCTGACCCGATAACCGCGGTGCGGGCAACGCCACTTACTTACCAACCGGATCTTGTGGAGAATGACGCCGGGGGAAGGGGATACCTTTATGCCACCTATAGTTCAACAGCTCTGTGGACGATGTAGCCCTTGTATTTCAGCCACGAGATCATTTTCATGCACTCCAACAGCATTAATCGTGCCCACCGCAGACCCGGGCCCTTTCGCTGCTCCTGGAAAAACCACGACCAAATCTCCAGGCGTTGCCAACGGTACCGGTCGATAATGTCGTGGCAAACCCTGCAAATCGGTATTAAGTTGCCGGGCTCACTTGTACCTCCAAATTCCTCCGGAGTTATGTGGTGTTGTTCGCACCCTGACGGAACGCCACGCACCCAACAATTAACCAACTCTGTCTCCCGAGCCATTCCTGCCTCCTCATTTAAGTGCAGCCACGGCGGGTGGCGCGGAGCCTGTCACGCCCGCAGGCGCATGACCCTTACAAGTTTTGGACAATGGCTTCGGCCCAGGTTCTGACGCGGCGGACGAGGTCGAGCGCCCACGGCCGTTCGAGAGGACGCCGCGGCTCCGCCGGCAGGTACTCGTAGCGGAATACTGTGGCAAAAGGTGTGAGGCGTCTGACCTCGTCCAATTCTTGCGGAAACGAAATCTTGTTCTTGCGAACCAAGTCAACAAGTGTCTTCAAGTCGTGAATGAACGGATAGCGAACGTCATGGAATGCGAGTGCAGCCTTCAGCGTCTTCTCAACCGCCTGCTGCGCGTGGAACCCGAGGATATCGTCGGGTGAAGCCGGATCGTTGATGAGCTTTTCGAGGGCGAACTCATCCTCTTGGGCTTTGCGAAGCAAGACTTCAGCGTGTTCGTTCGATCGCATGGAACACTCGGCCTTCTCGAGCGGCCTCGCACACTACCGTGTTGGGGGTGTCTGCCCAATAGTCGAAAGTCCTTTGGCTTACGACGAGCACGTCCGCAGGAATCCCGAGCGGGCTCAGGGCATCGCGCAGGCGGACCATTTCATCCCACTGGTCCCTGACGGTGGGTTCGACCACAAGCACATCCAGGTCGCTGTCCTCGGTGACCTCGCCGCGGGCGCAGGAGCCAAACACGATGACAGTGGCTCCCGGCGCAGCCTGCTGGAGCAGCTCGACGGCCTTGCGGATTGTATTCTGGTCGATCAACGTTGTGCTGACCTCTTCTCCGCCCCGATTATAGCAGGTGCCGGCACGGCGCGCCGCGCGGGCTAGGAGTGCGGAGCTACTCCTCGCGCGTCACGTCGGTGGCGAGCCAGAATTTGCCCGGCTCAAGCCCGGCGCGCAGGGCGAGTTCGTGGACGAGAAGCTGCATATAGACGGCATCGACGAGTGTCCCGAGCCCTAGCGGGACGGGCTCGAAGCGCGCCAGACGGAGGTTGGGGGCATCTTCGAGTTCTTGATCGCCGATCAGCAGCACGCGGCCGCCGTGGGTGCGGATATCGTTGGCGAGCCTAAGGAGGAGTTTTGCCGTCTTTCCCTGTCGGGCAAAGATGACATAGCGATGGGCGGGATTGACGATCTCGGCGGGGCCGTGGCGGAACTGGGCGGCGCTGATGGCTTCGGCGGCCAGGCGCGCGACTTCCTTGAACATCAGCGCGCCCTGCTGAGCGGAGGCGAGGTCCGCGCCCCGCGCGAGGAGCGCGACGTAGGGCGGCTGGCCGAAGAATTCCGCCGCGGGCGGGATCAGCACCTCGGCACGATCGAGGACTTTCTCCAATTCATCGATCGCTTTTTTTTGCTGGCGAATATAGGAAAGGAGACTGATCTTGGAGAGAGAGGTCATCAACCC
>JAIQGH010000076.1 GCA_020072655.1 Terriglobia bacterium | reverse complement strand
CCCCACTCCCTACTTCCGACTTCCTGCTTCCGCTCTTTTCCTTCTGCCCCTGACACCCGGCACCCGACACCTGAAACCCATTCTTCAATCATCCGAGTCCCCCGCTCCGCCATCCTCATTGCTGGCGGTTCCTCGGGGGAGTATACTGGCGTTGTTCGGGTGCTGCATGGACTCCGAAGACCTGAATGAACTTGTTTCCCAGCTCTCAGCCGAGGAGCAATCCGCGGTGAAAGAGTTCATCACCTTCCTCAAAGACCGCAACGGGAAGCTGGCTCAGACTGCCTTTCAGGCGGCCATAGACGAATTTATTGCCGCTCATCCTGAACTGCTCCGCCGCCTCTCCCAGTGACGCTCTACCCCTCCCTCGACGAGGTGCTGACCGCTCACGCGCGCCTGCTCGTTTTGTTTGGCGGGGCGCCGGGCATTCGCGATCGGGGCGCTCTCGAAGGCGCTTTGGCCCGGCCGCAGAGCGGCTATTACCGTGACGTCATCGAACAGGCCGCCGCGCTGCTCGAGAGCCTTTCCCAGAATCACCCCTTTGTCGATGGCAACAAGCGTACCGCCATCGTGGCCACCGCCGCCTTCCTGCGCATGAATGGCTTTCGACTGGAATTCGATGACCCCGAGGCCTATCACTTCTTGATGCAGCTCTTCGAAAGCAAGCAGTTTCACTTCGAGCGGCTCGAACCTTGGCTTCGCCAGCACGCCCAGCCTGTCCCCTAGCCCCCAGTCCCCAGCACCTAGCACCGTTCTTCCGCCCTACTTCCTACTCCCTACTTCCCACTTCCGCTCTTTTCCTTCCGCCCCGGCCCCCAGCACCTGCCCCCGCCTTCCGCCCCCTACTCCCGCTCTCTTCCCTAGTCCCCAGCACCTAGCACCTGTTTTCTCCTCCCGCCTTTTTGCTTTTCGCCGCGGACCCAGCTTAAGATATTCCGAGGGAAAGGAGGGCACATGCCAAAGTACGTGATCGAACGCGAGATCCCTGGCGCCGGCAAGCTGACCGCCGACGAGTTGAAGGCGATTTCGCAGAAGTCTTGCGCGGTGCTGCGCGGGATGGGGCCGCAGATTCAGTGGGTCGAGAGCTTCGTGACCGACGACAAAATCTATTGCGTGTACGTGGCGCCCAGCCCGGAGGCCGTCCGCGAGCACGCCCAGCGCGGCGGCTTCCCAGCCAACCGCATCTCCGAGGTCAAGCAGGTGATTGACCCCACGACGGCGGAGTAAGGTCGGCACCCAGGACGTAGCGCCGGGCTTCGGTTCGGCGTCGCCCCTCGGCTTCGCTCGGGGCCCTGAGCCTGTCGAAGGGCTCATCGCCCCGAGCCTGTCGAGGGGTAGCCCGGCACAAAGCCAGCCGCCGACAGTCGGCACTAGGGGCGGGTGTTGGCCCGCCCTTTCGTTTTCGCGGCCTTCCCCCGCCTGCCATCTACCGCCTACCGTCTACCGAATTCTGCCTCGTGCCCGCCCTTTTGCTTTCCCCTACTCCCTACTTCCAACTTCCTACTCCCGCTTTTAGTCCCCAGCCCCTAGCCCGTTCTTCCGCCCTACTTCCTACTCCCTACTTCCCACTTCCGCTCTTTTCCTTCCGCCCCCTACTCCCTACTCCCTACTTCCTACTTCCGCTCTTGCTTTTCTTTCGCCCTCGTTGTATACCCGTCACGTTAAATCCCGGTTATCGCCCGGCGTCCGCACACCTCGGATCGGCGATCAGACCGAAGTTAGCGCCGAGGCGTGGATCGCCATGAGCTATCGCAGCGGATCGTCGCGCAAGGACCCTTATGACGACCTCCGCCTGCATCGCAGGATATTGGAGTTGCTCGACCAGTTGGCCGAGACTTACCCTGTAAAACCTAAGCTCTGATTTATTGTAGCAAGGTAGCGCAGACCTCCGTCTTTGAGGTCTGCGGCTCTGGATCAGGAAGAACCGCGGACCTACAAATCAGGTCCGCGCTACTAGCTTGAGGCCTCCCGAGTCGCAATCTTTCCAGGAGCGACAGGCGTTAGCCGGTGATGGGTGGATCTTGGCGGGTGGCGGGACGGTTGTCGTTGGTCTTGTGGATCACACCCGACTCGTCGGTGCGCAGGCTCCAACAGCCTGTCACCCCATATTCGACTGGACGCGCAATGAGGGTGTAAGCCTTGATGCTTCCGGCCCCATCCGGCGGACCAGCCGAATACGTGAACTTGTACCCATCCCTGATTCCGCTGACCGTCTCGCTATCGATCAAACCAGCTGCGGACCTTGAGGGTGAGGAGTTGGCGGGCCCCGGCCCCAGTGCTGACAGACCGGGAGCGAAACCTGTCTGGTACGTTTGGGAGAAGGTTATCTCGGCGACGTTGACCGTGCGCAGGACACCCACCGCCGAGGCTTGGGTGCGGGCGAAGCGGGACCGCGTAAGATCGGGTATAGTCCAAGCCATTATGATAAGGCAAATCAAAACATAAGCGATGAAAACAACGAAGCCTCGTCCCAGAATTTGGTGGTCGCCATCCTCGCGCGGCAGAGTGTAGTAGGTCTTGATCGCACCTGCCGCCATAATGACCTGCAACAATGCGAAACCAAGGATCAGAGCAAAAGCATTCTTCACTTCTCTTGCGACCACGACCAGGGGAAGCCATGCCAGGCCGACCCAGAGGAAGCCTGTGACTACCGCCAGCGCTAATCCCTTTTTGAGGGTTTTGCCCCGGAGGCGCCACAAAACGTGCAGGTAGGGCAACATGACCGGGATCAGCACTCCCAGTTCCCGTCCCGATTTCTCAGCGCAGACGCGAGGATGGGAGGCGAAGGTTGCCCACGCCACCCACGAAGGGATAGTGGAAATCCCCGCGGCAGCACGGACTACCCACAGCCAGCGTTGGCTGACGGGAGGAGGGGGCGAAGATATCTGGGGTGTGCTCATCATGGCCTTCCTTCCCCCGGGGGCGGATCTCGGGCGTTCGCCCCGCACCTTGCAGAATCTTTCTAGCCCGCATGAGGGGGGTCCTGGAGTGTGGGGCAGCGGTCCTCGTCAGTGCGGCGTACGACGCCCGTCTCGTCGGTAAAGAAGCTAGGCAGGAGGGGCTCGCTGCGCTTGATAGGTCGGGCGCAAACTGTGTAGGAGGTTATCTGCCCCTTCGCGTCTCGAGGACCGGGCTTAAAAGTGAACCGGTAACCGGATCTCACTCCCCCGGCCAGCACCTCGTCGATGAGCCCCGCCGCGCCCGCAGTGGGAGGCTCTCCTTGGGACGGCGGGCCCAGCGCCGCAAGAGTCGGGCTGTAGCCCCCATAAGTGCTGGCGTAGGTTATTTCCGCAGTGTTGATGGTTCTGAGTGACCCGACGGCTGACGCCTGCGGCAAATAGTGGGGGCCGCTTCTGATCTTGTGGGGTATGCCCCAAACAAAAGCTGATACCACAAGAGCCGCAACCACAAGTCCGATAGCGAGTCTGCCCCAGTCGGCACGTTCTCTTCCGAGGCGGAAGTACGCGCGGGCGGCAGTCGCCCCGTAGACACCTTGAACCGCCAGAATTGCTACCAGGCCCAAAAGCTCGGACCAATCAAGCCAGGGACGTGCGGTGGCGGAAAGTACCCACGCGACGATACCGAGAAGGCATAGAGTCGACCAAACGGTTCCCAACGCGATGATCAAGGCCAGGCCGAACTTGTTCGGCGGATTTCCCCGTAGGAACCATAGGGCCAGCCCGTAGAGCGCGGGGAGAGAAAGTGACGCGAAAAACGGTAGGTCAACAATCCACCTTCGGGAAGATAGCTCTGGGAACAGGCTGAGGAGTAGAGCGAGCACGAAAAATAGGCCAGAAGCGAGGCGGATTGCCCACAGCAAGGCAGGGGCTATCGTTCTTGGGCTTGCGGGCCGGGCGGCAACTCCATCCATCCGGAATCCCCGATTTGAGCTTTGCCTTAGGCCAAAAACGTAGAGCCGCCGCCTTGCCAAGTCAAGCTCAAATCGCCATGGTCTCTCTTGGGTGGTATCGCGGTTCGCTCTGGGCGTCCCGGCGGTTCGGCTGGTGTGTTTCCTGCCTCCACCGTGCCCTGCCGTTGACCTTTTCATCGCGCGGGCGGTATTCGATGGGCAGCAAGGTAGCGCAGACCTCCGTTCTTGAGGTCTGCGGCTTTCCCATCGCGACGCGGGCCTGGGCGGCGCGGCCAAATGTTCGCGCCCCTGGAAGTGCTGCAGGACTGAACTACGAGGGGGTAGCCACGGTCCCGATGAAGTGCATCGGGATGCCGTGGGCCTTTTCATGGACCACTCCTCGGTCCCCTACCGGACCAAGAGGGGAATTTGCGAACCCACGGGATAAAAAACATGCCGTGGCTGCCAACTCCCCGCAGCTTGGGCGAATCAGAATTCAACTCCCTCCAAGAGCCGCGGAGGAAGGCAAACCGCGCCTACCTCCGCGCTACCCGCTACGAGCTTGGCCTGCGCAGGGCGGAAAGCAACACCGTCGTGGGCGCCGCCCTACACGGGCACACCTTGACATCCCTCGAAACCGGGCGTAAACAACGGATAAGCACAAGGCTAAGATCGGCGAGAGGATACCCGCGACGGGAGGATTACCCATGATCTGCAAACGCATCGCGATAGCCTGTGCCGGCCTGGTCTTCTGCGGTGGGGTGGCGCTTGCGATCACCTTCGGATCGTTGGACGGCAATCTTCATCCCAACGTCGGCGGCCTAGTCATCGAGTGGGGCGATCCGGCGGAAAAAGTTCTGATCTGCTCGGGAACGCTGGTGGCCCCGGACGTATTTCTGACCGCCGCGCACTGCGTCTCCTTTTTACCCACCGCGCAAGCCTGGGTTACGTTCGACAGCACGTTCGACGCGGGGACGTCGACGCCGCTTCCTGGCACCGTGCACATGAATCCCGCTTACACGGGCATCCCCTCCGAGCCTGGCGACATGGCCATCGTCAAGCTCGACGAGCCGACCACCGGCATTCCCCTCGCACAACTGCCGACGCTGGGATTTCTTGACCAGCTTCAAGCCTCCAAGAACTTGAAGAACGCAGTCTTCACGGCCGTCGGTTACGGCGATCGCCGCGAGGCGAAGGAGGGAGGCCCGCATGCGCTCTTCCCGAGCGGCGACACACGCCTTTACGCCTACTCATCTTTCAACGCGCTGACCAACGCCTGGCTCCGTCTGTCACAGAATTCGGCAACCGGGGACGGCGGCACCTGCTACGGCGATTCGGGCGGACCGAACTTTTACGCAGCGACCAGCGTGATCGCCGCCCTGACCGTCACCGGGGACCGATTCTGCCGCGCCACGAACGTTGTATATCGCCTTGACACACCTGCGGCGCGGCAATTCTTGGGCGAGTGGCTCACGTTGCCGTGACCAGCTACCCCAAACGGGTGGATTCTCTCTCGATTGTACAGCAGGATTGCGACCCGGTTCGTCGGAGCGCCTTCTTTCGTGGGCCGGCGCCCCGATGCACGTGATCGGGGCGCGCCGCAGGCGCAATGGGATGGAAAGACCGCAGCGTGCAGCCACGGTCCCGATGAAGTGCATCGGGATGCCGCGGGCTTTTTCGGGATTGCGACGTTACGAACTCATGGCCCCGACAAACTTCATCGGGGCCGTGGCTAATCGCTACCAACTCCGCGCGCGCTTGCTGCCGTTCTTGTCGTATCCGAGAAGCACCACCACACACCATAGAACGAAAATTACGGCTATGCCGCGGCTAAACCCTCCCATGCGTAACCTCCTATCTTGCCTATTTGAGGAAGCACGACCCAGGCCAGACGCTCGATTGGGAGGGCAAGCCGAGAGCGTTCAGTGGATTAGCGGGCCGGGCGGATGCGATTCAAAAAGGCGGGGCTTGCCTCGATTTTTCCGGCGGCGTGTAGAAAATTCTTCTGCAGCGCGGGTCGCGCATCGGCGTGCCCCTACGATGTGGGCGGGACTCGCGCTACGAAATCCCAAAGGAGCAATCCCATGGCGCCATTTGCCGCGCTGCGGCGCAGCCACAAGTACACGCAGACCAACGACGCTCCGCCCGAGGCGGTCTTCCCGCTCCTCTGCCCGGTGCGCGAGGCCGAATGGGTGCCCGGCTGGGAGTATCGGATGATTTACTCGCAGTCGGGCGTGGCCGAGGATGGTTGTATTTTCGCCACGCCCAACGACGCCGGCCCGGAGAGCATCTGGCTGGTTACCGATTGCGATCCCGGCGCCTTCCGCATCGCCTTCGCCTGGGTGCAGCCCGGCCTGGTGGCGACGCAACTGCGGATTGCGCTCGAGCCCGCTCCCGGCGGCAAGACTCTCGCCCACATCCGCTACCTCTACACGGGATTGTCGCCCGCCGGCAACGCCCTCGTCGAGCGCTACACGCCGGAATGGTTCACCCACAAAATGCAGAGCTGGGAGGCCGCCATCAACCACTTCCTGCGCACCGGGAAGATCGCCCCCGCCGGCGCCTGGGAGTAATCGCCTCGCCCGCCGTGCCGAGAACGAGCCGGTTATCACCACAAAGGCACTAAGCCACAAAGCCCTTCGGTCAGCCCGTTCTCTTCGTGCCTTTGTGCCTTCGTGGTGCCTGCACCTCCTCAGGGAGTGGCGCACCCCGATTGGGAAACATCCCGATACAAAACATCGGGACAAGTCGGGACAAGTCCGTCGCGCCATTTGCGACGGGTGCGAAAGGTGACCCTGCCGGGGTTCTTCGCTGCGCTTAGAATGCCAGCCTGTTATGATAAGGTCGCCTGCGCGCGCCCCTGACAGACTTTGAACCGCGATGGGTCCGGGGAGTGTGCGCGCTCGCGGGAAGGAGAATTTATGCGAGGAAGCGAAAGGGTCATTGGTGAACTCAATCGAGCGCTCAGCGCGGAGCTGACGGCAATCGTACAATACATGGTGCAAGCGGAGATGTGTGAGAGCTGGGGTTACAAGGGGCTCGCGGCCCACACCCAGAAGCGGGCCATCGAGGAGATGCGCCACGCGGAGGGCTTGATCGAGCGAATCCTGTTCCTGGATGGAAAGCCCGCGGTGGAGACCGCGCTGAAGCCCACCATTGGCGACGACGTCAAGGCTCACCTGGAGGCCGATCTGCACGACGAGGCGGACGCGGTCAAGCAATATAACGCTGCGATGGCGATCTGCACCAAGGAAGGCGACAACGGAACGCGCGAGCTTTTCCTGAAGATGATCCGCGACGAAGAACGGCACGCGGACTACTTGGAAACGCAGCTCGGCTTGATGGGCACGCTCGGCATTCAAAACTACCTTTCCGAGCAGCTGCAAGGCGGGTAGCAGTTAGCGCGGAGTGGTTCTTTAATCCGTCAGCTGACGGAGGGCTTTTCCATCGCGACGCGGGGGGTGGCGCGGCCATCGCCTCGGGCCTCCGGAAAAGCCGCCGGGTCGAAACGCGAACCCTGCGCTACCAACTGCTGTCACCGCCAAGCCACGAAGACATGAGGCGATTCAGCTTGCCTGTGCTGCTTGTGTCTCTGTGCCTCTGTGGTGTCACGGCGTGAAAGCCCCCACCTGCCAGCCGGAAGGCCGCCGCTACGCGTCCCCTTTCGCGCGGAGGCGGATGAGGGCGGCGAGAATCCGCTCGACGCGGTCCTCGAGCTTATACGCTTCGCTCTCCACGAGGCGCGCTTCCGCGAAGAGCTTTGAAACCTCGTAGGCGCGCTCGGAAGTCTCCTCGAGGGTGAGAGGGCGTGTCGTGGAGGATGCGGGTGGCGTGAGGGGAGTCGGCGGGTGAAGCCCCCGGGCATGTCCGGGGCGAGCCTTGTCCGCCGTTCGGGGGACGAGACGCCGCCAAGCGAAGCGCTCCAGGCGGGCCTGCGCGCGGAAGACGCGCATGTGCTGCCAGGTGGCTTGGGCCAGGCGCTCGATCAGCCGGGCTTCCTCCTGGTCGAGCGGTCGGAAGACGCGCGAGATCAGTTCGAGATGCCGCGCGAAATCTTCCGGACTCTCCCCCAAGGCGGCGCGCAGTTCGGGACTGGTCTTGGCCGCCAGGCCGTGCTGGAAGGCGTTCAGGCGGGCGCGGGCATTGCCCTGCGGCGAGCGTCGCCAGGCGAGCGCCCGTTGAATGTTGCGCCGGCTGGCCTCGCGACGGCGGCGGGTGCGGCGGTAGATGCGATCGCGCGGGGCGGCACGCGCAAACTCCAGGTTGGCGCGGCGCGCCGCAAGCTCGGCCCCGCTGAGCGGCTTGCCGGGCGGCCGTCCGCGCCGCCGGGGTGGGGGAGGCTCTCCCGGACCGGCCTGGCTCGGGGCGGGCTCGCCGGAGGAGTTGTCCATGGATAGGCTACAATTCTAACCTATGTTGAGCCCGCCGTCAACGCAAATCGCGACTTGCCCGTGGCCCCCATCTACCATCTGCCATCTACCGCTCTTTGTTGACTCAATCACTCAATCGCTCAGTGTCCCGATGGCTCGACGGGCCCGACACCTGTCTTTTCCTGGTCACTCGTCACTTGTCACTGCCTTTGAGGCCTTGCATTTGAAGCGCTCCCGTTGTATATCCCTCATCTTAGTATCGCGGTTATCGCTGCAACGCAGAGCTTCGCTCTGCGCCAGCCACGGTTAATCGTGGCCGCGAATTGACTGCGGTCACCAGCTACCAGTTACCAGCTAACATCGGTATGGCAATGCAGTGCATTTACTGCGGAATAGCTGAGGCCACCACGAGAGACCATGTTCCCCCTAAGAGCCTCTTTCCCAAGCCGCGCCCATCAGATCTGATCACAGTGCCCTGCTGCGAAGACTGCCGCCACGGTCAGTCGCTAGACGATGAGTATTTCACCAGAATGGTGGCCATGCGGCGCGACGTCGGCGGTCACCCCGCCGCCTCGCAGGTACTTAAGTCTGTTCATCGCTCGTTCGCAAAGCCCAATAAGTGGAGGTTCAATCAAGCGCTGTTGGAGTCGGTCAGCGAAATTGAAGTCCTAACCCCGGCAGGGCTTTACCTGGGCCAGGCAACGACTTGCCGGGTCAGCCTCGACCGTCTTTGTCGCGTTATCAAGCGGACAACCTTGGGGCTTTATTTTGCAGAATTTGGCGTTCGGCTTCCAGATAATCACGGCTGCAAAGTCTATGCCCTCGACGGATTCGACCGGACGGACCCCGGCTTGACAGCGAGGCTAAAAAGGGTCATCGGGTACGCGAGTCAGGGCAAGCTCCGCGTATTCGGTGACGAGGTTTTCATGTGCTTTGCCCGAGAGGTCCGGGATGCAACGGTATGGATACACCTCGTCTACGGCAGGGTAGGATTCTTGGCTATCACGCGTCCCCTTGACGCTTAGTGCGCAGGCTGGCGGAGAGCAAAGCTCTGGGCGCCTGAGGTGCATGAGATGCAAAGACGGCAGACCCGACGGGCCTGCGCTGGCCCATGGTTCTCAATGGTTCGATGGCTCAATGACTCAATGGCCCGATCGGCTCTGCGCCATGGGCCAGGACGGCATAACTGCAAAAGGCCGCGACGAGGAAGGGCGCTCGTCGTGGCGACGACTTTCTTGGCGCTGGCAACGGGGGCGATGGCGGTAGCGGGAGACAAACCCATGACAGACGACAAGGGCGACGTAGCGGCAGTGGTCAAGGGCGGCAATCAATTCGCGCTTGCTCTCTACGGGCAGCTTGCGAGGCGCGAGGGGAATCTCTTCCTCTCGCCGTTCAGCATCTCGACGGCGCTGGCGATGACCTACGGCGGCGCCAGCGGCCAGACCGCGGAGGAGATGGCCGCCGCGTTGCGTTTGCCGTTCCCCGGTCCACGCCTGCATCCGGCCTTCGCGCTGCTGCTGAAGCAGGCGAAGGGCGAGGAACCGCAAGACTACCAGCTCAGCATCGCCAACGGCTTGTGGACGCAGCGCGGCTACGCGTTCAAGGATGAATACAAGGGCATGGTCAAGGCGAACTACGGCGCGGAGCTGCGCGAGCTGGACTTTGCCACCGCCGGCGAAAAATCGCGCGCGATCATCAACCAGTGGGTGGAGATGCAAACGCAGGGGAAGATCCGGGATCTGATTCCGCCGCGTGCCATCACGGAACTGACGCGACTGATTCTCGCCAACGCCATCTATTTCCGGGGCCGATGGATCGATCCCTTTGAGGAAGAGGCGACGAAGGACGCAGCTTTCAAGGTGACGCCGCAGCAAGAGGTCAGCGTGCCCACAATGTATCAGCAGGACCGGTTCCAGTATCTCGAAACCAACTCCGTCCAGGCCCTGCGCCTCCCCTACAAGGGCGGCGACCTCTCGATGATTGTCTTCTTGCCGCGCCAGGTCGATGGCTTGGCGGAGTTGGAGACCTCGCTGACCGCGGAGCAACTGGAAGGCTGGGTGCAGAAGATGGACTGGCGCGAGGTCAAGGTCTATCTGCCCAAATTCCGCGTGGAATCAACCTTCACGCTGAACGACGTGCTGCCCAAGATGGGCATGAGACAGGCGTTTGACCCGGCTTCCGCCGACTTCTCCGGCATGACGGGAAAGAAGGACCTCTTCATCTCGCTGGTCATCCACAAGGCCTTTGTAGATGTGGATGAGAGAGGCACCGAAGCCGCCGCAGCCACGGCGATCGAGGGGCCCGAGGCCGCCATGCCTGGAGAGGAGGAGCCGCCCGCCATCTTCCGCGCCGACCATCCGTTCCTCTTCCTGATTCGTGACCAGCGCTCGGGAAGCATCCTCTTCCTCGGCCGCGTCACGAATCCCCAGCCGTAGCGCGGGCCGGTGCCCGGATGCACGTCATCGGGGCGCACCGGAGGCGGAATTCACGCCACGATCGCAGACCCCAACCGTCCGCGCCAGCCCCGACGCGCGCCAATCCCTCTGCAATGTGTGAAGTAGCGCGCGAGCCGTCTTGTGTTGCCAACTGCAACAGGGCATTCGGCGGGCAAGGCCCGAGGCCTCTCCGTGCGGACAGGGAGTAAATTTTACTTGACTTGGCACCAAGGGAGGACGTAATGTCGCGGTAGTGAGGGGACCACTTTCCGGCGTTGGGGGTCGCTATGGGCAGTGGCAGCCAACCATCGGCCCGCCGTTCGGAGCGGATACACGTTCGGATGCCTGTCTCCCTTTGCGTTGATTCCAAAGGTCAAGGGAACGAGCACAGCGTTTCGACGGTGGACCTTTCCAATAACGGCGTCCGGGTTTGTGCGAAAGCTGGCCTACTCCCGGGACAAGCTGTCGCGATTGTCACGAACTCGGGGCAGGAGTGCTCATTACCAGGCCGTGTCGTGTGGATTGGCCCGGTGGGGACGCGCCTGGAGGGTCAAGCGGGGATTGAGTTCCTCAAACCCGTTAGTCCTCCCACGTAGCGTCCTGCAAGGAGTCCTGCTTAGAACCGTAGGGGCATTCTCAAGCCGCGAAAACGCGTTCCTAAGGAACCGGGGGGTGGCTTGTTCTCCAAGTCCGCAGTTCTTGTGCTGGACGGAAGCGGTTAGCCACGACGAATCAGCGGTTTGATTCGTCGTCGGCCCTTGCACCATTCGCTAGGACCGTATAACTGCCAAAGCTCACGACGAGGAAGGGCACTCGTCGTGGCCACCACTAATTCGAATCCTCCTCCGGCTGCGGCGCCGCGTCGGGGCGATCCAGGAAGAAAGTCACAACCTCCTCGAAGACCTCCTTCCCGACGTTCACGGCGCGGTGGACGAGATCGCTGGGCTCGACCCAATCCACCTCGCCCACCGTGATCTTCCAGGGCTGAGTTTCTCCCCCATCCCGGAACTCGAGGTGGAGGAGATCCCCGCTCAAGACCACCGCCACCCGATGAAAGGGATCGCGATGCCAAGGCGTCGCCTCCCCCGGTGCCAGCCGTAGTCGCACGACCAGATAATTTCCGCGATGATGCAATACCTGCTGATCACCCGTTACTTTCATGAGATTTCTCCAGATGCCGGCCGCGCGATTTCATCAGGACCGGTTCCGGTCGGCGCTACGGCCTGGGAGGGGCAGGGGGGCGATTCAGGGGCACGCTAACTGACCCCAGCGCATTAGAGCGGAAGTCGCGCGCCATAACACGCAGCAAGGTGACGCCCGCGACCTCCTCCAGGTGCTCAGGCAGAATCACCGCCTTGCGCTCGACGGCCTGCTCGTACTGCGCGCGAGTCAAGCGCAGGGAAGCCACGTGAGACGTCGTGCCGAGGAGCCGGTCGTCGCGCCCAAGCTGTGCCAGCTTCACGTCGAGTTTGCCTTCCATGACGTCGTTTTGGGCCTGGAACGCGATGTCCTGCGGGTCAATCAGCAGCTCTAAATCCAGCGCCCCCGCGCGGGTTCCGAGGACTCGCACGGTCATTCCCAATCCCGTAGCGCTCAACGGACTCCAGATGGCAGAGTTCAGAACGGACTGACCGTACCAAGTGCCGGCGGGTTCTTGCGGCTGCGCAAAGTAACCCTGCCGGTACCAGAGGCGAACGTCGGGCCGCTTCACTTGAATTCTGATGCGGCGGAATTTTCCGCTCCATTCATTGTGCGTCGGGTAGTAGCCCAGCACATAGACCAGCCGCGAGTCGTCGGCCGCGCGGCGCAGGGCGCCCACCAGATCGTTGTCATTGAAGAAGGCTCGGCCCCCCGTGCGCTTGGCCAGCATCTGCATGTCCAGGAAGGTGGCCGAATCGGTGCCGGAGGGATCCAGGCCGATGCTGGCGCGGTCGGCACCGTACTGGCGCGGCGCCATTAGGCCGCGCGCATCCAAGGGATAAATCGCCAGGCGCGCCTGGTCGAGCGCCCGCACGGCACGATCGAACTCGGAGTCAAAGAGCGCCCTGTCCCCCGCGATCTTTTCGAGCGTCGGTACCGAGTTGCGCTCAAACCCCACCGGGAAACTGCCCGAAACCCAAATCAGGTTCTTCCGCCCCGGAATCCGTTCCACATGGTTGGCGATGGCCGCCAGCACGCGAATCGTTCGCAAGGCGCGGTCCTGCCCGGCGTACTCGTACAAGTTCTTCTGCAGCTCGTCCATCCAGGTATTGAACTGACCGATGCCGGTCTCCGCGTCGCCCGCCACGAAGGTGTCCAAGCTCGCCGCGAGCCCGCCCTTGTATTCGGTGAGGGCGCGCAGCAGCAGTCCGGGACTGCTGGCGAAATCCTGGAGGATCAGGGGGCCCTGACCCAGGGCATAAAGGGCCACGCGGTCCTGCGGCTGGAGGTGCTCGAGGAATTTGATAATCTGCTGCCGGGCGTAGGCTTGATCGGTCAGGCGGGTGTTGAGGGCGTCGAAGAGGATCACCGTGGCCCCGCCCAGGTCGTCCAGACAGCGTTCCATGCGGTTCGAAAACGTGTTGGGCGCGAGCGTCTCCAGGCAGGGGGAAGAGGGCGTGTGGGACTCGACGTTAAACGTGCTGAGGGGCTGCTCGCGGCCTTCGTCCAACAGCACGAAGTCTTGGCGGGTCAGGTCCTGGACCAGCTCACCTTGTTTGTCCTGGGCGATGACGTGCACCTGAACCAGCCGGGTCGTCACGCGCAACGGCGGCACCTGCTGGGCGTCGGCGCCGCGCATCTGCCCCAGGAGCGCCAGGCAGGCCAGCCCTGCACAGAGAATCTCCCTCTTGGGTTTTGCTCGCGGCACGTCAGGTAGTTTAGATTCGAACCTCGCCGAGAACAATAGTAGCGGCGGCTTTATGCCGCCAAGCCTGCGCTGCAACATTTGACGGGCTCTGGGCGGGAAGCTACACTGCGTTTGGGAAGGTGCCGGGATGGGCCTCACGTCCATTAAAGCGACCATCGCGAATCCCCGCCGGCCGAAGCGCGCCGCCCGGCTGAAGTTCCTGGTGGATTCTGGAGCGTTCTATTCGGTCGTGCCGGCACGGGTGCTGCGCCGGCTGGGTATTACGGCGCGGCGCACCAAGACCTTCATTCTTGCCGACGGCACGGAGATCAAGCGCCCCCTTGGGCAAGCGCTGTTTCGCCTGAACGGCGAGGAGGCCGCTTCGCCGGTCATCTTCGGAGAGAAAGATGACAGCATTTTGCTGGGCAGCATCTCTCTGGAGGCGTTGGGTTTCATGCTGGACCCCCTGAAGCGCGAGCTTCGTCCCCTCCCTCTGCTGCTCGCTCCTTTGTCTAAGCCCTAACAGGTAGCCCGGGTCAATCGTTTTCTGATTGACCGTAGGCTCTTCCCCATCGACAAGAACCCACGGCCAGCAAAAGCGCTGACCGTGGCCACCATTCCACCGTTATTGGGTTTGATGTTCTCGCCTCGATTCGGCTAAGCTGGTTCGTCCTCTAGACCAAACGTGGCCGCACGCTGCCAGAGGCTCTCCGATGCCAAATCTCATTCTAGCTCTCGACCAGGGAACCACCAGCTCGCGCGCGATTCTCTTCGATCGCGACGGAAATGCCCGCGCCGCGGCGAGCCAGGAGTTCAAGCAGCATTACCCACAGCCCGGCTGGGTTGAGCACGACGCGGAGGAAATTTGGCAAACGCAGCGTGCCGTGGCGGAGAGCGTGCTGCGCGAAGCGAAGGCCGGGCCGGAAGACGTCGCCGCCATCGGCATCACCAACCAGCGCGAGACCGTCGTCATCTGGGAACGCGCCACCGGCAAGCCCATCCACCACGCCATCGTCTGGCAATGCCGCCGCACCGCGCCGATGTGCGACCGCATCCGCGCCGAAGGTTTTGATAAGACGCTGCGCGAAAAGACCGGCCTCGTGACCGACGCCTATTTCTCCGGCACGAAGATTGCCTGGCTGCTCGAGAACGTTCCCGGCGCAAGAGAGCGCGCCGAGCGTGGCGAGTTGGCTTGCGGCACCATCGACGCCTGGCTCATCTGGAACCTCACGCGCGGACGCTCCCATGTAACGGATGTCTCGAACGCCTCGCGGACATTACTGTTCAATCTGCAATCCCTCGCCTGGGATGAAGAGCTCCTCGAATACTTCCGGATTCCCGCGGCACTGCTGCCCGAAGTGAAACCCTCGAGTGAAGTGCTGGGCGAGGCGAGCGTCTTTGGTGGCTCGATTCTTGTCGCCGGCGTGGCGGGCGATCAGCAAGCGTCGCTCTTCGGCCAGCAATGTTTCGCGCGTGGCGCCACGAAGAATACGTACGGGACCGGCTGCTTTCTCCTCATGAACACAGGGGCGCAGATTCCGCGCTCCGTCTCCGGGCTGGTGGCCACCGTGGCCTGGAAGCGGAACGGCGTCACCACCTACGCGCTCGAAGGCAGCGTCTTCGTCGCCGGCGCGGCCATCCAATGGCTGCGGGACGAATTGCGGATTATTCGCGAGGCTGCCGAAACGGAGGCAATGGCGCGCGCCGTGAAAGACACGGGCGGTGTCTACTTCGTCCCCGCCTTCGTCGGCTTGGGCGCGCCGCACTGGGACGCTTACGCGCGCGGGGCGATCGTCGGCCTCACGCGCGGCACGAACCGCAACCACCTGGTGCGCGCGGCCCTGGAATCCATCGCCTATCAGACGCGCGCCGTGGTCGAGGCCATGGCGCACGACTCGGGACTCCGGCCAGAGGTGCTGCGGGTGGACGGCGGGGCAGCGCGCAACGATTTCCTCTGCCAGTTTCAGGCCGATATCCTGGGGATTCCCGTCGAGCGGCCCGCCGCGACCGAATCCACGGCGCTCGGCGCGGCGTATCTGGCGGGCCTGGCTACGGGCTTTTGGAAGGACGGTGCGACGAGCTTTACGCCGGGTGGCAGCGCGCCGTCGAGCGCGCCAAGGGCTGGGCGATGTAGCGCCGGCCGGAACCTGTCCCGAGACTCTCGGGAGGCCGGCATATCTCCGTGATCGTCATGAATAGCAGGTTCCTTGTCCTCGCCGCAGTCCTCGGGTTGGTGGTGGCCCTCGCTTCCGCGCTGGCCGCCCAGACTGGCCAGCAGCAATCGAGACGTTTCGCTCCGGGCACCTGCGGGCCGGTAGATCCCACCTACATTCGCCTCGCCGAACAGACGGGCGGGCAGCCCATGTTCCTGCAGCCCTCGGAAATGGCCGCTGCGGGGCACCTGATGCGCGAGGCGACGGTGAAGAACGCCGACACCGTCCTTTACGCTACCGCGCACTTGCGCGACCAGTCGCGCGAGTTCGGCGTGCCCATCGATTCCACGGTCAAGCGCGTCACGTTCTCGCTCTCCTTCGACGCGCCGGGGACGAAGCTGACGCTCTTGCGGCCGTCCGGCGCCGCCGTCACATCAGGTGAGAGCGGGGTGGAGTTCACTGCATGGACCTGCGGGCGCATCGTGACCATCGGCTCTCCCGAAAAGGGGAAGTGGCGCGTCCAGTTGAGTGGCACGGGGCGATTCTGGCTGCGCGTCGCGGCTGAAACCGAGCTTTACGTGCTGCGGGTCGAGTTCGTGCGACTGGGCGGGCGTCCGGGGCACGAAGGGTACTTCAAAATCCCCGGGCAGCCGCTCGCTGGCCGGCCCCAGACCCTGCAGGCCACGATCAGCGGCGCGCTCCAGTCGGCGGAGTTCAAGCTGGTCTCGACGGACGCCGAAACGATCCAGCCGATCAGCGTGAAGGAAGAAGGCTCGGGCCCGGAAGATCACGAGTACTTGGGAACCGTGATTCTGCCCCATCAGCCATTCCGCGTAGCCATCAGCGGGCTCGACGGGAGCGGGCTGCCCTTCCAGCGGATGTATTCGACCCAGTTCCTTGGCACGACGGTCGAAATCGGCCCCAGCGACGGATACGAAGACCTGCGCGCCGGCACCACCAACACGCTAACCTTCGTGGTGCGCAACCATGGTGAGTCGGGTTCCTTCCGCTTTATGGCCGTGGACAATCGCGGGTCGATCCTTCCGACCGTGCCTCCCCAGGCGGCCATTGCGGCGGGGGGCTCGGCGGAGGTGAACGTGGATGTCCTCGTCCCGGCCGGGACGCTCCGCGGCACGGGCGTCACCGTAACTATCACCGCCACGAGCACGGCCGACCCGGAGACTAACAATGGGGCGTCCGTTGAACTGTCCGTCGGCGGCCCTTAGCGCCACGGAACGGGCAGGGGTTTGCGCGCTCCGGCAAAGCGCCCCGGCGTCGTCGGAAAAGACTTTACTGACTCAAAGGAGATCCAATCTATGCGTTATCGCGAGCTCGGTCGGACGGGATGGAAGGTTTCAGAAATCAGTTTTGGCGCGTGGGCGATTGGCTCGATGTGGGGCCAGGTGGACGATGCGGAATCGCTCGCGGCGCTGCACAAAGCGGTGGACCTCGGCGTCAACTTCATTGACACTGCCGACGTTTACGGCATGGGGCACAGCGAGCGGCTGATCGCGCGTCTGCGCAAGGAGCGGCGCGAAACCATCTGCGTGGCCACCAAGGCGGGCCGGCGCTTGGAGCCCCACACCGCCGACGGCTACAACGCGGAAAATTTGACGCGCTTTGTCGAAGACAGCTTGCAGAACCTCGCCACGGACTGCCTGGACCTGGTGCAACTGCACTGCCCGCCCACGGAGGTTTATTACCGCCCGGAAGTCTTCGGCGCGCTCGATGACCTGGCCCGCGCGGGCAAAATCCGCTACTACGGCGTGAGCGTCGAGAAGGTGGAAGAAGCTCTGAAGGCCATCGAATATCCGGGCGTCCAGACGGTGCAGATCATCTTCAACATGTTCCGTCAGCGGCCCATCGAGTTGTTTTTCCCGGAAGCCCAGCGGCGGCGCGTGGGGGTTCTGGCGCGCGTGCCGTTGGCCAGCGGCCTGCTGGCCGGCCGCATGACCCGCGCGAGCGCCTTCCCCAAGGACGACCACCGCAACTTTAACCGCCAGGGCGAGGCGTTCGACCGCGGCGAGACGTTTTCGGGCGTGGACTTTGAACGGGGGCTGGAAGCCGTGGAGAAGCTGCAACCGCTCGTGCCGCCGGGGGCGACGATGGCGCAACTGGCGCTGCGCTGGATCCTCATGTTCGACGCCGTCACCTGCGCTATTCCCGGCGCCAAGCGTCCCGCGCAGGTCGAGGAAAACGTCCGCGCCGCGGACCTTCCGCCCCTCTCCGAGGCCGACATGCGCAGTGTGCGCGACGTGTACGACCGCCTCATCCGCGCGCACGTGCATCACCGGTGGTAAGCCGGACGTGTGGGTAGCCACGACGAATCGGCGGTTTGATTCGTCGTGGGTTCTGCTACAAAAGCCCAGGACGAGCAAGGGCGCTCGTCGTGGCTACCACTGCGAAAGATTTGAGTTCGTGCGGAAATAGTGAGATTTCTGGACTGCCTGCACCCATGGCATGACATTGACCCGAAGATTCTTGACGGTGGCGCACGCGTGTGTGTGAAGATAGGTGCGGAGAATCCCCATGAATCCTGACCGTCGCGCACGTTATCTGCTCGCCCTCTTTCTTTTTCTGCTGGTGGTCGCGCCACTGCTCGGCAGCGGCACGAGCCTGCTGGTGGATTGGTGGTGGTTCCGCCAGGAAGGCTTCCGCGTCATCTTCTCCACGATCCTCAAAGCACAAATTGCGCTGAGCACGCTGGCGGGCGTCGGCTTCATGGCGGTGGCGGCGCTGAATCTGCTCATCGCCCGGCTGCTCGCGCGCCGGCGCGCGTACCGGGTCCACGGCGAAGTTCTGGAACTGCGCGCGCTCGACCGTTTCACGGCTCTCTTCCGCGGGCTGACCTGGGTGGGCGTCCTGCTCGTGGGATACATCCTCGGCCACTGGGGGATGACGCACTGGCAGGAATACCTCCTGGCGCGGCAAGCCGTGACCATGGGCCACGCCGACCCGCTCTTCGGGCTCGATTTGGGATTCTTCCTCTTTCAATTGCCCTTCCGCTGGTTCCTTTTCTATCTGGCGATGATTACCGCGGTGGGCTGCCTGTTCAGCGCCATCGTGATGTATCTCATCGAGGGCGGCGTCTGGGTGACGCCGCGCGGCCCGCGCCTGGCCCCCGCCGCGCGCGCGCACCTGATGACGCTCGTGGCTATCATCATGGTCCTGGTGGCCTATCGCGTGCGCTTGGCGATGTACGGCCTCCTTTACTCCGACCGCGGCGTGATCTTCGGCGCGGGATATTCGGATGTGAACGCCACACTGCCGGCGCTGAAACTCCTGCTGTTCCTCTCCCTGTTGACAGCGGCGGCGAGCCTGGCCGCAGCCGTCAGCGGCCGCATGAGAGTTCCCATTTACAGCGGGCTCGCGCTGGTGCTCGTCGCCGTGCTGGGCGGGTCGGTCTACCCGGAAATCATCCAGCGCTTTATCGTCACCCCGAACGAAATCGACAAGGAGCTGCCTTACATCGCCCGCGCCATCGAGTTCGCCGTCGAAGACCTCAAGGCAGGGGATATCAGCGCCAATCAGCCCACCATTCGCAACGTCCGCCTCTGGGACCACCGGCCGCTGCTGACCACCTTCGCCCAACTGCAGGAAATCCGCACCTACTATGACTTCGAGCGCGTCGATAACGACCGCTACTGGATCGACGGGGTGTACCGCCAAGTCTCCCTCTCGCCCCGCGAGCTCGCCGCCTCCAGCCTTCCCAGCCGGACCTGGATCAACGAACACCTGACTTACACCCACGGCTACGGCCTCTGCCTCGGCCCGGTCAATGAGTTCACGAAGGAAGGCCTCCCGGAGCTGTTTATTCGCGACATCCCGCCGGTCTCGACGACCTCGATCCGCGTCCAGCGGCCGGAAATCTATTACGGCGAGCTGCCCAACGACTACTGCTTCGTCCGCACGCGCGCGCAGGAGTTCGATTACCCCGCCGGCGACAAGAACGTTTACACCGCCTACCAGGGCGACGGCGGCGTCCCCGTCAGCGGCCTGTGGCGAAGGCTGCTTTTCGCCCTGCGCTTCGGCGAGCTGAAGATTCTGCTTTCCACGGATATCCGGCCGGAGAGCCGCCTGCTGATTTATCGTCGCGTCCTCGACCGCGCGGCGCGGCTGACGCCCTTCCTCCGCTACGATGAAGACCCCTACCTGGTCATTACCGACGACGGCTCGCTCGTCTGGATGCTCGACGGCTACACGACCTCCGAGTGGTATCCCTATTCCGACCCGAGCCCCGGCGTCGGAAACTACGTGCGTAATGCCGTGAAAGCCACCATCAATGCTTATACCGGGCGCGTGAACTTCTATGTCGCCGACCCGACCGATCCGCTCATTCAGGTCTACGCGCGCATCTTCCCCGGCGTCTTCCAGCCGCTCGACGCCATGCCCAAAGACCTGCGCGCCCACATCCGCTATCCCGAGGGGTTCTTTTCCATCCAGGCGCGTAAGTACGCCGTCTTCCACATGACCGACCCGCACGTCTTTTACAATAAGGAAGACCTGTGGCGCGTGGCGCAGAGCGCCGCGCGGGGCGAGGGCGAGGGCGCGCCCATGGCCCCGTATTACACCATCATGAAGCTGGCGGAAGTGGGAACAAAGGAAGAGTTCATCCTCATGGTGCCCTTCACGCCCGCTCGGAAGGACAACATGATCGCCTGGATGGCGGCGCGCTGCGATGAGCCCAATTACGGCAAAGTTCTCGTCTTCAATTTCCCCAAGCAGAAACTCATCTACGGCCCGCAGCAGGTCGAGTCGCGCATCGACCAGGACCCCGGCATCTCCCAGCAATTGACGCTTTGGGACCAGCGCGGGTCAAACGTCGAGCTGGCGGTCATGGCCGCCGCGGGAAGCTGGGCCCTCGAGCAGGACGCGATCTTCGGCGCGGGAGCGGCACCCGCCGCTCCGCCCCTGCCCGGCGCGGCCACTCCGGCTGCCGTTCAGGCCGCCGGACCGAGCGCCGACATCCAGGCCCTCATCAAAGAAGCTAACCAGCACTTCGAGCGCGCCCAGCAGCTCTTGCGCCAGGGCGATTTTGCCGGCTACGGCGAGGAAAATCGGAAGCTGGGCGAGGTGCTGAAGCGCTTGGCTGCCCCCAAGTAGGGGCGTCCGCCCGCCGACGGACGATGCGCCCTCGTTGGAGCGGGCAGAAGGCAGAAAGCAGAGTGCACAGAGACGGCTGTCTTCCCGAGAAACCCAGAGAAGGGTGATACAATTTAGCTGAGGTGCATGATGGCTTGGCAAGAGAGGATCAGCGTCAACCCCCTCGTGTGCCACGGTAAAGCTTGCATTAAAGGCACTCGTGTGATGGTGTCAGTGGTATTGGCCAACCTTGCCGCCGGCGAATCGGCTGAAGAGATAGCCAAGGCGTATCATTTGACCGCCGAGGATGTGCACGCTGCCCTCGCGTACGCCGCAGAACTCGCTCAAGAGCGATTCGTTCCACTGGGAATTGGTTAATGCGCTTCAAGACCGACGAGAACCTCCACCCCGAGGTCGCCGAGTGCCTACGCAAGCATGGTCATGATGCGGTAACAGTCTGGGATGAGGACCTGCAGGGAAGTGATGATGCCGGAATCATCGAACGGTGCCGGCTTGAAAGGCGCGCCCTGCTTACCCTAGATGCCGGTTTTGGCGATGTCCGAACCTATGGACCTGAAGACTATTATGGGATCGTGGTCCTACGGTTAGACAATCCGAGTCGAAAACGTGTGCTTGCGGTGCTCGTTAGGGTCATCGAATTGGTCAAGGCAGAACCCCTCGAAAAGCATTTGTGGGTTGTTGATGAAAACGCCGCTAGGATCAGAAGCGGCGAAAGCGAGTCACATGAGCGGTGACATGACCGGTCAGCCTCTTATGGCTTTTTATCCGCTCGGCACCCCGGCCTCATTCTTGCTCCGCAGCCCAGTGCTGGCTAGATCGGGTCCGTTCCGGTTCTGCCTGGTGCCTACTGCCTTCTGCTTTCTTCCTTCTCTGCCCCACCTACCGTATTCCATCTGCCACCTACTTCTTTTCCATCACGCTGCATGCCTAAATGGCACCGGCGGGGTCGATCGCGTCGCCGCCCTTGATGATCTGGCGAATGATTCCCTGCCTGTCGATCACGAACGTGACGCGGTGGGCGAGGCGAAGGAGGGGAATGAGGACGTCGTACTGGCGGGAGACGGTCTTCTCTTCGTCGCTGAGGACGGGGAACTTGAGGCCGAGGGATTCCGCGAAAGCTTTGTTCTTCTCGCGGCTGTCCACGCTGATGCCGATGACTTGCGCGCCGGCCTGCTCGAATTTGGCGATATCAGCCTGATACGCCTTCAGCTCGCGCGTTCAGCCGCTGGTAAAGGCCTTGATGTAAAAGGCCAGCACCACGCTTTTCTTGCCGCGAAAGTCGGAGAGCCGAACCGTCGCGCCATTCTGGTCAGGCAGGCCAAAATCGGGGGCAGCGTCGCCGACTTTGAGCGAGGCCTTGGTCATGGCGCTCAATGCTAGCACCGTTGCCGCGAGCAGACTGACTTGAATTGCGGTGCGCATCGGATTAAAGCGGCAACGGCGGCCACCAGGGCCGCCCCTACGAGCTGGCTCTTCCCCCGCCTACCACCTACCGCCTACCATCTACTGCTTCTTGTGCTCCAGCAAGCTGCAGGCGGCGTGCGCGCCGGTCGGGTCGATGGCCGCGGCGTCCTTCTCGATGTGCTGGATGATGCCTTGCTTGTCCACCACGAAGGTCGTGCGGTTGGCGAAGCCGAATTTCTCGTTCAGGATGCCGTATTCCATCGAGACTTTGCGCTGGAAATCACTGAGCAGCGGGAAGTGCACGCCGATCTGCTCGGCGAAGGCCTTGTTGGCCGGAGAACTGTCCACGCTGATGCCGAGCACCTGCGTGTTGGATTGCTCGAATTTGGCGATATCAGCCTGATACGCCTTGAGCTCCTTCGTTCAGCCGCCCGTGAAGGCTAGAACATAAAACGCCAGCACTAGGTTCTTCTTGCCGAGATAGTCGCTGAGCTTGACGACCTGGCCGTTCTGGTCCGGCAAAGCGAAATCCGGAGCGCGATCACCGACCTTCAGGGGAGCCCCCAGCGCTAGCGCCGGCAACCCTAACGCCATGGCCAGCACTCCTGCCCCTGCGGCCGCAATGGGCTTTGTCAGCACGGTCTGCCTCCTCAACGCATCGAAGTGAATTGCCCTGTGAACACTCCCATTATATCCCAGAAGTCGCTCGTTCGGCGGGTGACAAAGAGTCATCCGGGGGAATCTGTGCCGGTAATCGTGGCTAGAGGGCCGGGGTGGAAACAGGAAGCATCTCTATTCGGTAGGACAAGAGCCAAGCAGACTGCATGGCATACAGTCTTGCAAGTTATTGAAAATAAGAGTTAAAAATATACTTGACAAGCAGCAACGCATATTATATGCTGTGCATCTACTAAGACTGAGAAGAAGCCTTATGGAGAGAAGGAGGTAAGTAACCATGGCGATTATTAGGTGGGAGCCATTCCGGGACCTGATGACCACACAGCGGGAGTTCGACCGCCTGTTCAAAGAAGCCTTTGTGCCGTTCTTCGGTGAGGGCGAACTTTCCACGCGCACCTGGGCCCCGCCGGTGGATATCTACGAGAACGAGAATGACATCGTGCTCAAGGCGGAGCTGCCGGGCGTTGACCCCAAAGACGTGGAAGTCAGGGTGGAGGACAACACGCTCTATCTGAAAGGCGAGCGGAAGTTCGAAAAGGAAGTCAAGCAGGAGAACTACCATCGGGTAGAGCGGTCCTACGGGTCGTTTGCGCGCAGCTTCTCGCTGCCCAGCTCGATCAACGCGGAGAAGGTGAAGGCGGAATACAAAGACGGGCTGCTGACGCTGACGCTGCCCAAGCGGGAAGAGGCGAAGCCCAAGACCATCAAAATCGACGTCAGCAAGAACTAAGCGTCGGTGGCGGCGCCAATCGCGCTCGCGTGAGATCCGGCAACCAAGCACCGCGCCGCGGCCGCAAGCTTTGCGCGACCCGGCGCGGTCGCTTTTTGAACCCGGAATCTCCAATCACCGATTTGAGATTCTGGCGGTCGCATCGGGAATCAAGGGCGAACCCATCAGGTTTCTGGTCCCGGGTTTCGAGTTTCGAATTTCCAGTTTCGAATTTCTATTTTCGAGTTTCAACATGGCAACACGGTTCGACAGATTCACGGTCAAGGCCCAGGAAGCGCTGCAAGCCACGCGGGACGTTGCCGGTCGTTTCGGCAATCAGCAGCTCGAGCCGGTGCACCTGCTGTTGGCGCTCGTCGAGCAAGCGGAAGGCATTGTGCCCGCGATTCTCGAGCGCTTGGGCGTCCAGGCGGGTGCGGTGGCGAGCGAGGCCGAAAAGGCTGTCGAGGCTCTGCCCAAGGTGGGCGGCGCGACGGAGCACTATCTCTCCCCGGCCCTCAAGGCAGTCTTTGATCAGGCGTTCAAAGAGACCGAGCAGTTCAAGGACGAGTACGTCTCGACCGAGCACCTGCTGCTCGCCCTGGCGAGCAACAAGAGCGACGCGGCGGGACGGATTCTCGCGCGCCTGGGCGTCGCCCACGAGGCGATTCTCAAGGCGCTCGTGGCGGTGCGCGGCACGCAGCGGGTGACCGACCAGAATCCCGAGGCGAAGTATCAGGCCCTCGAGCGTTACGCGCGCGACCTGACGGAGCTGGCGCGCCGCGGCAAGCTTGATCCGGTCATCGGCCGCGACGACGAAGTGCGCCGCGTGATTCAAGTCCTTTCCCGCCGCACGAAGAACAATCCCGTGCTGATTGGCGAGCCGGGCGTCGGCAAGACCGCCATCGTCGAAGGCATCGCCCAGCGCATCGTCGCGGGCGACGTGCCCGAGGGCCTGAAATCGAAGCGCATCGTGGCGCTCGACCTGGGCGCGATGGTGGCGGGCTCGAAATATCGCGGCGAGTTCGAAGACCGTTTGAAGGCCGTGCTGAAGGAAATCGAAGAATCCAGCGGCGAAATCATTCTCTTCATCGACGAGTTGCACACGCTGGTGGGGGCTGGGGCCGCCGAAGGCGCCATCGATGCCTCGAACATGTTGAAGCCGGCCCTCGCGCGCGGCGAACTGCGCTGCATTGGCGCGACCACGCTCAACGAATACAAGAAGCACGTGGAGAAGGACGCGGCGCTTGAGCGGCGCTTCCAGCCGGTGCTAGTCGGGGAGCCGTCGGTCGAGGACACCATCGCCATCCTGCGCGGCCTCAAGGAGCGCTACGAGGTCCATCACGGCGTGCGCATCAAGGATTCGGCCATTGTCGCCGCCGCGGTGCTCTCGAACCGCTATATCTCCGACCGCTTTCTGCCCGACAAGGCCATTGACCTGATCGACGAGGCGGCTTCCAGCCTGCGCATCGAGATCGATTCGATGCCGTCGGAGATCGACCAGATCGAGCGGCGCATCACGCAGCTTGAAATCGAGCGCCAAGCGCTGCGCAAGGAAGAGGATGCTCCTTCCAGGGAGCGCCTCGCGGCGTTGGAGAAAGAATTGGCGGGACTGCGCGAACAATCCTCCCAACTGAAGCTGCGCTGGAAGGCGGAGAAGGAAGCGATCGCGCGCATCCGCGATCTGAAGGAGCAAATCGAGCAGGCGAAGGTGGACGAAGCGCGCGCCACGCGCGAGGGAGACCTCAACAAAGCGGCGGAGATCCGTTACGGAAAGCTCGTCGCTCTGGAGAAGCAGCTCGCAGCCGCCAACGCGGAATTGGAAACCAAAGGACAAGCCGGCCGCATGCTCAAGGAAGAGGTGGACGAGGAAGACGTGGCGCGTGTGGTCTCGAAGTGGACCGGGATTCCCGTCTCGAAGATGCTGGAAGGTGAAGTGGCCAAGCTCGTGCAGATGGAGGACCGCCTGCGCCTGCGGGTCGTCGGCCAGGACGAAGCGCTGCGACTCGTCGCCAACGCCGTGCGTCGCAGCCGCGCGGGCCTCTCCGACCCCAAGCGGCCCATCGGCTCATTCATCTTTCTCGGACCGACGGGCGTCGGCAAGACGGAGCTCGCGCGGGCCCTCGCCGAATTCCTCTTCGACGACGAGCGCGCCATGCTGCGCGTCGATATGTCGGAGTATATGGAGAAGCACGCCGTGGCACGGCTGATCGGCGCGCCGCCCGGCTACGTCGGCTACGAAGAGGGCGGACAGCTCACCGAGCAGGTCCGCCGGCGGCCGTACTCCGTGCTCCTCTTCGATGAAATCGAGAAGGCGCATCCCGATGTCTTCAACATCTTCCTGCAGATTCTCGACGAGGGCCGCCTCACCGACGGCAAGGGCCGCACCGTGGACTTCAAGAACACGGTCATCATCATGACCTCGAATATCGCGAGCACTTTGATCCACGAGGCGATGAACGGGCGGCGAGCGACGGGACGGAACGACGAAGGCGCGCCCCTGATCACCGAGGGGCTCAAGCGGCAGATCCACGAAGCGCTGCTTCAGAACTTCCGCCCCGAATTCCTGAACCGCGTGGACGAAATCGTGATCTTCAACGCGTTGGGCAAGGAGCAGATCGAAAAGATCATCGATATCCAGCTCGAACACCTGCGCAAGCTGCTCGGCGAGCGCAAGATCCGGATCGAGCTCACCGATAAGGCGCGCGAATTGCTCTTCCGCGAGGGCTACGATCCGCAGTTCGACGCGCGCCCCTTGAAGCGCGCCATCCAGCGCCTCATCCAGGACCCACTGGCGATGAAGCTCCTCGACGGCGACGTCCTCGCCGGCGACACCCTCACCGTGGACGCCGACATGAAGCGCGGCGAAATGCGCTTCGAGCGCGCCAACGCTAAAGCCGGGCGCGGGTGATGTAGTGCCGGCCTTCGGGCCGGCATTCCAGTACGGGCGATTGTAGCCACGGTTCGGGCTCTTAGAACCGTGGCCTATTCCGTGACGACAAACACACGGTTGAATCAGGGAACGATTCAACCGTGGCCTCTTGGTACTTTACACTGCAATTCTTAGAATCAGGGGGGACCGCGTGGAGGACGCTATAGTTCGTAAGCTTCGCGGGGTGGTAGGTGAACAGGCGCTCACCGAGTGTCGCGTCGTTTATGTCCTCGTTGAGGTACGGAAGCTCCTAGACCTATTGGATGACGCCTCGCAATTTGAATCGCTGAAGTTTTACTGTGATTGGGCCATGCACGCCTGGATGGACAGAAGGCAAGCGAAGGATTTCGTAGCCAGCGTAGATGAATGGTTGTCGCAATCTTTCGGAAGTGGTACTCCTCCCGCAGAGCTAAACCGGTTTGTTGAATTGCTTTACCTCAGCAAATTCAGGGATCAGCTCCGAGAATTCTTGAGATCCCATGAACTCCCCTCACGCATCTGTGAAGGCGAGGAGTGGTCGAATTTCTTACGACTGTATTCGCAGGTGATTGAAGACTGCCCGCTCGTTTGCGAGGGCACCAGCCGATTACTTAAGTATGTGGACAGAGTGGTACTCACGAGGACTGAGGAATCAACAGACGCGCGGGAACCAATTGCTGAGCCTTCTCCTTTCAGAATTAGCTGGGAACTTTATTGGAGAAACAGATGCAAAGGTCGGCTAGACCTGCACCCGAACCAACGGCTCGTGGGCAGCACGCTCGTGCTTGGAGATCGTCTTGAATTACCGTAAGGGAAGCAAGTAACGCAAGATTCGCTTTTCAATCTTGCGGCTTTTCCAGTTCTTGAACAACCTCGAGAAGCCGCAAGTCCACGAGGCGAGACTTGCGCTACATTTGCTTAAAGAAGTTTCATCCGTTGGCCAAAACCTCGTCCCGGACCAGGTGGAGACGAAGTGACGCAGGCTGTTCCTTGCGGTCAAAGAAGTAGGCCGCAGTGGCTTCTCTAACATTCCGACGCAACTCTTCCCAGGTGCCGGCCTGAGTAAAGATGCCCTCCGACAGGCACTCGGCGACGAACCCTCCGTCGGCTTCCTGCGTGACCTCGAAGATCAGTTCGTTCATAAGTTCTATCCTACTGCATTGCCCCTCCTGAAACAATTGCCCCCCGCAGGTCAGAAGCCGGAAAACCGGGCCACTGAGGTATTGAGTGATCGGGTCAATGGCCCGATGAACCGATGGAACGATGAGTCAATCCTGCATCAAGGGTTTCCGCTCTCCGGGCGCAGGCGGCCATAGCCGGCGAGGGCGGCGAGCAGGCGCTCGACCTCGAAGCCCACTTCGCGGAAGAGTTGGAGCAGGTCGCGTTCGCGCTCCTCGGGTGAGAGGGGGATGAACTTCTCGGCGGGAATGTAAAAAGGGTTGTCGCGGACGAGCGTTCCCTGGACGATCAGGTGGCGATGCACGGCGATGGCGCTGAACAGGTGCCGCGCTTCGAACTGGTTGAGGTCGTACTGGCAGAGTGCCACGCTCGGATAATGCTTCACCTGATAGTTGAGCAGGGCGTGGAATTCGAAGAAGTTCGGCATCGGGAACCCCGCGGGCTGCGGCCAGATGCCTTCTTCGAGCCAGCGGACCGCCGGCGCCCGCTCGCGCTCCGCCTCGAGGAAAATCCGCTGGCAGGTTTTCCGCAAGGTCGAGAAGTCATGCGGCCCCTCTTCGATGCTTAGAAGGCCGGAGCACAGGCAGCCTTCCAGGGCGGGCACTTGACCGCGCAGCCGCGCCAGCATCTCGCCGTGATAGGAGCGCGGGGCAAGGTAATAGCACAGGTCGCCGCGGCCCAAACCCTCGGCGAGAAAGCCCGCGTGGCGATAGGCTTCCGCCTGGCCGCGGTAAAGCACCGCGACGTGTTCGTGCTGGAGAAGAGGAATCCCGCCAACGAGATGCGTCAATAGCGCTGGGGGCAAGAGTCGCTCCGGAGGGATTCAGATGCTCAGGCGCCCGCGAAGTCCCGCAGCCGGTGGCTAGTTACCCTCTTCTTGCCGCCGGAGGCGCGATTATCCGTTTCCTGGGCGACGAGAGTCAAGCGCAGCTCGAAGCAAGGCGATCATTGACGTCTGTCAGCAGTTTTGCAGAGCTTAGGCATAGGCTTTTTTGACGGGCGCGCATGTCCCCACTGCCATTCGTCACGCGGCGTAACCCCCCGAGCAAAACCGCGGAGCCCTGAACTGCGTGCCTTCACTCTCCATAAAAAAATTTTATCGTTCAGATAAAAAATTCTGTGTATACTGGCGCAGTGCCTCGAGCCCTGCCCACGACGGCTTTCCGAAAGGCGGAACGTTTCATGCTTAATCTGCTGAAATTAAACGTGAAACCGCCGTACCAGCCGCCCGGCTGTGCCGCCGCTTTTGCATACCAGATGCCTTAGCCGAGGTAGCGGTGAGAGGACGTGGGGGATCGTTGTCCTGGGGAACGGGGGCGTACTTATGGTGTCGGCTGCTGTGGATGAGATCCTGTCCGGTTTGTGGGCGCGTCCGGACAACCTGATTCCGGCATTGCAGGAAATCCAGACGCAGTTTCATTTCCTACCCGAGGCGACGCTGCGGGCCGTATCGCGGCGTTTCCAGGTTCCTCTCGCCGAGGTCTATCACGTCGCCACTTTCTACAACTGTTTCAGCCTGGCGCCGCGCGGCCACCACCAGATCCACGTGTGCACAGGCACCGCCTGCCATGTGCGCGGGGGCCAGCGGATCTTGGACCGCGTGCTGAAAGAACTTAATTTGACGTCCAGTGGCACGACCGCCGATTACGCTTTCAACGTCCAGCCGGTGCGTTGTCTCGGCTGCTGTGCGCTGGGCCCGATTATGCGCGTGGACCAGCGCATTTATGGCCACCTGAAGCAGAGCAGGATTCCGAGGATCCTGGAACGTTACCGCTCGCTTGCCGAAGTGGCTGCGTAGACTCATGAACGTCGCACCGGCACGGCTCGCCACCCTTACTCACCTTCGCCTAGCCGCCGCCCGCGGACGGCGGACCCTGCTTCCCGAGCAACCAAAGATTCTCGTCGGCATGGGCACCTGCGGGTTGGCGACCGGCGCGGACGAGGTCTTTGAAGCGCTCCGGGACGAGCTCCAGCACCGCAAGCTCGACTATGTCCTGGCCGCGACCGGCTGTATCGGCTGGTGCGGTATGGAACCGCTTGTTGATGTCCAGCTTCCCGGTCAGCCGCGCATTACTTATGGCCGCATGGATACTCGCAAGGCCCGCGAGTTGGTGCGCGGCCTCGAGCGGGGCGATCTCCAACCCAAATGGGCCGTTGGCTTTCTTTCGGGCTACGAAAATCCACTCACTGGCAAGCGGCTGCGTTATGCACGGCAGACGACGCGCGTGGACGGCGTGCCGCGTTACCAAGACCTGCCACTTTTCCGCCATCAGGTCCGCTGGGCGTCGCGCAACTGCGGCATTATCGATCCCAGGAGCCTTGATGAGCACATTGCCCGCGGCGGCTACTTTGCGCTCCACAGAGTTCTCACGGCGATGCAGCCGCATGAGGTGATCGCGGAGGTCACGCGCTCGGAGTTGCGCGGCCGAGGCGGGGCAGGCTACCCCACGGGAAAGAAGTGGGAGACCGTCGCCAACCAGAGGGCCACGCTTAAATACGTCATCTGCAACGCCGACGAGGGCGATCCCGGCGCGTACATGAACCGAACGCTGCTCGAAAGTGACCCGCACTCGGTGCTGGAAGGGATGTGCATCGGGGCGTATGCCATGGGCGCGGCGGAAGGCATCGTTTACGTGCGCGAGGAATATCCGCTGGCGGTCACCCGCATGCACGAAGCGATTGCGCAGGCGGAAGCCGCCGGCCTTCTGGGCGAGAAGATCTTTGGCAGCGGCTTCAGTTTCCGCATCCGCATCGCCAAGGGCGCCGGAGCGTTCGTTTGTGGTGAGGAGACGGCGCTGATTGCCTCGCTCGAAGGCCGCGTGGGCGAGCCCCGTCAGCGCCCGCCGTTTCCGGCCGAGCGGGGTCTCGGAGGGAAGCCCACCTGCATCAACAACGTCGAGACCTGGGCGGATATCCCGCTCATCGTCATGCGGGGCGGCGACTGGTACGCCCAATTGGGAACGAAGTCGAGTAAAGGCACGAAGACATTCTGCCTGGTCGGCGCGGTCAAGAACACGGCTCTGGTCGAAGTCCCGCTGGGCATCACGCTGCGCAAGGTCGTGGAAGAGATTGGCGGAGGCGTGCCGGAAGGGCGCCGATTTAAGGCCATCCAAACCGGCGGGCCCTCGGGCGGCTGCGTTACGGAAAGCCTGCTCGAGACGCCCGTCGATTACGAAGGGCTGACGAGCGCCGGCACCATCATGGGCTCGGGCGGCATGATCGTCATGGACGATTCCACCTGCATGGTGGATATCGCCAAGTTCTTCCTCACCTTCCTGGCCGACGAGTCCTGCGGAAAATGCTTTTCCTGCCGCGAGGGTCTGCAGAGGATGCAGCAGATCGTGACCCACATCTCGCAGGGCCAGGGCCGCGAGGAAGATCTTCCCCTGCTCGAGGACCTCGGCTGGATGGTGCGCGAAACATCCCTGTGCGGTTTGGGCCAGACGGCGCCCAATCCGGTTCTTTCCACGCTCCGCTATTTCCGCGATGAGTATCTGGCCCACGTGCGCGAAAAGCGCTGTCCGGCCAAGGTCTGCCGCGAGCTTATCGCCTACCGGATCGAACCTACGATTTGCGACGGCTGTGGAGCCTGCGTGCGAGTCTGCACCGCAGAAGCCATCCTCGGCGAGAAGAAGCAGGCGCACGTCATCGAGAACGCCCGTTGCACCAAGTGTGGGGCTTGCATTGAGGTGTGCCAGCCCAGGGCCATACTGGTGGAGTGAGGCGGCAGGCGGTAGGAGGTAGATGGCAGATGGGGAAAAACGGAGGAACACCCATTCTGACATCTGACTCCTGGCTTCCGGCTTCCTCTTAGCGAGGAGTGGTCGTGCCCAGAATTCGGATCAACGGTATTGAGATCGAAATGGAGCGCGGGACGACGGTGCTCGAAGCTGCGCGGTTCCTGGGAATTCCCATCCCCACGCTCTGTCACGATGACGGGCTGAAGCCCTACGGCGCCTGCCGCCTCTGCATGGTGGAGGCGGGATTGCCGCCGCGCCACCGGTTGCAGAGCGCCTGCACGCTTCCGGTCGAGGAAGGCCTGGTCGTCCAGACGCACTCGGAGCGTGTCGAGCGGGCCCGGCGTCTGCTGCTCGAGCTCTACGTGGCGACCTGCCCGCAGTCGAAAACCATCCAGGATCTGGCCAGCCGTTACGGCGTGCGGGAGGTGCGGCTCGCCCCAGCCTTCAAGGATTGCATCCAGTGCGGCAAATGCGTGCGCATATGCGCCGAACAGATGAAGGCGGGAGCGATTGGCTTCGCTCATCGCGGCGCCCGGCGCGACGTGAGGAGTCCCTTCCGCCCGCAGTCAGAGATTTGCCGGCGATGCGGCGCGTGCCTGTACATTTGTCCCGTTTGCGAACTCCGCTGCCAGGGAGCGAAACCGGACACCGTGCTGTGCAGCGCTTGCATCAATTTTTCTCCCGCCTGCCTGCACTATCACGACCAGGCGATGTGCTTTCTGGAACCGTGCGCCGCCTGCGAGCTGGCCGGACCGCTGCGGCTCGCCGGCCCGCTCAGTAAAGACCGGGTGTGGCACAAGCCCCTCCCACCCAAACTACATGGAGAACTCCTATGAGTTATTCGCGCCTGAATGCCTCAGCAGCGACCCTGACCAAGAACCGCACCGAGGATTCGGTGAGCCCGTCGAGCGGCATGTGTACGACTTGCATCGACGGCTGCATCGGCATGTGCGAGATCGGCAAGTCGGCTTACCGCGGGGCGGAGATGATCTATCCGCAGCCGTTCGGCATTATCACCACCGCCTCGGCGAAGACCTACCCGGTGGATCTCTCGCACTTCACCATCTTGGGGCGGGCCTCCGGCGCCTGGGGAATCGAGGCCTCGAGTGACAAGGCGCTCTTCCCTAACGTCAACCTGGAAGTCCATTGGGGACGCAAGCCCGGCCTGCGCTCCAAGCTGCCTTTCATGCTGGCGGCGCTCGGCTCAACGAACATCGCCAAGACCAACTGGGAAGGCCTGGCGGTCGGCGCGGCCATCACCGGCACTTGCCTGACGGTGGGCGAAAACGTCTGCGGCATGGACCCCGACTCCGAGCTCTCCGACGGGCATTTGCTTTCCAGCCGCGAGCTGGAGTGGCGCGTCCGGACGTTCCGCGAATGGCAGGAGGAGGGTTGGGGTGAAATCATCGTCCAGGCCAACGTCGAGGACACGCGCCTGGGCGTGCACGAATATGCCATCCGGAAGCTGGGCGTGAAGGCCGTGGAGATGAAGTGGGGCCAGGGCGCCAAGGACATCGGCGGCGAAGTGAAAATCCGCGACCTCGAAAAAGCCCAGATGCTGAAGAAGCGCGGCTATGTCGTGCTGCCCGATCCTGAGAATCCGCTGGTCATGGACGCGTTCCATCGCGGCAGCTTCCGCGAGTTCGAGCGCCATTCGCGCGTCGGCATGGCGGACCGCGATGCATTTCTCGGTCGCGTCGAGGAGCTGCGTAAAACGGGTGCGATATGGGTCTCGCTCAAGACCGGAGCGTACCGCCCGGCCGACCTGGCG
>JAIQGH010000075.1 GCA_020072655.1 Terriglobia bacterium | reverse complement strand
TCCCCGCCTCCCCTTCCTTCAAAACCGCAATAATCTGCTCCTCCGTGAATCGGCTCTTCTTCATCGTGAGTTCTCCTCTCGGTTTTTTATACCCGAGAACTCACATTTCCACTGGACCAGTTTTCGGGGGGCACGTCACGGGCAAGGGGTAGTGTCTCAGTTTGAATTTTCCGCCTCTTGACTCGCACAGCCAGACTGCGATAATGGGCACATGGCTAAGCGCCCGCGTGATCCGAATCAATTAGCCAAATTGATTGTGGACATTGCCATTGGCGAAGCAACCGATGAATTAAGCAAACAGAAGAAACATCCTTCAGCAACGCGTGGACGAGCAGGCGGTCTCAGGGGAGGAGTGGCTAGGGCAAATGTCTTAACGCCTGCCCAAAGAGTATCTATTTCTCGAAAAGCAGCCCTTGCTCGTTGGCGTCAAAAATCGAAATAGGCTGAGTCACAGGAACCCCGAGCAACGCATCCTCGATAGGCTGGACTAGCTTCTTCGCTTCATCAGCCGAAAGACAGTTGGTCGCCCATTCAGAACACATTGCTTGCCAAAGAAAATCACCCCCAATCAACAATTTGCTGGCGGCATACTTGATCCAATCATGGTGGTCAGCCAAAACCATTGCCTGTGTACAAGCGTCAATAACCTCCGAAAATAGACGCCCCGTGCGTTCATGGAGTTTTAGCCAATTCCGCGATTTCAAGGATTGGAAAACCACAATTTCTGGAGCTTCGCTGCCTGGCAAATTTATGCAACCATCCGCCACACCTTGATCGCCATCCAAGAAAACACACGTTGGACGTCGCCACCGTTTCTTTGCAACCATTTGACCAAGCGCTTGACCGACACTGGCTGTTCCGCAGATGATAGTCCGGCAGCGATAAATTAACTGCTGTCCATGTTTGATTAGAATCTCGATTAGTAGTCTTTCCGCCCTTTCATCCTCAACATACAAATCACATTCTGGTTGTGGAACATCATCCATCTTGCTCATGGCAAATTCGGGGCTGACCTCATATATGATTTGCCTTGTGTTCGCTATTTCCAAAATGTGGGCACGGGCCTTTAAGGGGAGTTCATCGAGGACGTACGGCGAGTGTGTCGTGAGAATTACCTGCAACTCCAACTCTCTACATTTCTCTGCCAAATCCCTAATCAGCCTTCGCTGAGCGCGGGGATGCAACGAGGTTTCCACTTCATCAATCAATACCAAGCTGTATTGTGGGAAGTCGGGCTTAATCAATTCAGCGACGGTCGTTTCTCCCGCACCTTGGTGGAATCCTGAGAATTGTTGACCGCGTTGCATGATAACAGGGACTGATCGCTTAGAGTCAATACTGGTCGTGACCATGCGTGCGACTTCGTATTCTCGGTTCATGATGCGCTTGAATCTTACTAATTTTGATGACCCAAATTGTTCTGAGTTTGCTTCTTCAAGATTAGGTTTGGCAAGCCTTGCATAGCCGACGCGAGCACCAACTGGTTGAATGCGTCTTAGGTCAGCGTAGATCACATTTCGTTCCCTCCGCTCTGGATTGCCGCGCCAACGACCCGTGGGCTTGTTAATCATCTTTTCATACCGCGTTGTTCCCTCTCGTAAGGAATAACGAATCTCTGCTTTCTCGATTTTCTCCCACCTAGTGTCTGGAAAGAAATCAGAAGCGTAGCGAACTTTTTTCTTCTCCGGGGACTTCTGAGAGCTGTACACAGATGCAGCGCATTGGAGTATGGTGCTCTTCCCAGCGCCATTCTCGCCAATCACAGCCATGATTGGGTATCTCAATTCAATACGCTGGCCCGTCCACCCGTGGATGCCCTGTATCTCAATCCAATCGAGCCTCTTCGGCCAGCCAACTCCCGTACTCCATTTTGCGGACAACCGCCTTACTTCCGTGCTGATTGGCATTTGCTCCTCCTTCAACCACACCGTGCCGATTTTTGCGGCGCTACGTTAGATTACGTGCCTACGAATCTGCCTAATATGGTATCATAGTTATGGGTTAAATTGAATATTTTGCGGCACGGATCAGTATAGTGTGCCGCTAAACTGAACTTTATGCTTGACAAACGAAAGGAAGGGTGATACATTCAATGACATGAACAGACTGCCTATTCAAGAGCGAGCAAGGATCATTGGAATGCTGATTGAGGGAATGAGCCTTCGGGCTACGAGTCGCCTTGCAGGTGTGTCCATCAATACGGTTACGAAACTTCTAGTGGATGTAGGCTCCGCCTCTGCGGAGTACCAGGATAAGACCCTGCGCAACCT
The DNA here is from genome assembly GCA_020072655.1 of Terriglobia bacterium. GTDB lineage: Bacteria > Acidobacteriota > Terriglobia > UBA7540 > UBA7540 > JAIQGB01. The sequence continues at coordinate 13,406 of JAIQGH010000075.1, read as the reverse complement.
GGACTGCAAGAGAATCCAATGCGATGAGATTTGGGCCTTCGTTTACGCGAAGCAAAAGAACGTCCCCCCTGAAAAGCAAGGTCGGTTTGGTTACGGAGACGTTTGGACGTGGACGGCCCTTGATGCTGACACGAAGTTAGTTCCTTCGTTCATGGTGGGAAACCGTGACGCGCAATCGGCCACTATGTTCATTGATGATCTTAAGGGCCGCCTAGCAAATAGGGTTCAACTGACAACGGACGGGCTTAAGGTTTACCTGGAAGCGGTTGAAGGCGCGTTTGGCGCAGACGTGGACTTTGCCCAACTGGTGAAGATTTATGGCGCATCGCAAGAAGAAACCCGTTACAGTCCCGCCGAGTGTCTAGGATGCGAAACGAAAAGGGTCCAAGGCAATCCCGACCCCAAGTACATTTCCACCAGCTATGTTGAGCGGCAGAACCTAACGATGAGAATGGGGATGCGTCGGTTCACCAGATTAACGAATGCGTTCTCAAAGAAAGTTGAAAACCACGCCTATCAAGTGGCCCTTCACTTCATGCACTACAATTTCTGCCGGATTCACAAGACGCTGAGAGTTACACCAGCGATGGAGGCGGGAATTTCAGACCATGTGTGGACAATCCAAGAAATGCTGGACGCAGTTCAAGGATAGCGGGGAAAGTGTTAGGATGTTCCTCCATTGGAGGAAAACCCATTATGGACAACACAAATAAAGCCGAGGAATTAGAAAACGTCGGTCATTGGATACAATCCGGCTTCCTTGCTGTTGTTACTATTCTTCAGCAGATGCGAGACGGTCACAGAGGCTCGCCTAGCCCTCAGATGATTGAGGATTCCGCTGCTCTTTTACGGCGCGTGTCTGCCACCCTAAACGATGCGAAATAGAAGCAGATTTCCGTTCGCGCTTGAATACCCGAAGCAAGAACAAAATAATTCTGTTCATTTGGGCAAACTCCTGTGTTAGAGTTCGAGTGTTGCCCGAACAACATTACAGCCCCGACTGGCATCGGGGCTTTCCCTTCTTATAACCTATCACGCCTGTCAAATGCGAGGTACATTCCAATGGCCGAATTAGAAGGTTTCGTTGCCGTCATTCTGCTCGCCGTAGCTGTCTACTATCTGCATCGAATTCTGAAAATGTCAGAGTCAATTGACCAAGGAATTGACCAAGTTCGTGATTCAGTAGAAAGCGTTGTAAGCGAAATCAGCGACCTTAACCTTCCTCGGAGTGGGCCACCGAGTGAGCCATGTTAGGGCTTGATGCTGAAACTGCACCACTAGCTGAAAATTCAAACTGAGACACTACCGGGCAAGGAGCCCAGAGTGCATACCAAGGAATTCCCCTGTAGAATGTCGTCGCCCTTATGAACACTCGTGTGGAAAGGAGACAGGATGCAACTCTTCAATTGGGGAACCGTCAAAGAGGAAGTTGTCAACCCCAAGATGCGGCGGAGAATCATCTCCGGCGAAAAGGCGATGGTCGCCGAGATCACTATCGACCAGGGCGCCATTGTGCCGCTGCATCAACATGAAAGCGAGCAAATCTCGTACGCCCTCGAGGGTGCTTTGCGCCTGGAGCTGCAAGGGCAGGAAGTGGTCCTCCGCCCGGGCGACGTCCTGGTGATTCCGTCCAACGTTCCACACAGTGCCGTGGCGCTTGAGGACTACCGAGGTTACGACATCTTCAGTCCTATCCGCATCGACTGGCTGACGGGGAAGGATGACTATTTGCGGCAGGCAAAGGGCTAATTTGCGGAAAAGAGGGTTGAGCAAAAGCGTTGGTGGGGTTAGAAGCGTGCTGAAAACCCGTCTGGGATGTCATTCCGAGGAGTCCCGATGGATTTTATCGGGACGACAAGGAATCTCGTCAGGCGTTTATTCTCAGAGCGAGATTCCTCCCCTTCGCTTCGCTCAGGGTCGGAATGACAGCGCCGAAAGTCGTTTTTCAGCAGCCTGTCAATCTTCATCGATTAGCACAAATTCTTCCCGTGGGGCCCCGCAGTCGGGACAACGCTCGGGCGGCTCCTTCGCTACGAGCGCGTACCCGCATTTCAGGCATTGCCAGATCAGGTATGTCATCACGGTCGGCCAGGGCTGAGAGCTGCTGGCCCACGGGTAGCAGCCAGTAGTGTACAGCAAACCTGCGGGAATAAGGAGCCGCGACCCATCCCCCGCATACCATTTACCGTCTACTGTCCCGCCCGCACCTGCACCCCTGCCAGGCCTTCCAGGAAAGTAATTACGGCAGCGTAATCGAGTTCGCCCTGCCCCTGCGCCTTGGCGGCGGCGTAGACTTCCTTCACCGCTGCCGCCGTGGGCATAGGAACGCCTTGCGCGAAAGCTGCTTCCAGGGCAAGGGTCACGTCCTTGTGCATCCACTTAAGGGGGAAGTAAGGCGTGAAGTCGCCTTTGAAGATGAAAGGCGCTTTGAAGTCAGTCAGGGCGGCGCGCGCCATGCTGGACTGAATGATTTCGAACATCGTTTCCGGCTTGACCCCCGCCTTGGCGGCCAGCACGAAGCCTTCGCAGAAGATCTCAAGCATGGTGGACTGGATGACGTTTTGCGCCAGCTTCGCCGAAAGTCCCGAGCCGTGCGTGCCACAGTAGATGTGTTTCTTGCCCAGCACCTTCAGGACCGGCAGGGCTCGTTCGAACACCTCGCGTTCGCCGCCCACCATAAAAGTGAGCTCGCCCTTCTCGGCGCCGTGCTTCGAGCCCGTCACCGGAGCGTCCAGGAAGCTCGCCTGCTTGCCCGCGGTGTGGCAGGCCAGTTTCCGGCTGACCGCCGGGCTGATCGTCGCCGAATCGATCACGATGGCGCCCGGCTTCACGGTCTGGAGCACGCCTTCCTTGCCGAGCATCACCTCTTCGGAAGCGGCCGAGTCGCTCACGATGCTCATCACGAAGTCCGCGTCGCGCGCCGCGTCGCCGGGGTTGGAGGCGACTCGCGCGCCCGCCTTCTCCAACTCCGCGGCTTTCGCCCGCGTGCGGTTGAAGACCGCAACTTGAAAGCCCGCCTTAACCAGATTCAAAGCCATGGGCTGGCCCATGATCCCCAGACCGATGAACCCGACGGATTGAGACATGCCAAACCTCCGCAAGGGATGTAGCGCCCCGATTCCTCGGGGCACATGCCGGGCTGCCCCTCGGCAGGCTCGGGGCGGTGAGCCCTTCCACAAGCTCAGGGCCCCGAGCAAAGCCGAGGGGCGAAGTCGAACCGAAGCCCGGCGCTACGAGCTTCACTCGCCGAAATCGAGCAAAACCCTTACATCGCGGACGTTGTTGTCGGTGAAGCCGATGTCCAGCGTGTCGCCCAGCGTGCGGAAGAAATGATACGAGTCGCTCCCCGCCAGGTATTGCGCGGGGTCGAGGCCGAGGGCATGGGCGCGCGAGATGGTTTGCCCGTCGGCGACCGCGCCGCTCGTGGGGCTATTCCCGTCGCGGCCATCGGTGCCGGCGCTTAGCACGAGGCGCTTTTGGCCGGCGATTTTCTGCGCGGCGTAGAGGGCAAACGCCTGGTTTCGCCCGCCCGTTCCGGGACCCGTGACCGGACACGTGACCTCGCCTCCTACCACCAGGCACACGGCCTGTCCGGGATGCACTTGAGCGAGGGCTCCCAAGGAGGCGAGGCTGGCGTCAGCGACTTGCTGGAAGTCGGCGTCCCAGACGTTCGGGTCGACCTCGCACATGAACCCCAGCTTCTCGGCGACGGCTTTGGCGGCTTCGACCGCATCGCGGTTGGCGAGCAGGCAGTGATAGCGCGCGCCCGCAAAGCGACCATCCCCGGGCTTCGGCGTCTCTTCCAGGGTACGCTCGATGAAGTGTTTCCGAATGGTCGCCGGAAACTTCGTTACCAAATTGTTCCCCTGGGCGAGGGCGTAACACTCCTCGAGGGTGGACTCGTCCGGCATGGTCGGGCCCGAGGCGACCATCGAAGGCAGGTGGTCCGGCACGTCGGAGATGAACACCGTCAGTGTCCGCGCGGGATGCGCGCGCGTGGCGAGCCTTCCTCCCTTGATGGCGGACAGGTGCTTGCGCAATACGTTGATCTGCTCGATGGGCAGCCCGCAGCCGACCAGCACGCGGTTGAATTCGATGAGGGCGGCGAGCGTAATGCTCGGATCGAAGGGCATCTCGAATAGCGCCGAGCCCCCGCCCGAGACCAGGAAAATCACGACGTCATCCGTGGTAAGGCCCGTCAGCAGTCGCAGCGCCGCTTCCGCTCCCGCCAAGCTGCCAGAGTTGGGATAGGGATGCCCGCCCAGGTAGTAGCGAAACGGCTCGAGGCGCTTGCCGGGCTCGGCGGAGCTGACCACGACGCCCCCGGCCACTTGCCCGCTCAGAATCTCGTGGAGTGTCGCGGCCATGCGATTCGCCGCTTTGCCGAAGGCAATGACATAGGGCCGCCGCGGCAGCGGCACCGCGACGCCACCCACGACGAGGGCTTCGCCGGCTCGCTCGAGCTTCGCGAGCATCGTGTGGCGGACGTCGATCGCGGCCACGGTCTCGAGAAAGATCGTGGTGGCGAATTGTTTGCCGCTGGGATAGGGAAGGCTTACGCTCTTGGCGGATTTAATGCCAGTTCCCATCACGCCATCGCCTTGAGCGCGTCCACACCGGCCTGGGCGATGAGCACGTCCTCGTCTTCCGTGCCGGCGCTTACCCCAATACCCCCGACGTATTGCTTGTCCACGAGGAGCGGCAGCCCCCCGCGAATCGCCGTGAGCTTGCCTTCGGTGGCCAGCGACAATCCCAGCGACAGGACAGCGTTTGGCTCTTCGGCACTTGGCGACGGCCCCGAGGGCGCGCAGCGGAGCGCTGCCGCCCGGGCCTTCGTCAGGGCAACCTCGATTGAAGACAGCTTGGCGCCGTCCATGCGCACAAACACGAGTAAGTGGGCGCCCTCGTCCACCACAGCGATGTTCACGGGCACACCAATTTCACGAGCTTTCTTTTCCGCGGCGGCGAGAATCGCTCGCGCGCCTTCCAGCGTCAGGCGAATATTGTGTCTTGTCAGCATACCTTCATTATTGGGAAGCATTGCAGGAAACGCAAGGGGAGTCAGAAGTGAGAAGGCAGAAGGCAGAAGGCAGAAGGCAGAAGGCAGAAGGCAGAAGGCAGAAGGCAGAAGGCTACAACCCTCAAAGGGCCTTTGTGGTAATACGGGTTAGCGTCAGGGCCCCGATTACGTGCATCGGGGCCGCAACGCGCGCATTCGATTTGCCGCGCCGTTCCTGCAACCTAATCGAAGACTTCCGCGTTCACCACGTTGGGCGGGCGGCGGCCCTCCAGCACGGCCAGCAGGTTCTGGGCGGCGAGCATCGCCATTGCCAGGCGCGTTTCGCCGGTGGCGCTGCCCACGTGGGGGAGGAGAACGACGTTCGCGAGCTTCGTCAGCTCGGGATGGAGGTTCGGCTCGTGCTCGAAGACGTCGAGGCCAGCACCTGCGATGGTCTTGGCCTTCAGGGCGGCGACGAGAGCCTCTTCATCAACCACTTTGCCTCGCGCCGTGTTGATGAGAAACGCGGAGGGCTTCATGAGTTTCAATTCCTTCGCCCCGATGAGGTGGTGAGTCTCCGCTGTCATCGGCGTGTGCAGGCTGAGGAAGTCGGATTCGTTGAGCAACGTCTCGCGGTCCACGAAGCGGGCGCCGAGGACGCGCTCCAGGTTCTCGTCGGCGCGGCGCCGTGAGTGGTAGAGAATCTTCATGTCGAAGCCGCGCCCACGCCGGGCCATCGCCTGGCCGATGCGGCCGAAACCCCAGAGCCCCAGCGTCTTGTGGTGGACGTCGGCCCCCCAGAGCATGCCGAATTCCCAGTGCTGCCAGCGGCCTTCACGCACGAATCGGTCCGCTTCCACAACCCGGCGCGCTACGGCCATCAGCAAGACGAACGCAAGGTCGGCGGTGGTGTCGGTCAGCACACCCGGAGTGTTTGTTACCACGATTTTGCGCCGCGTGCAGGCGGCAATATCGATGTGGTCATATCCGACCCCGCAGTTGGCGACGACGCGCAATTTTCGCGCCTGGCCAAGCACCTCTTCGTCAACGCGCACCCCCACGGCTAGCATACCCTCGCTGTCGCGGCAGGCCTCGCCGAGTTCCGACGGTCTGAGCCCGGAGTCGACAGGATGGACCCGCACTTCACAATGCCCGGCAAGGAGGTCAAGAGCCCTCTGGGGAAGCGGTCGGGTGACGAAAACCTTGGGTTTCAATTTATGACCCTCCATACGCTGCCCGGCGTTGATATCACAGGCCTTCCGGTGGCGTCAACCGCGGGAGCGGCGTGCGATCATTTGACAGAATTGGCACTTTCGTTACCGCGAGGAAGGGTGGCAGGGCGACTTTTCGTCCCCGCGGACGAAAAAATGTCCGGGTTGCGAGCTGTTTGGCGACCTATCCTTGACGCTGTTTTTTCGCGTGTGTTATAAACTTTTGCTCTCGCAAGATTATCCGGAAGCCTTCCCGAAGACTTTAAGGCCGACTTCGTCGGCTTAACCCACCTCGGGGGCACGAACGCGAGATCTGCTCGGAGGTAGTTCCATGGATTTAGCTGCAAGCCTAAGTGTCAGTGTGTTTTTGTTGATTGCTGCCCATCTTCTCGCTCGGCGGACCTTGAAGGCGAAACCAGGTACCACGGCGGCGCCGCGTGGCTGGTTCTATCGATGTCGGTTCGCCAAGGCACTCGCGGCTGCTCTTGTCCTGGCGCTGGCAAGCGCGACCTCGGCTTTGGCCCAGCCTCCTGAGCAAGCTGCCGGCGAGGCCAATCTGAAGCTTCCGGATTTCACGCAAGTGCAATTCCTGGGCGTCGGGGGCCATCGGCTGCTGATGGTCGGCATTCTGTTCTGCATTTTTGGGCTGCTGTTCGGTCTCATTATCTACAGCCGCCTGAAGAACCTGCCCGTCCACCGCTCCATGGCGGAGATCTCCCAGTTGATTTGGGAAACATGCAAGACGTACCTCATCCAGCAGGGCAAGTTCCTGCTCCTGCTCTGGGTCTTCATCGCCGCGATCATCGTGCTTTATTTCGGGGTGCTGCTCAAATATGAGGCCTTGCGCGTGGCGATCATCCTCCTGTTCAGTGTCGTGGGAATTTGCGGCAGTTACGGGGTTGCTTGGTTCGGCATCCGCGTGAACACTTTTGCGAATTCCCGGACGGCCTTTGCCAGCCTGGGCGGCAAACCGTATCCCGTTTACAGGATTCCGGTGCGGTCCGGGATGAGCGTCGGCATGATGCTCATCAGCGTCGAGCTCCTGATGATGCTCATCATTCTGCTCTTCGTTCCGGGAGACTATGCCGGGCCGTGTTTCATCGGCTTCGCCATTGGCGAGTCGCTGGGTGCCGCGGCGCTGCGCATCGCCGGTGGCATCTTCACCAAGATTGCGGACATCGGCTCCGACCTCATGAAAATCGTCTTCAAGATCAAGGAAGACGACGCACGGAACCCGGGCGTGATCGCGGACTGCACGGGAGACAACGCGGGCGATTCGGTGGGGCCGACCGCCGATGGTTTTGAGACCTACGGCGTGACGGGCGTCGCGCTGATCACCTTCATCCTTCTGGGCGTGAAGGACGCGACCATCAAGGTGCAATTGCTGGTGTGGATCTTTGTGATTCGCGTGGTGATGCTGGTGGCGGCCGCAGCGGCTTACTACATCACCGCTGCCATCGCCAAGGCTCGGTACGCGAACGCAGACAAGATGAACTTCGAGACCCCGCTGACATGGCTCGTCTGGATCACGTCGTTCACTTCGATCGCCCTAACCTATGTGATCTCCTCCTTGATCATTCCCGAGCTGGGTGGGGACCCCACGCTCTGGTGGAAACTGTCGACGATCGTTTCTTGCGGGACGCTGGCCGGCGCTCTAATCCCGGAGTTGGTGAAGGTTTTCACTTCCACCGAATCCCGGCACGTCAAGGAGGTCGTGGCCGCGGCGAGGGAAGGTGGAGCGTCGCTGGATATCCTGTCCGGCTTTGTAGCCGGCAACTTTTCGGCCTACTACCTGGGGCTGGCGATGATGTTGCTCATGGCTATTGGTTCCTATGTCAGCTTGCGAGGTTTAGGAAACATTATGCTCGCGGCGCCGGTGTTTGCCTTCGGCTTGGTCGCCTTCGGCTTTCTGGGCATGGGCCCGGTGACCATCGCGGTGGATTCTTACGGCCCCGTGGCGGACAACGCGCAATCGGTCTACGAGCTTTCGCTGATCGAGCAGATTCCTAACGTCCAGCAGGAAATCAAGAGGGATTTCAATTTGGATGCGAACTTTGATACGGCCAAAGACATGCTGGAGGCCAATGACGGCGCGGGCAACACGTTTAAGGCCACGGCCAAGCCGGTGCTAATCGGCACCGCTGTGGTCGGGGCTACGACGATGATTTTCGCCACCATCATGGCGCTCACGAACGGCCTGGCGTCGAACGTGGACAAGCTTTCCCTCTTGCACGCGCCCTTCGTGCTGGGGCTGGTCTCGGGTGGCGCCATCATCTATTGGTTTACGGGAGCCTCGACGCAGGCCGTGTCGACCGGCGCGTATCGCGCCGTGGAGTTCATTAAAGCCAACATCAAGCTGGAGGGAGTCGAGAAGGCGTCCGTCACCGACAGCAAGAAAGTCGTCCAAATCTGCACGCAGTATGCGCAGAAGGGCATGTTGAACATCTTCATCGCCGTGTTCTTCGCGACGCTGACCTTTGCCTTTGTCGATCCCTTCTTCTTCATCGGCTACTTGATGTCGATTGCCGCCTTCGGCCTCTATCAGGCTATTTTCATGGCCAACGCGGGCGCGGCGTGGGACAACGCCAAGAAGATTGTCGAAGTCGAACTGAAGGAAAAAGGCACCCCCCTCCATGACGCAACCGTCGTCGGCGACACAGTGGGCGACCCCTTCAAGGATACCTCTTCGGTGTCTCTGAACCCGATCATCAAGTTCACGACCCTGTTCGGCTTGCTGGCGGTGGAGCTCGCGGTGAAACTGACCGCGACGAGCGGCAGCGGTCTGACCCACGGCTTGGCGGCAGTGTTCTTTGCCGTGTCGTATTACTTCGTGTACCGATCGTTCTACGGGATGCGGATCCGCACGACGCGCGGCCCTGAGTAATCGGCCTGGGCCGTTGCGGGTTAAACAGTCAAGAGTGCGTGGCGCGTAACTGGACTCGGCACCCCAAGCCGGGGTCTACAAGCTCGGGGTTTCTGCCATCCTGCTGCTTAGTCCCCTTTCGCGCTGTTCTTGATCTGCTTCGCGAGCTTCTCGATCTTTTCGGCCTTGTCCACGATCTGCAAGGAGAGGATGTTCTCGCTGGATTTGTCCAGCTCGTCTTGAAGGGAATTGGCGAGGGAAGTCAGCTCTTCGGCCTCACGTTTCATTTTTTCGAACTTTTGCCTCAGGAATTCCTGCCGCTGCTTGCGCGCGATCTTCGCGCGCGGACTCGATTCTTCGATGGCGCCTGGAACTTCCGGCGGTTCCTGGCCGACGCTGCTGGCCTGACCGCCCGGGAGCGCGGGTGCCCGAGGGCCAGCCAGAGCGGCGCGTGGGTCCGCCAGGAAGGTAATTAAGGCAAATGCGAAAACGCCAAGCAGTGTCTTGAAACGGCCAATGCCTGAGGGTATGTCCTGCTTCATGCCCAGCCTCCCTTCGATCATCGGCTGACCCGACACACACATGCTCACTTCATTTTATTCGCGGGGAAACGGTTCGGCAATGTGGGGTCGTCTTCGTCCGATGGTGAGTGTGCCCAGCGGCGTTCATCGCGGGCGGGAAAGCGAGGCGGAATTCCGCAGGGCGCTTGCCCTTCCTAGGCCGGGGCGGCATCGTAGCGGACACCGTAAACTTTGCGTTTTGTCCCTTCCACGGGCCGCTGGCGGACGATGCGCGCTCGCACCTCGATATTCTGGGCGGAGGGATTGTGGGGGCAGACGACGAGGACGCCCTCGCCGATGTGGTAGTCCCTCTCGCTGACGAAGCAGAACCCGCCCTTGGAGACATTTTCGGTCTTGCTCATTTCAACGCCGCCGTAGTAATCGCGAACCATCAGGGGGAGCTGCAGCGACACGCGGCGGTATTTCCGCTGGTCGATCCCGCCGCGGGCGGCGGCGCGGGCTTCGGCCTGCGCCTCGGCGACCATCGCCGCCTCTTCGGGCGGGCCAGACATCGCCACCTGCTTTTCAGCGTATCCCCAGGGAGTAGCCAATTCGCAGCTTGTGCAGGCCTGGGTGAGCAACCCCGAAGTTTCGAGTACTTCGACTTCCACCAACGACAGGCGCAGCAAGGCCACCGCATGGCACTGACGGCACTCCAGCAGAGCGTTTGACCCTCTCCCCTCTTCCTCCGAGACAGGTGGGAACTGGATGCCCCAGATGTTCTCCGTCGGGTCGAGGCACTCGACGCCCCATTCTCCACCTTGCTCAGTAATGGGCGCGACGGGACCGACGACGCGGAATTCCGTTTCCCGGCGGCCCACTAGGTTGGTGAGCATGAGGGTCTGACCCGCGCGTAGCGGGCGGGCGACTTGAACGCGGGCGCCGTGCCGGTTTAGGCTGATCGTCCGGGCTTCGTCCTTGAAGGTGCGTCCCTTCGCGTCAACCCCTTGCACCAGCAAAGGGATCGTCAGCATAAGGCGGTCGGACCGCCGCTTTTCAGCTCCCATGCGCTTTCTCCGACCTCCCCGGATCGGGATGGGGTCACAGTTTATGCCGAAGGCGGCAGGGTTCGCAACACGTTTGGAGATGCCGCGACGAGCAGGGCCGGGGTTAACGGTCTAGCCATCCTTCCACCAAACTCTTCGCCTCGATATAATGAGGGTGCTCGCCGCGGAAGCGGGCACAGGGAACTGGCGTGTGCCGGATCTCTCGGGGATCGGACGGCACGGAACGCTGAGCGGGGTGCGCGTTCCTGAATGACGACGTGGACCTCATCCCCCAAGGTGGACTTCGATGATGCCGCACGCAGCCCGTCGCAGTGACCGAATTTCCATCGAGCTCCCCATCGTGGTCACCGGATCGGACGCCATGGGATCCGGTTTCCTGGAGCAGGGAATTACTGCCGTCATCGGTCGCCACGGGGCCAAGATCTTGCTGCGACGCAAGCTGGTTCCGCACCAGGAAATCAATATCCGCTGCCTGACGACCAGCAAGGAGTCGGACGCGCGGATCCTCGGCCAGGTCGGTGGCACCCGTGACGGCGCTTTCTATTACGGTGTCGAGCTACTCGATGCTGACACCAACATTTGGGACATCGAGTTCCCCGCCGTAGACGAAGCAGAGGCGGGCGTGGGACGCGTCCTGTTGGAGTGCATCCGCTGCCATAGCCGGGAACTCGTGTACCTGCACGAGATCGAAGCGGAAGTGTTTGAGGCCAACCGCTCGATCTCCCGCCATTGCCGGAAATGTACGGACTTGAGCGTGTGGAGAGAAACTCATCTGCGGGGCGATGAGGAGTTGCCCCAGGCCGCCCCCCAACCGGCGGTCACGCTGCCCGCCCCTCCTCCCAAGCGAACCAAGAATGACCGCAAGCACCTTCGGCTTGATTTGAAGGCGGACGCGTGCATCCGTTATCCGCAATACGGCGAGGAGGTTGTGCAGACCGTCAACCTTTCGCGTGGCGGGTTCCGCTTCAAAAGCAAGAAACACTATCGTGAAGGGTGGGTCATCGAAGCGGCCTTGCCCTACCAGCATGGCGGCGCCAACATCTTCGCCGCCGCCCGCATCGTTTACGCCGGCGAAGACCCGGCCGCAGGCGTGAATGTCTACGGCGTCGCGTACATCCCCAGCAAGCAGTCTTGGCCTGGACGCTGAGCCTTACTTCGCGTGTTGCGCTGCAGGCGTCCAAGCCTGGGGATGAAACGCGCTTACATGACGTAGCGAATCAAGCCACCATCGACCTGCAGGGTCGCTCCCGTAATATACGAAGCCGCGCCGGACAGCAGGAAAACTGCCGCGCGCGCAAACTCATCGGGAGCTCCCGGCCGGCCGAGCGGAATAGCGGCGGCCACCCGCCGCTGGTGCTCACTAAGCGAAATTCCCGCCCGCTGACTATTCACCTCGTCGAGTTCGCGCAGCCGGTCAGTGGCAATCCTCCCAGGGATGAGATGATTCACGCGAATGCCTCTGGGGGCGAGCTCGTTGGCGAGCGTCTTCGCCAACGCCGTAACGGAAGGCCGCAGGACGTTCGAGAGCGCAAGGTTCGAGATCGGTTCTTTTACTGACGAAGAGGTGAGGAGCAGAATGCTTCCGCCCTTCCGTTCCGCCATCGAGGCCACGGCGGCTCGCACCATGCGCAGCGCGCTCAGCACGAGCAATTCGAACGCCTTTTGCCACGCGGCATCATCGAAGGCTTCGACGGGCCCGGCGGGCGGCCCGCCTGAGTTCGTAACCAGAAGATCTACGCCGCCAAACCGCTCGACCGTGGCGCGGTGCCAGCGCTCGATAGCCTCCGCGGAACGAACGTCGGCGGCCACACCGAGAATGGCGGCTCCGGTATCTTGCCGGATTTGGTTTGCGGCGGCGTCGATGGCCGAGGGATCGCGGGACGCAATCGAAATCGACGCGCCCTCCGCGGCGAGCGCCTTGGCAATCGCGAAGCCCAACCCGCGGCTGGCTCCCGCAATCATGGCGACCTTGCCTTCGAGACCGAGATCCACGTTGTTCCTCCACTCGCGGAATAAGCTTGACCCTCGCGCCATCCCAATAAGCCCCAAGAGCGTGCGGACGATCATACCAGCTTCGTTCACTTGCTGACCTTCCAATCCTCCTGATTGCTTTCGGTTATAATCTCTTCCCGGGAAAGGGACGGCATGGCGAAGCGTGTATGCCCTTGGTGGCTTGGCTATCTGCTGGCCAGCCGGATTCGGCGCCTATCTCAGGACCCGGCCAAAATCCTGTCGCCGTACGTTCGCGAGGGGATGACGGTCCTCGAACCTGGGCCAGGCATGGGCTTCTTCACGCTCGAACTGGCCCGTTTAGTGGGGCCTTCCGGCCGGGTTGTCGCCGTGGATGTGCAGGCCAGAATGATCGCGGGACTCAAACGCCGGCTTGCCAAGGCGGGGGTTCTGGAACGGGTTGATGCGCGTGTGGCCGCCCCTGATTCCTTGGGGGTGGCTGACTTGGCCGGCAGTGCGGATTTTGCGCTTGCCTTTGCCGTAGTCCATGAATTGCCCGCTATGAATGCTTTCTTCGAGGAGCTTGCCGAGGCCTTGAAGCCGGGCGCCAATCTCCTGCTCGTCGAGCCCAAGGGGCATGTGAACGCTGAAGAGTTTGACACGGAGTTGCAGGCTGCTGCCCAGGCTGGCCTCCAGCCCTTCCTCCGTCGGGCGGCCCAGGGCGAGCACCAGCTCGCCGACCGCAGGCTCCGCCGTCGCCGGCTGCGCCAGATCGGGCAGTCGCGCCTCCGTGGCCAGCAGGGCCAGATCCGCGGA
>JAIQGH010000074.1 GCA_020072655.1 Terriglobia bacterium | reverse complement strand
GAAGACGTGGCCGACGTGTTGCAGACGATCCTTGTGAAGCGCGCCTGAGCAGGCCCGCCGGGCGCGGGCCGGGGGCTCACGGCACGGAAGCGCCTATGACGACGCTGGCACTGGCGACGCTCATTCTCACTATCGCGTTCGCGCTGGTGTTCGATCTGGCCAACGGCTGGAACGATGCGGCGAACGCCGTGGCCACGGTCATCTCGACGCGTGTGCTGAGGCCGGCCACGGCCATCGTTTTCGGAGCGGTGCTGAATTTCGTCGGAGCACTGTTCAGTTCCGAGGTGGCCCGCACCGTGGGCCGGAAGCTTGGGCGCGAACTGACCTTCAAATGCGCCCACATCTTTCTTTTCCCACAGGTCGCGCACCACGCACTTGCCGGAGAGGCCGAGTTCGCGCCACGCAACGGCGACCTCCGTCGGCCCCGTATCACCAGTATTGAAGATCGCCAGGTATTTGGATTTCCCGTCCGGCGCGTCGGCCGCCCAAGCGATCTGATCTCCACGCGCGAAGATTTCGCGATTGTTCCGGCTGCGCTGGTCGACGGCGATGGCTTCCTCATTCGTCAAGACGACAAGAGTCGCATCATCCATCGTCGGCAGTTCCCCGCCGATCATGAGCGGCGAGCGGAAGATGGCCCAGAGCGACATGAGCGTCCGCACCTCGTCCGCGGTGAGGCGTGAGTGTCGCTCGCCGTCTTTGAACCCGCGAATGCGGATGCGGCCCAGGGGCAGCATATCGGCGTCCGGCCAGCGGTCAGGCCCGATGTGGGGGACCCACGCGCGGCACAGTTCGAAGTGCTTTCTTACGAGCCCCCATCGGTCCCAAAAATCGCCGGAGATCCGCCACAGCTCGGCATACTTCCTGACGTGGGCGGCCTGCGCGACCGGCGTGGGCCCCGGCGACAGGCTCAGCACCATGGGGCGTCCGGACTTCACAATCGCCCGATGGAGCGCGGCGATTTCCGCCGCGTGGTAGTTCTCGGTGGCAGGGGGGGTCGCCCAACACATGTCGTCGGCTTTGATGTAATCGACACCCCACTCGGCGTAGAGCTTCGCCAGCGAGTCGTAGTAAGCCTGTCCCGCCGGCTTACCCACGTCGACCCCGTACATCGCCGTGGACCACGCGCAGACGTTCTTGAGGTCGGCGATGTCTCGCGCGTGCGCCTCCGCGCCCAAAATCGGCAGGTCCTTCTTCACCGCCGCGCGCGGAATGCCGCGCATGATGTGAATACCAAACTTCAGCCCCAGCTTGTGGACGTAATCAGCCAGCGGCTTGAAACCCTTTCCGCCGGCCGCAGAGGGAAAGCGGTTCTCAGCGGGGAGCAAGCGGCCATACTCGTCCATGGCGACCTCGAGCTCCTCCTGCTTCTGGAAGTCCTCGGTCTGCGGATGCATGAAATACCAGTAGTAATCGACCACGACATACTTCCAGCCATATTTCGCCAAGTGTCCCGCCAGGTAGTCAGCGTTGGCTTTGAATTCCTGTTCGTTGACGTCGCCGCAGTAGGCGTCATAGCTGTTCCAGCCCATGGGAGGAGTGGGCGCGAGACTGCGCGTGGCTTGGCCTGCTTCCTCGCCAGGAGTCAGTGGCGCCACCCCGAGGACGACGGTGAGAGCGATCAAGAAGACGGCAGCTCTTCGAAGATGAACCATGAGGGCTATACCTCCCTGGAATCGTCTAAAGGCCCCGGAGAAGTCGCACGCCTCCCAGGAAGGGTGATGATAAGGCTTCTGGGGCGGGATTCAAACCACTCAACAATTCTGAGTTGCGGGTCGAGTTGGCCAGACGTGGCGGGACTACCCTGCGCCGCTCGAAACGATTCCCGTTTTCGAGCGCCTCAGCTCTCGCCCTCCTGGCCAAGTGAAGCGCGAGGTAAGATTCGGCGGCGACTCAGCCCTCGTCGGCGGAAATCGGGGCAAACGGCTGGAGGCCCAGCGTGGCGCACAGCTCCCGCAGGTTTTCGCTGCTTTCCCGATCCATGTTCAGAAACCGCAGCCCCGCCCATCCCTTGGAGTTTTTCCACACCACTTGGGCTTCGGTGCGAATTTCTTCCTCTTGCCAACGGATCGTCAACTGGCACTTCCGGCCGGCCCCAGGAATTTCTGTGCCCTGCAAGCAGCACCCCTGGACGCTAAGCACCTCCACGGCAACCTGTGAGACCGGCCCGGATTCGTGGTGAGTCAACTCGGCCGTGAGCCCGGCGAGATAGCGCGGAACTTGGCGACGCTCGTCCATGTTGCGCGCAGTGTAGTCTTCTGGCGGCGGGAACGCAAGCGCCCCGCCGCTCGGAACCAGCACGGGGGTGGAGAAGCCGTTAACCCGTGGCTTAACCTGCGGAATCACCTGAGATCCGGCGCCGGTGCCTCCAACTGGCCAAGGCCTCCCGCGTTTGCCGAACCCCCGCTTGCCTCGCCCCATCTAATGGACTAGGATTGAAGTATTCTCCGAGCCCGGGGCGCTAAAGGCAGAGGAAAGCCCAAGCCCTGCGGGCCGATAGGGTGGCGCGAGAAATTGTGCCACCTCCCGTGTTTGGAAAGGAGAATCGCGCCGACACGAGACACGGGTCGGCGTTCTTGTTTCTTGGGGCTTTGGCTGCGACATAGCGATTCCGTCATGCTGAGCCCACCCGCGGCGGGCAGGCAGAGCGAGGCATCTGCAGTCCCTGCGGTTCCTTCGCTCCGGTCGTCGGCGGACGAAGTCCGCTCAAGATGACAGCCAGAAGGGCTGGCGGAAAACTGGCCAAAATAATGCTGCAAGACAAATTCGGTCGAGAAATTCATGACTTGCGTAT
This sequence comes from Terriglobia bacterium, assembly GCA_020072655.1. Lineage (GTDB taxonomy): Bacteria > Acidobacteriota > Terriglobia > UBA7540 > UBA7540 > JAIQGB01. The sequence goes on along the minus strand of JAIQGH010000074.1, from coordinate 12,993 downwards.
CTCGGTGACCGACCGGTGCAACTTCAGTTGCGTCTACTGCAAGTCTGCCGACCCGAAGAACTATTTCCCGCATCGCGATCTGCCCACCTGGGACGAATTCCTGCGCGTGGCGCGCGTTCTGGCCGGCCAAGGGATTCGCAAAGTGCGGGTCACGGGCGGCGAGCCCTTGCTGCGCGACGGAATCGTCAATTTCATCGGCGATCTCCATCGGATTCGTGGCCTCACGGACATTGCGATCACGACGAAGGGGTATCTGCTGCCGGAGATGGCCGCGGTTCTTGCCGCGACCGGGCCCGTGCGCGTCACCGTCAGTCTCGACTCGACCGACCCGGCCAAATTCGCGCGCATCACGCGCACCCCGCGCTCGTGCGAAAAAGTGATGGCGGGAGTGGAGGCGGCACTCGCCGCCGGGCTGAAGCCGGTGAAAGTGAATATCGTGCTGGTGCGCGGCTTTAACGACGACGAGATCGTAGAGTTCGCGCGTCTGGCGCGGCGGCAGGACCTCATCGTGCGCTTCATCGAGTTCATGCCCCTCGATGCGGACCACGCCTGGAGTCGCGGTGTCGTCATCACCGCCAAGGAGATCGTTGAGACGGTCAACGCGGTCTTCCCGCTGGTCGAGATCCCGCGTCGTTCGCCCAGCGAAACGGCGCTGCGCTATCAGTTCGCGGACGGCCAGGGCGAGTTGGGCATCATCGCGCCAGTTTCGATCCCTTTTTGCGGCCAGTGCAGCCGCCTGCGCTTGACGGCGGACGGCAAGATTCGCACCTGCCTCTTCTCGCTGCGCGAGCACGACGTACGCCACCTGGTTCGCAACGGCGCCACCGACGACGATCTCGCGCAGTTTTTCACACGGGTGGTCCATCAGAAGGAACCCGGGCATCGCATCAACGAGCCGGACTTCGTGCAGCCGAAGCGGACGATGGTGTACATCGGTGGGTAGCTCCTCATCGGGGTGATCCACGGGCGAGACGCCCGTGGCACGTCGAAGCCCGCCGGTCATAGACCGGCGCTACAGCTTGCCTGCAAGGGCGATCTATTTAGGCTAAACTTAGGTGCAAGGCAACATGGCGACAACGCTTCTCAATCCGCTCCCTGAAACCTACGTCGAGCTCTCCGAGCAGGAACTCGACGAGCGGATCGCCCGCGCCAAGGCGGCGCTGGGTTCGCGGCTCGTCATCCTCGGCCACCATTACCAGCGCGACGAGGTGGTGAAGTTCGCCGATTATCGTGGAGATTCGCTGAGGCTTTCGCAACTGGCGGCTGGCCGCAAAGAGGCTGAGTATATTGTCTTCTGCGGCGTGCACTTCATGGCGGAAAGCGCCGATATCCTGAGCGCCGACCACCAGACCGTGATTCTTCCCGACCTGAATGCCGGCTGCTCGATGGCCGATATGGCCAACCTGGAGCAAGTTGAAGTCTGCTGGGGCGATCTCAAGAGCGCTACCGACTCCAGCATCGTGCCGATCACCTACATCAACTCCACGGCGGCGATCAAAGCCTTCGTGGGGCGGCACGGCGGCGCGGTCTGCACCTCCTCCAACGCGCGCAAGGTGATGGAATGGGCGCTCGCGCGCGGTGACAAAGGCTTGTTCATTCCCGACGAGCACCTGGGACGAAACACCGGATACCGCATGGGGATTCCGCTCGAACAGATGGTGGTCTGGAATCCTCACGAAGAAGTGGGCGGCTTGACCGAGGAGCAGATGCGGCGGGCGCGTGTCGTCCTGTGGAGGGGGCACTGCTCGGTTCACCAGCGTTTCCTGCCCGAGCACGTTGAGAAGGTTCGGGCAAGGTATCCCGGCATCCGGGTGATCGCCCATCCCGAATGCCGCTGGGAAGTATGCCAACTGGCCGACGACGTGGGCTCGACGGAGTTCATCATCAGACGCATCACGGAGTCGCCCGCGGGAAGCCGCTGGGCGGTGGGCACGGAAATCCATCTGGTGAACCGCTTGGCGCAGGAACTTCCCGACCGCCTGGTGGTTTCGTTGGAGGATTGCGGGTGCCTGTGCAGCACGATGTTTCGAATTTCGCCCCAGCACCTCTGCTGGACGCTCGAGAGTTTGCTCGAAGGCCACGTGGTCAACCGCGTCAGCGTGGATGCGGAGACCAAGCACTGGGCACGCGTGGCGCTCGATCGGATGCTGGGACTGAAGTAGGGGAGGGCTCGGCCCTCCCGCGGGAGCCCGGAGGGCTCCCCTACGATGGCGGACAGATATTTCAAGCGCGAGGAAGCAGAAGAACTCCTGCCCCTTATCGATCACTGCCTTCGCCAGGCGCGCGACAGCAAGGAGCGCGTCGAGGGCCTCGACCGGGAGTTGGCGCAGGCCTCTGCCCGAATCATGGCGCTAGGGGGATCGCTTCCCGCTTACCGGAAACTCGTGGCCACACGCGAGCAGCGGGAGAAGCTCGTCGCCCAACTGCAGGAAGCGATGAATCAAATCCAGGAAACGGGCTGCCTGGTGAAAGACCTCGACGAAGGCCTCGTGGACTTTCCCACCCTGCGCGAGGGTGAGGAAGTTTACCTTTGCTGGAAACTGGGTGAGGAGCGCATCGGCTACTGGCACGGAGTCGAAGAAGGTTTTGCAGGCCGCAAGCCGCTGGAGGACGAAACTCGCGACGGGCCGCCGTCGGGTTCCCAGCGCGTGCAGTAGGGACTCCATTCAATTTCTCGGGCTTCCTCTATTCTTCATTGATGAACGACGTGAGACCAACAAACGCTCTGTCCCTCGCCCGCAGTGCCTACTTGCGGAGCGCCGCCCACCAGCCTGTCCACTGGCGGGAGTGGGACGACGCCGCCTTCGAGCAAGCGCGTCGAGAGAACAAGCCCATCCTCCTCGATATCGGGGCGGTTTGGTGCCATTGGTGCCACGTCATGGATCGGGAAAGCTACGAGAACGAAGAGATCGCGCGCCTCATCAACGAGCATTACATCCCCGTGAAGGTGGACCGCGACGAGCGTCCGGATATCGACGCGCGTTACCAGATCGCCGTGAGCGCCCTGACGGGACAGGGGGGCTGGCCGCTGACCGCGTTTCTGACGCCCGACGGCAAGCCGTTCTATGGAGGGACCTACTTCCCACCCGACGATCGCTTCGGCCGCCCCGGGATGAAGCGCGCCCTCGAAAGCATTGCGCAGAACTATCGCCTTCATCGCCAGGATATTCTGGCGAGCGCGGAAAAGATTTCCGAAGCCCTCGGCCAGGTGGAGGAAACTCGACCCGGCGACACTCGGACTGGCCGCGACGTGCTCGACGCGATCCTCGCCCAAATCGGCCGCACGTCCGACCCGCAGCATGGCGGATTTGGCTCGGCGCCCAAGTTCCCCCATCCCGGCGCGCTCGATCTCCTCCTCGATACCTATCTCGAGACACGCCAGACCTGGATCTTGAATGTTGTCACGACGACGCTCGAGAAGATGGGACGTGGCGGCGTCTACGATCAGATCGGCGGCGGATTCCACCGCTACTCGGTGGACGAGCGGTGGCGAGTCCCGCACTTCGAGAAGATGGCGTACGACAACGCGGGGCTGCTCGGGAACTACCTCCGCGCCTTTCAGGTGACGGGCGACGAGTCCTTCCGCGAGATTGCGCTGGGGATTGTTTCTTTTGTCGAGAACGTCCTTACCGATGCGGAAGGCGGGTTTTATGCCAGCCAGGACGCCGACTACAGCCTGGAAGATGACGGCGACTACTTCACCTGGACGCTGGACGAGGTCCGAGCCGCGCTCGATCCGCTCGAAGCTGAGGTTGTCGCGCAGTATTACCACATCGAGCCCGTGGGCGAGATGCATCACAATCCCGCGAAGAACGTGCTCTTCATTGACCAGCCCCTTGAGGCCATCGCCGCCCGCGTCGAGCGCAAGCCCGCGGAGGTGGGGGAAATTCTCGCCCGCGCCCAGACCAAAATGCTCGCAGCGCGCGCCCGGCGACCCACCCCTTTCGTCGACAAGACGATTTACGCGAGTTGGAACGGCCTGATGATTTCGGCTCTGCTCGAAGCGCACAAGGTCCTCGCCCTGGAAGGCGCGGGCGACCGCGCCTTCCGGGCGCTCGATCTCCTGCTCGCTAGAGGCTATAACCCGGAGAAAGGCATGTTCCACAGCCTGGCCCGCGTGGATGCTGGCGTCACGAGTTCTTCTCCTTCTCCGCTTTTCGAATTTCGGATCTCGAATTTCGGTTTTCTGGATGATCAGATCTTTGTGGCGGCGGCGCTCCTCGACGCTTACGAAGTGACCGGTGCCCGACGGTACTTCGACCACGCCCTGGAATTGACGGAAACAACCCTCCGCCGGTTCTGGGACGACCGCGAAGGCGGCTTCTTCGACACGGCGAAGGATAGCGAGACTCGCCAGGGAAGGTTGGAAGTCGCCTACAAACCTCTTCAGGATTCGCCCACGCCCTCGGGGAATTCGGTGGCTGTTCTGGTGCTCGACCGGCTCGCGGCGCTGGCCGACCGTCCGGACCTCCGCGAGAAGGCGGAGGCTATTCTGAATCGCTTCGCGGCGAAAGCGGCGGAGTACGGCCTGTTCGCCGCCACTTACGGGCTGGCGCTCAGCCAACACCTCCAAGCGCCGCTGGAGATCGTGGTCATTGGTGCGGCCGAGGACGAGCGAACGCGCCGCTTGTTGGAGACTGCGTATCGCGCCCCGCGCGCGGGCAAGCGCGTGCTGACGTTTGACCCACGAGACGTGAGGTCAGAGAACTTGCCGAAGGGACTCGCCGCAACGCTCCCCAACTTCCCGCTCGACGGCACGCCCGTGGCGCTCGTGTGCTCGGGCAATGCCTGTCAACCCGCGGTTCAAACGCCCGAGGGATTGACGGCAGCACTGAATGAGGCAAGCGGCTCTTGAGCCTCACCCCCGCGCGCCTGCCCCGGCAGTGGTTGCGCGGCGAGAGGTGAGAAGGTAGACTGAATTCGGAAAGCGAGGTACGGCTATGTTGTCCCCGATTCGGAGTGAGTGGGTTCGCAACCGGACGGGCCCCATCGTCACGCAATTGCACTATGCGCGGCAGGGCGTCGTCACGGAAGAGATGGAATTCGTCGCCCGGCGCGAAGGCCTCGCACCCGAACTCGTCCGGTCCGAAGTGGCGCGCGGGCGCATGATTATTCCCGCCAACCTCCGCCATGTGGAACTTGAGCCCATGGCCATCGGGATCGCGGCGAAGTGCAAAATCAACGCCAACATTGGGAACTCCTCCACGACCTCCAATATCGAGCAGGAGCTCGAGAAGCTCCACACCGCGGTCCATTACGGCGCCGACACGGCGATGGATCTCTCCACGGGCGGCGACATCCACAAGATCCGGGAAGCGATCCTGCGCGCGAGCCCGGTGCCCATCGGCACGGTGCCCATTTATGAAGCGCTGGCGCGCGTGACGCGCGTGCGCGAGCTGACGCCCGAGCTGATGCTGGAAGTGATCGAAGAGCAGGCTGCGCAGGGTGTCGATTACATGACGATTCACGCCGGCGTGCTGCGCGAGTTCATCCCCCTGACGCGCAAGCGGATTACCGGGATTGTGAGCCGCGGCGGCGCCATTATGGCCCAGTGGTCCGTGGAGAATGACCAGGAGAATTTCCTTTACACGCGCTTCGAAGACATCTGCAGGATTTTCCAGAAATACGATGTTTCATTCTCGCTCGGCGATGGTCTGCGGCCCGGCTGCCTCGCCGACGCCAGCGACGAGGCGCAGTTTGCCGAGTTGAAGGTCTTGGGAGAGCTCACCAAGAAAGCGTGGGAGTACGACGTCCAGGTGATGATCGAGGGCCCCGGCCATATCCCCATGGACCAGATCAAGCTGCAGGTGGACAAGGAAATCGAATTGTGCCACGAGGCGCCGTTCTATACGCTCGGCCCGCTCGTCACCGACATCGCTCCCGGATACGACCACATCACCTCGGCGATTGGCGCGGCGATGATCGGGTGGCACGGCGCCTCGATGCTCTGCTACGTGACGCCCAAGGAGCACTTGGGCCTGCCCAACCGGGACGACGTTCGCCAGGGCATTATCGCTTACAAGATCGCTGCCCATGCCGCGGATGTGGCACGCCAGCGCCCCGGCGCTCGCGACCGCGACGATGCAATCAGCTACGCGCGCTTCCTCTTCGACTGGAACCGGCAGTTCGAGCTTTCACTCGACCCGCAAACCGCCCGTTCCATGCACGACGAGACCCTCCAGGATGACTATTACAAGGACGCCGCGTTCTGTTCCATGTGCGGCCCGAAATTCTGTTCCATGAACACGACGCAGGTGCTGGAGAAACACCTGGGTCTCGACCAGGCCGAGCGCGAACAAAAATTCGTCGAGCTGCTGACCAAAGTGCAAAGCTGATCCGGGTTGCAGCCCGAGCCGGTCGGTGAGGAGTCCTTGCGCTGCGGGGCCTCTCGTTCATCGGGTTCTGTTGCTTGTTCGGACGGAGCGGCGGACGTGGCCCGCGCATCCTGCGCGCGATCCACCTCACGCGCGGCGCTCGGGGCTGACGCCGGGGGCGGGGTGCTTTTCGGGTTCGGGGGCGGGCATGTGGCAGGTGCCGTCGAAATAGCCGGCGGGGTGGACAAATAGCTTAGCTGTGTAGACGTCGCCGAGGACGACGCCGGCCTGCTTGATCTCCAGCGATTCGGCGGCGCGCACCGAACCCTTCACCTTGCCGCCGATGGAGATTTGTTTCGCCTGGATATTCCCTTCGATCTCGCCCTGCTCGGCCACCACCAGCATGCCTTCGCAGTTGATTTCACCCTTGAAGTGACAGTTCAGGCGCACCATCCCGCAGGCGATGCGCATCTTGCCTTCCACTTCGATGCCCGGCTCGAGGAACGCCACCCAGTCGTCATCGAGGTAGGGCGCGAGTTCCCGCCGGCGGTGGGATTTGTTTGAAAACAGAGCCATGGCGGCCTCCGAAACGTCGGTGTCAGGGTCGAGCGAGCGGTCGGCGACAGCGAGCTATCATCATGTAGAAAACCATATTCTAGTAATTACTTAGTTAAGACAAAGTACACACAAGATAACAACCCGTCGTTGTGAGCTATCTTACACCGCTAGCGGCGCGTAATCCACTCGAAGATGCGGTTCAAGTCTTCCGGCGAGTAGTAGCGGATTTCGATGCGCCCGCTCTCCGGACTGCCCACAATCTTGACGCGCGTGCCCAGGGTGCGCTCGAGTTCGAGGACCGCGGCGCGCACGTTGGGATCGAGCTTTTCCGCTTCGGGGGCAGCCTCGGAGGGCGGGGCCTTGCGAGTAGCGAAGGCTTCGGCCTCCCGCACTGAGAAGCCCTTATCGGCTATCAGGCGAGCCAGCCTAACCTGCTCGGCCGGCGAGTCCACGGCCAGGAGAGCGCGTGCGTGCCCGGCGGTGATCTTGCCCTCTGCAAGGAGCGACTGCACCTCCTCCGGCAGGCGGAGCAGCCGGAGGCTGTTCGTCACGGTGGAGCGGTCCACCCCCAGCCGGGCGGCAATCTCCTCGTGCGTGAGGCCAAAGTTCTCCTGCAAGGAGCGCAGGCCGCGCGCGGCGTCGAGCGGGTTCAGGTCCTCGCGGAGCAGGTTCTCCGTCAAGGCCAGCTCCAGGCTCTCCCTGTCGCCAAGGTCGCGAATGACGGCGGGAACTGCTTCGATGCCCGCAAGCTTGGCCGCACGCCAGCGGCGCTCTCCGACGACAAGTTGATAGCGCTCCCCGGCGCGGCGTACGAGGATCGGTTGCACCAGCCCGCTGGCGCGCATGGAGTCGGCCAATTCCTTGAGGGTGGCGTCGGGAAATGATCGCCGCGGCTGGAGTGGGTTCGGCTCGATTTGCTCGACCGGGACGAGTTCGAGCCCGACAGCGCTTGGGGCTTCTACGTCACGCAGCAGCGCGCTAAGGCCGCGGCCCAGCGCCTTTCTGGTCATGATTGATGACCTCCTTGGCGAGTTCGAGATAGCTTGCCGCCCCGCGGCATTGCGGGTCGTAAAGGAAAATCGGTTTGCCGTAGCTGGGCGCCTCCGCCAGGCGGACATTACGGGGAATCACCGTCGAGAAAACTTGATCGCCGAAAAAGTCGCGCAGGTCGTCGCGGACTTGGTGGGAAAGGTTCGTTCGGTCGTCGAACATGGTGAGGAGGATCCCCTCGACGGCTAGTCGGGAGTTGTGCGTTCGCCGGATTCGTATGAGCGTGTCAAGAAGTTCGGAGACACCCTCGAGGGCGAAATATTCGCACTGCACGGGGACAATCACGGTGTCCGCAGCAACCAGCGCGTTGAGGGTGAGCAAGTCAAGGGCGGGCGGACAATCGAGGAGGATGAAATTGAACTTTTCGCGGATAGATTCCAGCTTGCGGCGCAGAAGCTGCTCGCGCTCGGGCAGCTCGACGAGCTCGATGGTTGCCCCGACGAGATTCTTCTCCGAGGGTATGAGGTGCAGGCCTTCGATCGCGCAGGCGAGCACCATGCTCTCCAAGGGAACGTCCATCATAAACGCGTGGTAGAGCGTGCGGCGCGCGGGATCTTTGGCAAAGCCCAACCCGCCGGTTGTATTCGCTTGGGGGTCGCAATCGACAACCAGCGTCCACATCTCCTGCTGGGCAAGCGCCGCGCTGAGGTTAATGGCGGTGGTGGTCTTTCCCACGCCTCCCTTTTGGTTTGCGATTGCGATGACGCGTCCCAAATTAGCTCAACCGGCTGAAATTGTGGAGAATTTAACAAACCACAAGAGCTTTTGCAATGATAAACCCTGTGGATGTTTCACGTGAAACGAGCTGGCGGTCTCTGGAGCCACGAGGGGAAAGTGCGCCGCCACGCGGGGTCGCACCCGACGGGCTTTCCATCCTCAAGTGTGCCGCTCGGCATTCCTCCCAACCAGAATCACTCGCTGACGCGCAAGGGGAAGAGGCCTGCAAGGGTCCCACACCAAGCCTTGGGCGGACCGCGTTATGGCTGCCGCCTGCGGCTCGCTGAGCCATAGGCACACTCGACCACTGGGCGCCAAGCATCTCGACGCACTCCGGATCAGCGCCTCGAGGCTGCCCACGGCCCGCGCCGTGACGAAGTCGAATGACGCTCCCGAGGCGGCCCGAGAGAATTCTTCCAAGCGCTCCCCTCGGACTTCCACCTGGTCAAACTCGCAGGCCCTAGCCACTTCTTTGAGGAATGCCCTCTTTTTCGCCACCGGCTCAAGTAGCGTGACCGCTAGCTCCGGCGCCACAATCTTAAGCGCCAGCCCGGGAAAGCCGGCGCCGCTGCCGACATCCAGTAGCCTGCCCCCCAGGGCAACACAGTTGGCAAGGAACAAGCTCTCCCCAAAGTGCCGCGTAACGCATTCCTCCGCGGTCCGGACAGCCGTAAGGTTCATTCTTTGGTTCCAGCGGAGTAAGAGATCCAGATAACTGAGAAGAGCGTCCGATTGCTTCGGGGTCAGCGAAAGCCTGTAAGGGGAGAGGAGTTCGTGGAGGCGAGACTCAGCGAGCACCCGGTGATTTTAGGCCGCACGTCAAGGCCTGCGCAAGTCTTGCGCCTCACTGGAGGAGGCCGCGCCGCGGGGCGGCTGGTTTCACGTGGAACGTGGATATGTAACACTATAAAAATATAGGGGCTATTTGGGAAGGGCCAGGGGAGCGCAGCGCCCCTCGCGATTGGACGGTTCCTGTTCGAGAAAGGGCTAATGGGGGCTTTGGCCGTAGCCTACGTAAGTAAGCTACAGACTCGGCGCTGCCTTCGGCAAGCCGGCCTCCTCCAGGCAGGCCGCCACCGCTGCCCCCTTCCGCGGCGTTGTCCCCTGCCGCAGACGTGCTCAAGCGTGTTAGCATAGTTCTTCGCACAAGGGCTTCAAGAGCGGCAATCGGTCCTAACTGGAAACCCGAGCAGTCTTGCGCGAGGCTGAGGGGTCGTGGCCTCCCGTGCGAGTCGCCACGCCGCGACGTGATGCACCCGAGTGCGAGGTTCTTGAGCCGCGAAGTCTCGAGGGCACAAACCCTGAGCGCACCGCATCCCGACGCCAACATTGCCGTAGTCCTTTTCCAATTGGGCGGCCCGGACTCGCTCGAAGCCGTCGAGCCTTTTCTATTCAACCTATTTTCCGACCCCAACATCATCGACTTCCCTTTCGCGCGTTTGGGACGGCCGATGCTGGCCCGGCTGGTTTCCCGGCATCGCGCGCGCCATGCGCGAGAACACTACGCCGCGATTGGCGGGAGGTCACCCATCCGCGAGCTCACCCATCGCCAAGCCCGGGCGCTCGAGGGGCAGTTGCGAGGGGCGCTCGGGCTAGACGCGCGTGTCTTCGTGGCCATGCGCTACTGGCACCCATTGACAGAGGAAGCCGTCACGAATGTCGTGCGCGGCAAATTCCGCGAGCTGGTGCTCTTGCCGCTCTACCCTCATTATTCCAAAACCACCACGGGCAGCAGCCTCCACGAGTGGGAGCGCCAGTACGACGCGCGTGCATGCGACGCGCTCCCCGCGCGGCTCGTGCGCGAGTTCTATAACCACCCGAGCTACCTGCGGGCCGTCGTCGAGAGGATCAACGAGGGGCTGGAGAGATTTTCGGACGCGCCGTCCACCACCCCTGAACCCCCTCCTCAATCGAGGAGGGAATTATGGTGCGGCGCCGCGACGGACGATGTACATCTGGTTTTCAGCGCGCACGGCGTGCCGGTGGCGGTGATTGAAGCCGGAGATCCTTACCAAGCACAGATCGAGGAAACCGTGCGCCTCGTGATGGGGTGCGGCGGCTGGGCGAATCCCCACGTGCTCTGCTGGCAGAGCCGGGTCGCGCCGGGAAAGTGGCTCGAACCCTCGCTCCAAGACACGCTGCGTGACCTCGCTGGACGCGGCGTCAAGCGGGTGCTCGTCATCCCCATCTCCTTCGTCACCGATCATGTCGAAACCCTCGCCGAAATCGATATCGGAGCCCGCGCGCTCGCCGGGCGTCTCGGCATCGAGCAATTTGAGCTCATGCCCGCCTTGAACGACTCTCCCACTTTCATCCACGCCCTGGCAGACCTGGTGCTTGCCCAGGTTGCCACTCTTACCGCAGAGTCCTCTTAAGCCACGTCCGAGCGGCACCACCACAGCAGCAGGGGATGGGGGCAGGGTCCGGCCGCGGGCAGAAGGGCAGGTGTCTAGCCTGCACGGCGCTCCCCTGCGTGCCCTCTACCGTCTACTACATTCCGTCCTTACGGGGGGAGATTCGCGCGGCGCAGCAGGTCTTGGAAACGCGGGTCGGCGCGGACGAAGTCGAATTCGGGAGCGCTTTTCAGCATCATGGTGAAATCGTCGTTTCGGTCGCGGAACGATTGGTTCAACCACTTCACCACTTTCCCCTTATCCCCGAGAACCCCGTACGCGCAAGCGATTTCGAGAGGAACGCTTTGGCCCTTGTGGTATTTCGCCTCGAGTTGCTGTGCGAACTTCAGCTTCGCAGCGCGAGGGCCCGATTGGGCGTAAGCTGCAGCGATCTCATCCAGTTCGTGCAGCCTCGCCGGAAGGTGCGCCAAGGTTGCAGCCTTCCGTTCGTCGGCCAAGGCTTCCGGAACCCTCCCCTCGATCCAGTAAAACCGGGCGCGACATCCGTGAGAAGACAGAAAGGGCAACTGTGGGTTCATCGCGGCGGTCGCCTCGCACCGCTCCACCGCCCGATCATACTGGCGCAGGCCGGAAAGGATGTATTGTCGCACCGCGTTGACCGGGAGTGAGAATGGGTCCAGTCGCAGAGCCCGGTTGTTCTCCGCGAGAGCCTCCACCAGTTGGCCCAGGCACAACAAATGGATGGCGTAAAAGTGGTGAGCCGCCGCATAGTTGGGGTTCAACTCGATCGCTCGCTTGCACTCCTTCACCCCCTCAGCCCATTTAAGGAGCTGCCAATCAACGGCTCCCAGCGAGGCGTGTCCCTCGGCCATGTCCGGTTCGAGCGCCAGCCCCTTCCGGGCGTACTTCTCCGCCAGGGAAAAGTCCGCCTTCGACCACCAACCCACGGAATAGCAATCAGCGAGGCCGGAATAGGCGAGTGCGAACTGGGGGTCTTCCCGCAGGGCCTGCTCGAAGTATCCGACTGCCTCTGCAACGGGTTCCTCCGTTCTCTGCTCCCAAAGATGCCGGCCGCGGAGGTAAGCATCGTACGCGCGCGGGTTGGTCGTTCTGTTGCTGGCCAAGCGCGTCTCTTGGGCGGGGGTCAGCCGCCCGCTGACTTCACGGGCAATCGCCAACGCCACCTGCTCCTCCAGCCGGGTGATTTCACCCGAGTCACGCTCGTAGATCTCCGACCACAGGTGGCGGTCAGCCCGCGCCTCGAGCAACTGCGCGGTGATTCGCACCTGGTTCCCGGACCGCTGCACCGTACCTTCCACCACCGCGTCCACATCCAATTCCCGCGCAATTTCAGGCAAGGGCTTCTTCGCCCCCTTGTAGTGCATCACCGATGTTCGCGAGATCACGCGCAGAGTCGCCACCTTGCCCAGATCGGTAATCAAGGCATCGGTTAAGCCGTCGGCGAAGTATTCCTGTTCGGGGTCGCGGGATAGGTTTTCGAGGGGCAGCACGGCGATGGATTCGATTTTCTGTAGGGGCATGCCGGGGGGTCGGGATGCCCCTACGGCTGTCGCCAGCCGGTCGCGCAGGCCGGCGACATTGAGAGCGAGAAGCATCGCTAGAGCGAGGACGAGCGCGCCGCAGGCCAGCGCGACGATTCGACGCTTGGCTAGCGGCGGTTCGCGAACCGCCCCGACCGACGGAACGACCGTCTCCACGGGTGTAACAAACCGATACCCGTGCCGCGGCAGCGTCTCGATGAAGCGAGGCTGCTCGGGGGAATCGCCCAGCGCCTCGCGCAGTTTGTTCACTGCCGTGTTGATGCTGTGCTCGAAGTCTACGAAGGTGTCGGCGGGCCAGAGCCTGCGCTGAAGCTCTTCCCGTGTCACCACTTCGCCGGGCCGCTCGAGCAGGGCGGCGAGAATCTGGAAGGGTCGTTCCCCCAGCTTGATCTTGTCACTGCCGCGGCGCAGTTCGCCCGCCCGAAGATCAACCTCGAA
>JAIQGH010000073.1 GCA_020072655.1 Terriglobia bacterium | reverse complement strand
CCCCACCTCGACCTTTTCAGGCGCGAGATCCTCCATGGGCGATAGCACAGAAATCTCCAGGGAGATGAACGGAAGTTCTTCCGGCCGGACAGGGTCGAATCGCGGATCACGCAGCGCCGCGGCCTGGGCGCACTCCATCACTGTCTGATTCAGGGGCTTTACGGCTTCGATGTAGCCGATGCAGCCCCGCAGCCGGCTGCCTTTGTGAAGTGTCACGAACGCGCCGCCTTTTTCCGTGAGCGTGCCGGAGGGGACGGCGACTTCCGGAAGCGGGCCACTCCGAACGCACGCCTCCAAAGCCTGCCGGGCCAGGCCTAACAGCATTCGTTGATCGGCTTCACTGAGCGGCGACATCTTCTTCTTCCTCCGACCGCCCGGCCAGAGGCGCGTCTGGCGACCTTCCCATTCGTAAGATGACCAGTCGGCGCTGAGGGACTCGCTTGAGTCGCACATCGAGCTCTCGCCAGAAGCTCCAGAAATATTGCACTGCCGAAATCAGGGCAAAGGCGACGACCAACCACAGAAGAAGCTCGCCGAGGGGGTGCAGCACGGGATAGCGCCGTTCGAGGGCAATGACCGTGATCGCCACGACCTGCGAGACCATCTTCGTCTTACCCAGTTCCGAAGGCTCTAGCACGAAGCCTTCAGCCGAGGCGATGCCGCGCAACCCGGTCACGGCGAACTCCCGGCCCACAATGATCACCACCATCCATGCCGGAATGAGACGCATCTCCACGAGCGAGATGAGCGCGGCAGTGATGAGCAGCTTGTCGGCAATGGGATCGAGCAGAATGCCCAAGGTGGTGATCTGCCCCCGCGTGCGCGCCAGGTATCCGTCCAGCAGATCGGTGGTGGCCGCGAGCAGAAAGACTCCCACCGCCCATAAATCCATGTTCTGCCCCTTGGTGAGCAACAGCACCACCAGCAAGGGCACGAAAAAGATGCGGAGCAGGGTGAGTGAAATCGGAAGATTCATGCGCCTTTGAACCTGCCCTCAGCGGGATGTCAAGGGTAGGAGCCAGCAGTCAAGATACGCCGCCGGCCGGACGTGGATGGACACCCGCGCTTCAGCTACTATAGCCAAGCCTATGGCGAGTGTCAACGCATTGCGTACCTTGGTACCGCACGGCTACATTCGATCGGTGGCCTACCCTTGAGCGGATGCCATGCAACATGCTGATCAAAGGAGCCGCAGAATGCATCCACGTCCAAATGGGCCTGCTTCAGGATTATGGGTCAGGGCAGAACGTTTGACGCGACGGTGTGAAATACGATGGCGTGGCGGTTTGGCCCGAGGGCGTGCACCTACTTGGCATGCGGCAGAGCCAATATTGGGCAGTCAGCGCATTCCTGGACTGGAAGCAGACGAGTGCCGCAGGTTCCACGGACCAATTGACTTCAGGGTCGGTAATCTGTTATAAAATGAGAGTTTAGGTGGCTTCATGGCTCGACCGGGGGCTGGCTCTTTCACTCTAATCTGTTGATTTTTAATATGGTTAGGACAAAAAGGAAAGTTCGAGTTGGGTCTTCCTCGCGTGTTGCGCGTCTGCGCCGAGGGCGAACCCGTCTCGCCTCTTCCAACGGTTCGGGGCGCCAGGCGCGCGCCGCCTTACGCACGGCCAATAGAATCAATAGCCGACGTTACCAGAATAGGACGAGAGGCAGGGCAATGGCTACGGAAGGCTCTCCTGGTACGCCTCGGACGGACGGAAAGTACCTGGCGGCCCTCAGGAACTTTGAGGCGGGCGTTCGGATGTTCCAGAGACAGAACTACGATAAGGCCAAGGAAATCTTCGAGAAACTTGCGGCAGGCTCGGCAATCGAGGTCACAAACCGGGCACAAGTCTACCTCCACCTCTGCGAGCAGAAGCTGGTCCAGGCGAGGCCCGTGCCCCGGACGCCTGAGGAATACTACAATTTGGGCGTAGCGCAGCTCAACGCACGAGAGATCGAAGCGGCTCTGGAGAACCTCGCCAAGGCCAACAAGCTCCGCCCGAATCAGGAGCACATCCGGTACGCGCTGGCCGCCGCGCATGCGCTGGCGGGCAACCCGGATGCCGCCATCGACCACCTGACGACTGCCATTGAGCTTTCCCCCAGGAACCGTTACCAGGCCGGCAAGGATGAGGACTTCCGGTCGCTCGCCTCGGACCCACGCTTCCGACGCCTGATTCAACAAGGCGTGGCTTGAGCCAATCATCGTCAGCGCCGCCCCGATGGACTGCATCGGGGTCAGAAAACCATCAAAGGCAGAATGCAGCAATGAAGGTCGTGGCCATCGGCGGGGGCACGGGTCTGGCGACATTGCTTCGTGGCCTGAAGCTCCACCTTGGGGAAGTGGCGCGGCCGGCGACCGCTCGCCCCATCGTCACCCGGCTGACTGCGGTGGTTACGGTGACGGACGAGGGCGGCAGTTCAGGCCGCCTGCGCCGCGAGTTCGGTATCCTCCCGCCGGGCGATATCCGTAATTGCTTGGTGGCGCTTGCCGAGGACGAGAAGCTCCTCACACAACTCTTCCAGTATCGCTTCGTCGACGGGCGAGGGTTGAAAGGCCACAGCCTCGGAAACCTGTTCCTGACCGCGCTCGCCCGCCTGACAAGGGACTTCGCCAAAGCCGTGCGGCTTTCGAGCGAAGTGCTGGCCATTCGCGGGGAGATTTTTCCTTCCACCCTCTCCGACGTCCGCCTGCGCGCGAAGCTGCGCAATGGCCGGGTGATCTCTGGCGAGTCGCAGATTACCGCCACCAGGGTCCCAATCCGTCAACTTTTTGTCGTTCCCAAACGCTGCCGGCCTCTGCCCGAGACCCTGGCGGCGATCGAGGCCGCTGATCTGATCAGTCTCGGACCGGGCTCACTCTATACCTCGTTGATTCCCAATCTTCTGGTGCATGGTATCCCGGAGGCGATTGCCCACTCGCGTGCGCTCAAGGCCTACGTCTGCAACTTGATGACTCAGCCCGGGGAAACGCAAGGCTTTACCGCTTCCGACCACCTGTTGGCGCTCGATCGCCACGCCGACCGCCGCTTGTTCGATCATGTCATCCTCAATACGCAGGAGTTATCGCCCGCGCTGCGTCGGCGATATGCGGCCGAGGAATCCGAACCTGTGGCGAACGACTTGGCGGAGGTGCGCGCCCTCGGCGTCGAGCCCATCACGGCCCCGCTGCTGGTGCAAGGTCGTGTGGCCCGGCACCATCCCGCCCGGCTGGCGAACCTGCTGCTGCAGCTCGCGCAGGCGCGAAAACAACGCTCCGTCTTGACATTGGGGTGATTCCGTCTTAATCTAAGGTATATTCCTGATCGTGACCTGAGGACACTTATGGACTTTCAGATAGGGGATAAGGTCGTCTATCCGAACCAGGGTGTTGGAATCATAGAGCAAGTCTCGACAAGAAATGTGACCGGCGAACCGGAAATGTTCTATCTGCTCAGGCTCAACGCGAGCAGCTTGCGCGTCATGGTGCCGACGAGCAATGTCTCGAACGTCGGCCTGCGGCGCGTGGCCAGGAACAAGGAAATCGGCACGATTCTGGACTACCTGGAGAAGGGACGGTCCAAGACGCCACACGACTGGAAAGGGCGCTTCAAGGAAAACTCCGAAAAGATGCGCAGCGGCTCCCTCCAGCACGTGGCGGAAGTTCTGAAGGGCCTCCTGCTTCTCAATCAGGCGAAGCCGCTCTCCTTTCGCGAGAAACGCATGCTGGACCGCGCCTGGGCGTTGCTGGCGGACGAGATCGCCATGGCTCGCGGACTTGACCGGCAGGCTGTCGAGGGCATGCTGGTCAAGGTTCTCACCAAGTCCAACGTCAAGGTCCAGCTACCTAGCTAGCCTCCCGGACCCTTCGGCAATGGCCGGAAAAGAGCCCGCTTGCGGGTTCGAGGGGAGAGTTGCGCGACGGGGATACCCTCCAGGCCGTCCCTCACCGGGGCGACCCGGCAGCGGAATGACGGGCCTGCGAGCTGGCCTCCTGAGAGGCAGGACGGGCAGCGGCCTCACATCCGTTGGAAAGCGCCTCCGAGGGGCAGAGGGGTCTGAACTGCGGGCCTGAGATTTCCACACATTCCACAGGATTTCCACAACATCTTGTGGCCCCTTCCAAAAAAGATACAAACCCTGGTAGTTTTCTCTTGACAAGCTGGCCGAGCGGAGCTAAAAAACAACCGGACGCTGCATGTCCGGCCGAAGGGAAGAGGGGGTCGGCCGGTTTGGTCTTCGAAAGCCCTACGGCGGCAGTTGCTCGGACCGCACAACCCAGGGCTCAGCGCCAGAATTGATCGAGCGGAGGAAGACATGGCGGAGCGGGATGCTGTTTCCACGACAACGGGTGTGCCGACGGCCACTGAAGCCACAACGCGCCGCACCGAAAGGGGGATTACTTTCAAGCGGCTTTTTTCGAAGGCCGGCACTCACCCTTTCGACGAGGTCGAGTGGGAACTGCGCACCGCCTCGCTGCAGAACGAGAAGGGGCAGACGATTTATGAACAGCGCGGCGTCGAGGTTCCCAAGGACTGGTCGCAGACGGCCACGAACATCGTGGCCTCGAAGTACTTTCACGGGAAACCTGGGACGGTGGAGCACGAGTCGAGCGTCAAGCAGCTCATCAGCCGTGTGGCCGACACCATCGCCCAGTGGGGCGTCGAGGACGGATACTTTCGCAGCGAAGAAGACGCCCGGGCGTTCCACGACGAACTGCTCCACCTGCTCGTTCGCCAGAAGGCTTCGTTCAATTCCCCGGTTTGGTTCAATTGCGGGTTGTGGCACAAGTACCACCGCAGCGGTGCGGGGGGAGCATACTACTGGGACCTCGCCACGGGCGGTGTCAAAAGGGACCCTGAGGCCTACCGGCATCCGCAGTGCTCTGCCTGCTTTATCAACTCCGTCCAGGATAACCTCGACAGCATCCTGAACCTCGCCAAGACCGAAGGGATGCTCTTCAAGTGGGGTTCGGGCACGGGCACGAACCTCTCGCCACTCCGGTCCTCAGTGGAGCCGCTGTCGGGCGGCGGTGTGGCCTCCGGTCCCCTTTCCTTCATGCGAGGTTACGATGCCTTTGCGGGAGTCATCAAGTCCGGCGGCAAGACTCGCCGCGCCGCCAAGATGGTGATCCTCAACATCGATCACCCCGACATCGAGGAGTTCATCGAGTGCAAGGCGAAGGAAGAACGCAAGGCCTGGACGCTGGTCGATGCCGGCTACGACGCCGCGCTCGGCGGCGAGGCCTACAATTCCATCTTCTTCCAGAATGCCAATAACAGCGTGCGCGTGACCGACGACTTCATGAAGGCGATCGTCGAAGACCGCGACTGGACAACGAAGGGCGTCACCGACGGCCGGCCCATGAAAAGCTACCGGGCGCGCGACCTGATGCATAAGATTGCTGAAGCCGCCTGGCAGTGTGGCGACCCGGGCATGCAGTTTCACACCACCATCAACAAGTGGAACACCGCGAAGGCCACGGCGCCCATCCACGCCTCGAATCCCTGCAGCGAGTACATGTTCCTCGACGACTCGGCCTGCAACTTGGCCTCGCTCAACCTGGTGAAGTTCCTCACGCCGGACGGCAAGTTCGACGTCGAGGCCTATCGCCAGGCCGTTGACATCATCATCACGGCGCAGGAAATCATCGTCGATAACGCCAGCTACCCGACCGAGAAGATTGCCGTGAACTCGCACAACTTCCGACCACTGGGCCTTGGCTACGCGAACCTTGGCGCGCTGCTGATGGCCAGCGGCCTGCCCTACGATTCCGATGTCGGCCGCGATTACGCCGCCGCCCTCACCGCCCTGATGCATGGCGAAGCGTACCTCCAGTCCTCGCGCATCGCCGCCGAGCTCGGCCCCTGCCCAGGTTACGGCGTAAATCGCGACTCCTTCCTGGGCGTTATTTCCATGCACCGGCAAGCGCTCGGGAGCGTCAACGCGCGCAATGTGCCCGCGCCCCTGTGGGAGGCGGCGAAGAAGGTCTGGGACGACTGCCTGGCCAGCGGCATGAAGTACGGCTATCGCAACGCGCAAGTGACCGTGCTGGCGCCGACCGGCACCATCGGCTTCATGATGGATTGCGATACGACCGGCATCGAGCCTGACTTGGCGCTGGTGAAGTACAAGAAAATGGTGGGCGGTGGGTTGATCAAAATCGTCAACAACGTGGTGCCGAGCGCGCTCCTGAGGCTCGGGTACTCGGAGCAACAGGCTTCCGACATTGTCAACTACATCGACCAGCAGGGCACGATCGAAGGCGCGCCCCACCTGAAGCCCGAGCACCTGCCCGTCTTCGACTGCTCGCTCAAGCCGGCGAACGGCAAGCGCTCGATCCATTACATGGGCCATATCCGCATGATGGCCGCCGTGCAGCCGTTCCTCTCCGGCGCGATTTCAAAAACCGCGAACATGCCCGAGGAATCCACAGCGGAAGACGTCGCCAACGCCTATATCGAGGCCTGGCGTCTGGGGCTGAAGGCCATCGCCATCTACCGCGACGGCTCGAAGCGCACGCAACCGCTCAACACTGCGGGCAAAAAGAAGGAGTCAGCCCGCCAGCCGACGGACAGAAGTCGGAAGCCAGAAGGCAAACCGACTCCCGACTCCCGACTCCCGAATGCCGAATCTCGAGTCCCGAATGCCGCGCCAGGCGGTGTGGACAGGCCGCTCCGCCGCAAGCTCCCCGACGAGCGCCGCGCCATCACGCACAAGTTCTCGGTGGGTGGGCACGAAGGCTATCTGACCGTGGGGCTTTACGAGGACGGCTTGCCGGGCGAAATCTTCATCACCATGGCCAAGGAGGGCTCGACGGTTTCCGGCCTGATGGATTCCTTCGCCACCGCCATTTCGCTGGCGCTCCAGTACGGCGTGCCCCTCAAGGTGCTCTCGGACAAGTTCAGCCACACGCGCTTCGAGCCCAGCGGCTATACGCCGAATCCCGAGATCCGTTTTGCCAAGTCGGTGATGGATTACATCTTCCGCTGGCTGGCCATCAAATTCCTGCCGCGCGATGCCCAGCCGCAGGAGGATGCGAGCGTCGGCACGCTCAATGGCACGGAGGCCGAGAAGGCGACGGAACTCGCGGGCCAGTTTACCCAGGCCACTCAGCATGCGACGGTGTATCCCAACGGCTGGGTCCAGCCCGGGCTCGCCGGCATCGAACACTCCGACGACGCGCCGAGCTGCGCCGATTGCGGCGCCATCATGGTCCGCAACGGAAGCTGCTATAAGTGCATGAACTGCGGCTCAACTAGCGGGTGCTCGTAATGCGCGGTTCCGACGTCACACGGGCGTCTCGCCCATGGTTCACCCGCTAGAGGCGGGTGCCACGCCGCTCACAGTGGGGCGCCACAGGAAGGAGGGGCTTGATGAACGTTCCGGAAGCACTGCACGCCATCGCGGAGACGGGCGACGGCTACTGTTGGTATTGCGACCGCAGCTTGCCGGCCGCCGCAGAGGCGGTCCAGGGCGGGTGGGACGTCCAACGCCTGCCGGGCGAGCGCGTGGCCAGTATCATCCTGGTCTGCCCGGCCTGTCAGCGGGAGAAAGAGGAACTCGGAGAAGAAGGATTCCTCCGCAATCTCTCGCTGCGCGTCTGCAATTCGACGTGCTGACCGGTTCTGGACGCGGCGGAACGGCAGAGTCTTCGACCCGATGAACTGCATCGGGGCTCAGAATGACGAGGCCACCGGGACGGCGAAGTAGTCATCCTGAGCGGAGCCCCGATCTGAGCGGGAGGCGGCGAAGGATCCGTAGTTGACCGAAGCAAAGGCTCTCCGGGCGCAAGGTCCGCGCCAACCTTGTGAGGCCCTCATGGACGAGAGGAGAATCTGCTCTTACTTCAGGCACCAACTGCACGATCTTCTCGAGCGCAGCGCCTCCGAGCCCGACGGCTTTCGATCCTACTTCGCCAGCCATGAGCCGAAGGACGAAGAAATCCTCGGCCTGCTCGCCGTCTCCTCAATGATCACCGAGGATGTCCTGATCGGCGACGGCTTCCCCACCCCCCTCGAAGCACTCGCCGCCCTCTCCCCCGAAACCCGCCGGAGCCTCTGCGAAGAATTCCGCAAGGAGCTGAAAGCCTGCTCTCCTCAACTGACCGCCGCTTGAAGGACAGTGACAAGTGACAAGTGACGAGCCGAAGGGGCCTTGGCCGTCGGTGGTAGTCCTTGAGATGCAGACATTTTTCCCTCGCAGCTTTTTCCCCTAATCTCCCTCGAGTAAACAGCCGAACGTAATAGGTAGGCGAGAGGTCGCGGGGCTTTGGTGTCCTCGTGTCGTTCGGAGGAGAGGGACCCCAAGCGTTTCTCTCGTTCCCGGTGGGGCAGCCGTGGAAGCCGGCCTCGCGGAATTTCCCCTGCGAGGCCAAGGGCTTTCCGGGGCCTGGATTGGCGCGCGGCTCCAGAGCGCCCACTCGTGCTCAAGGTGAGCATGAGACGAGAAGCCGATCAAACCGCCCAGTAGGCATACAAAGGAGGAACCCATGAAAGGGAGAGGGAATCTGGTTGCTGTCAGTGCACCGGCAGCCGCCGCGACCGATGACCTGATGCGCGAGCTGGTAGCCCATTTCCGCGAGCAGCGGGACACACTGCGGCGAGAGTGGGTCGAGCAGATGAAGGCCAAGGGTCTGCTGGCGGGTCTGACCCCGGCGGAGACCGAAACCGAGTCTGTCACCATTTACGACACCTGTGTCGGATGCTTGGAGACGGGCAAGTATGATGGCGCCCAGGCGTACGCTACGAGGATGGCGGAGCGAGGCGTCCTGCGCGGCATGACCCCGGAGCAGATTTTGGGCGGCCTCCTAACCTTGCGCGACGTTTATGGACGCAGCCTATTCCACCGTTACCACCGAGACATAGCGCGCCTGTCGGCCGCGCTGGACATTTACGAACCGGTGGCCAACAAGATTCTGGCCATTGTCGCGCTGGCCTTCATCGAAGAACGGGAAAAGGTAGTCCGTGAAGAGCGGGAGAAGCTCGTCCGTCAGCAGCAAGAGGCGATTCGTGAACTCTCCACGCCCGCCCTCCGGGTCCGGGAACGCCTGCTCATCCTGCCCATCATCGGCGTGCTGGACTCTCACCGCGCCCGGTTGCTCACCGAACATCTCTTGCGCGCCATCCGGGCCAATCGGGCCAAGGTTGTGGTTATGGATATCACGGGCGTCCCCAACGTGGACTCGAAGGTCGCGAATCATTTGGTCCAGACCGTGGACGCCTGCCGACTGTTGGGGGCGACGGTCATTGTCACCGGGGTGGCCCCCGAAATCGCTCAGACGCTCACGGCGATCGGCGTGGACTTGGGCAGGATCATCACCGTGTGCGACCTCCAGGGAGGGATTGACGAAGCCGACCGCCTGCTCGGTTATAGGGTTATTGCCACCGATCCTGGCGGTCCGTCTTTCCAGGCTGCACGGGCCCAGGAGGGATGAGTCATGCAGGTCCCGATTCTCAAACAGGGCGATTATTTGATTGCCTCGGTCCAGGCCGTGCTGACGGACACCGACCTGCTCGAGCTGCGCGATCGCCTCACGGAGCAGGTGGGTACGTATCGCGCGCGCGCGGTGATCATCGACCTGACCGTCCTGGATGTGATGGATTCCTTCGCCACGCGCACGTTGCGCGCCCTGGCCCAGTCGCTGCGGCTGCGGGGCGCCGCGACCGTCATCGTCGGCATACAACCGGACGTAGCCTTTGCCATGACCCAACTCGGCCTCCAGCTGGGGAGTGTAGCGACAGCTCTGGACCTGGAGGAGGGGCTTGAATTGCTGCGGCGCCAGGAGAGGAGGGGGGGCAGCCATGTCCGATGACCTGCGCTTGCCGATCAAGTCCGACGCCGACGTGGTGACGGCCCGCCAGCAAGGACGCGAGCTGGCGGCACGCTTAGGCTTCGGAGAGTGCGAGTTGACCTTGATTGCCACGGCGATTTCGGAGGTCGCGCGGAACATCGTGGAGTACGCGGGCCGCGGTGAGGTCGTTCTCAGCCTAACAGACGTGAACAATTCCCCCGGCATTATCGTCGTTGCGCGCGACGAGGGGCCGGGCATCCCCAATCTCGAGCTGGCCCTGCGCGATGGGTACTCGACGCACGGAAGCCTGGGGCTGGGTCTGCCGGGAGCGCGGCGGCTGATGGATGAGTTCGAGATTGTGTCGGAAGTGGGCAAGGGCACTACGGTGACGATGAAGAAATGGCTGCCGAGACACACGATGAGGTTTCCGCTGAGCCCTCGCCGCTGATCAGCTTCGGCGTGGCCATGCGCGCCTTGAGCGGAGAAGCGGAGTCGGGGGATGAGTTTCTGGTCAAATCCAGCGGCCGGGGGATACTTGTGGCCGCCCTGGATGGTTTGGGGCATGGCCCCGAGGCCACCCGCGCGGCGCGCCTGGGCCGCGCCATTCTGGAAGCCCACGCTGAGGAGTCGGTCCTCTCTCTAGTTGGACGTTGCCACGCAGGATTGGCAAGGACACGCGGTGTGGCCATGAGCTTGGCCCTCCTCCATGCCCACGAGAATTCGATGACGTGGTCAGGTGTGGGGAATGTGGAAGGGGTTCTCTTGGCAGGGGAGAACTCGGGGCGGTGCCGCCGGGAATGGCTGATGCTGCGCGGCGGGGTCGTCGGCTACCAACTCCCTCCCCTCCGCGCCGCGGCCCTTCCCATTCGCTCGGGAGACCTGTTGATCTTTTGTACGGACGGGATCGCCACGGGGTTTCTCGAGGACGTCGAGGCGAGCGATCCCCCGCAGGCTATCGCCGACCAGATTCTGGCTCGGCACGGCAAGCGCACGGACGACGCGCTGGTTCTGGTCGCACGCTATCTGGGAACGAGCGCATGAGCGAAACGACCACCGATCTTCAGCAGGATTACAGCCAAGCGTTGATGGACTACATTCAGCGCGGGCAAGATGAAGCGGCGCTGATGCATATTTACGCATGCGGGCGACGGGCACTCGAAAGCGGTCTCAGCATCCTGGACCTGACCGCCGTCCACAACGCCTGCATGCTGCAATCGGTCCTGGGCCCACTCCTCAGCGACGAAGCCAAGCGAATCGCCGACCTGGGCGAGACCCTGTTGGCGCAGGCGCTCGTGCCGTTCGAGATAGTGTACCGCGGGTTTGCCGAGGCCAACTCCGAGCTTCGGGAACTGAACCAAACCCTCGAGGCGCGGGTCGCGGAGCGTACCGCGCAACTGACGAAGGCCAATCAAGAACTGCAGAGGCAGATTTCCGAACGAGAGCAGATCGAGCAGCAACTTTTGCAGGCGCAGAAGATGGAGGCCATCGGCCGGCTGGCGGGCGGCATCGCCCACGACTTCAACAACCTGCTGACCATCATCTCGGGCTACGGCACCCTGCTGCTCGAGCAAATGGGAAGCGAGGCGGCCTTGCGCGGGCACGTCGAGCAGATTGGCAACGCCGCCGAACGGGCCGCGATGCTCACCCGTCAACTGCTGGCCTTCGGTCGCCGGCAGGTGTTGGCGCCACGGATTCTGGATTTGAATACCGTCGTCGCCGACATGGATAAGATGCTGCGGCGATTGATTGGAGAGGATATCGACCTGGCCACCTTGCCGGATCCAGAAATCGGGTGCGTTAAGGCGGACCCCGGGCAGATCGAGCAAGTGATCATGAACCTCGCCGTCAACGCGCGTGACGCCATGCCGCACGGCGGCAAACTTACGATCGAGACCGCCAACGCTGACCTGGATGAGGCCTACGCCCGCGAACACGTTGCGGTAACCCCCGGCCCGTACGTCATGCTGGCCGTGAGCGATAACGGGATTGGCATGGACCCGCCGACCCTGGCCCGCATCTTCGAACCCTTCTTCACCACCAAGGAAGTCGGTAAGGGGACCGGGCTGGGCCTGGCCACGGTCTATGGCATCGTCAAGCAAAGCGGCGGGAACATTTGGGTCTACAGCGAGCCCGGCCGGGGAACAACGTTCAAGATCTACCTGCCGCAGGTGGAAGAAGCGCCGGTTGGCGGCGAGTTGCGCCGGCCTTCCGCCCCGGCGACCCGCGGCTGGGAAACCGTCCTGCTGGTGGAGGACGAAGACGCGGTGCGCCACCTGATCTGCAACATCCTCGCCGCAAGGGGCTACAAGGTGCTGGAGGCGCGCAGCGGCAAAGAGGCACTCTCCCTTTGCAAGCGACAGGCAGGCCCTCTCCACCTGCTTCTGACCGACCTGGTGATGCCCGAGATGGATGGGCGGGAGTTGGCGTCACGGCTGGGGCCACGGTATCCCGCAATGAAGGTCCTCTACATCTCAGGCTACACCAACGGGGCCCTCGCTCATAACGGCGTGCTCGCACCTGACGCCGCCTACCTGCAAAAGCCCTTCACCCCCGACGCTCTCGCCCAGAAAGTGCGCGAGGTTCTGGGGGGATGACGAAGCATCCCGCGCGCTTCTGATGGCGTCGAGAAACAGCCCTTTCGCGGGGCTTCCTGTGGCCCCCTTTGCGCTGCCGCCGATGCTACAATGAAATGGTCAGCAGAAGGAGCAGGAACCATGAAGGTTATTGATCCCGTCTGCAAAATGACCATTGACTCCGAAAAGGCGGCAGCGACCAGCAAGTACAAAGGCGAGACGATTTATTTCTGTGCCCAGGGCTGCAAAGCGAAGTTCGATAAGGATCCGGAAAAATACGCCGGCAAGTGACGGCGATAGGACGTTGTGGCGCGACTTGATGGCTTGCGGGCCGGGGAATCAGTCCTCCCAGCGCGCATCTTCATGGCCGATTTCCCTGGCTTGGAGCGCGAGCGTACTTGTCTGCCTGCTCCTCACTGCCGGAGCGGCGCGCGCTCAGGACAATTACGAGATCCAGGTCTACGGCTCCGAGACGGTGCCGGCGCATCACACGATGCTGGAGTTTCACACCAACTTCACGGCGGAGGGAGAAAAGGCCACCGTGGATGGCGTTCTGCCCACGAATCATGCCTGGCACGAGACTATCGAAATCACCCACGGCTTCAACGACTGGTTCGAGACGGGGTTCTACTTTTTCACCAGCGCGCGCGCGGGCAACGGCTGGGACTACGTGGGCAGCCACATCCGGCCGCGCGTGCGCGTGCCGCCGAGCTGGCGCTGGCCGGTCGGCGTGAGCCTTTCAACGGAGTTCGGGTATCAGCGCCGCGGGTTTTCCCCCGATACCTGGACGCTCGAGATCCGGCCGATCATCGACAAGACGATGGGCCGCTGGTATTGGTCGTTCAACCCCTCGCTCGACCGCGCATTCCACGGCGAAAGCGTCAGTAAAGGCGTCGAGTTTTCGCCCAACTTCAAATTCAGCTACGACCTTACTCGCAAGGTGGCGGCGGGGCTCGAATACTACGGCTCGGTCGGTTCGATTACCGGCTTCGATCCGCTCCGCGACCAGCAGCACGCCATCTTTCCCACCATCGACCTGAACCTCGGGCCGCAGTGGGAAGTCAACTTCGGCCCCGGCATCGGCCTGACCAGCAGCACCGACCACCTGATCCTGAAAGTTATCATCGGTTACCGATTTGATTTTTGAGCGGGGAACGGCGCGAAAGAGGGTGCGGGTTACGGGCAGTTGAATGCGTATTCCAGCACGACGCGAATCGGACGACTGGTATCCTGCGTCTTCGGGTCAAATCGCCACCGGCGTGCGGCACCCAAGGCGCGCTTGACAAGCAGTGGATGGCCCGAAACGCTGGTCGCGTTCTTAACTTCGCCGGTGTCTTCGTTCACTGTGACGCTGAGGACGACTTCACTCGGGATTTTCGCCATTCTTGCCAACGGCGGGTACTCCGGAAGCTCGAAGCTTAGAAAGTGCAGTTCGTTGGCGTTCATCAGTCTGGGTAAGGGCTCACGGCTCTCGACAGGCCCTCGATAATTGCTGAGAAGTGTTTCCATTGGGTGTGGCGAGCAGGGTTTGGCCGTTTGCGCCCCGGACGCCGCCGACCCTGCCT
Source organism: Terriglobia bacterium (assembly GCA_020072655.1). GTDB lineage: Bacteria > Acidobacteriota > Terriglobia > UBA7540 > UBA7540 > JAIQGB01. The sequence continues at coordinate 1,902 of JAIQGH010000073.1, read as the reverse complement.
TGCCGGCTCGTGGGCCGGCCCAATAATCGCGAAAGCCTTTGTCAAATCGCCCGGAGCGGAGTTCCGCGAGAAGCCCTTCACCCAGACGCTGCAACTCCAAGTCTCTTTCCTCGGGGATCTCGTAGAAGACCGACTTCTCTCCGAAAACCTCCTTCGCAATCTTTGACTCTAGGTTCCAGAGTGCAATGACACCCGGGGATCGCTCCTTCAGGTGGTCCATGTCAATGCGCTCCGGGTACGGGAAATGAAATACCCTCTCGGTCTCGCTACATCTTGCGACGATATTCCACCGCGCCGTGTCGAACAGCGCCTCTACGCGGCGAGGCTTTTGATTCTTCTAATGCCCGCCGAAACTCGTCGGGGCTCAAAAGGCAAGGGTTTCCGGCGCCGACCAAATCTTCGGGCGACTTGCCTTTCAGTTGGACCGTGGCAGCCTTAACCGTGATGATCTCGCGGCACCATGTGCTCAGGGGCGCGACTCGGATGTAGCGGACAGTTGTTCCATCGTCGTGAGCCGAGACGTCAAGGACATATGTAAACCAAAAGGGAGCAGCGTCTGAGATAGCCCCCCGGATGAGGTAAAACCCCTGCAAATGTGGAGATCGCTCTTCTTCGCGTTGTGCCGAGGTCAGAGGACAGGCAACAAGCAGCACAGCGAGCGCGGAAAGTAATCTTGAAAACACGATTCCTCTGAGAGTCTCTGATTAGCGAGAATTCTACCACGCGAGGCTAAGCAACAGTTACCTTCATGGCCTGTTGCCCGGTGGCGCCGTCGGGGAAGATGTCGCGAGGGTCCCAGCCTTCCACGCGGCCGTTGCCATCGGTGGCGCGCACGCGGAGCTTATACTTGCCGGGCTCGGGATTGATCCAGATGTATTTCCAAAAAACCCAGGTGAGAGGCGAGGGATTGCTGAAGATGCTGGCCGGCTCCCAGGTTTTGCCGTTGTCGACGCTGATCTCGACGCTCTTGATGCCGTCCAGATTGCCCAGGGCGTAGCCAGTCAGCTTGAAGTTCTTGCCGGAGATCTTTGCCCCGTCGCGCAGATCCGTGAAGCGCGCGTGCGCCCAGCGCTCGCATTCGTCCGACCAGCTTTGCGATTCCCAATAGCCCAGGTAAGCCTTGTTGACGAACTGGATGCGCGTCAGCCACTTCGGCTGTTTCATGCCGAATTTGCCAGGAATGAACACGCGGGCGGGATAGCCGTGAACGGGCGGCAAGTCTTCCCCATTCATCTTGTAGGCGAGAAAGTTCTCTTCGTTCCAGACGCGCTCGATCGGGTGGCCCGTGGTGAACCCGTCGGCGGCGTGAAACACCACGTGCGCGGCGTTGGGGAGCGGCTGGGCACGCTCGATGACCGGCTTGAGCGCTGTGCCCGTCCATTGGGCGTTGCCGAGATAATTGCCCCCGATGGGATTCGAAATGCACTCGAGGGTCAGGAGTTTTTCAATGCTCGGCAGCCGGAGGAGTTCGGCGTAACTGAGCGTGAAGGGCTTGGCGACTAAGCCGTCGACTTTGAGTTGCCACTTTGCGGCGTCCACGCGCGGTGTGTCCCCCTTAGAGGTCACGTAGAAATCTTCATTGGGCGTGATGGCCACGACCGCCGCTTGCGCCCCATATTTCTCGTAGTCCTTTACGGAAAAGCTGCGTGGGTCTGTCAGCTTATTCATCCAACCGTTGACGGCGGCGTATTCGATCAGGCCGATTCCGCCCGCCACCGAGCCGATGATGAATGTGCGGCGCTCCATACTCTTACCGATTGGATGCAGAAGCGCGCGGGAAAGTGCCGCGGTTGTTGACGCGATCTCGCTAAAGTAAAAGGGACGCCCACTTTGCCGGAACGGCAGCGGGGCTTAAGTCGAGGGTGGCCCCTCCAGGGGCCCAGCGTCACGCGCCCCTGGAGA
>JAIQGH010000196.1 GCA_020072655.1 Terriglobia bacterium | reverse complement strand
GAGCCGGGTCTCGAGTTCGGCCGCTGTCGCATCCTTCAGATCGAGTGTCAGTTCGTTGATTGCCAGCGAATAGGCCGCCGGGCGGTCTGAGAACTCCTGCCGCGCGGGGTCAAGGGCGAAGAGGGGCAACCGGCGCTCCGCGCGCACCTGGTACCGTCCGGGTCGGGAAAAGCGCGCCCACTGGTTGAGCAACCATCGCTCCGCGTGGGTCTGCCCAGGAGGGAGCCGGACGGAGCCGTAGACCGCGCTGCCCTTTGCTCCGCCGCAGGGCCGCGGCGCGGGATCGTCCGCCCAGCGCCCGGCGTCATCACGGATTGAAAATCGCGGTTCAGTTTCCAGCTCAGGATTGAGGAGCCGAGTGGGAATCCGGTAGGAGAATGAGAAGACCGAGGAACCCGTGTTCTGGATCGTAAAAGTGCAGAAGATGGGCTCGCCCACCAGAAAGGTTTGCTTTCCCAGGCTGAATCGCGCCACATAGGAGACCTGGGCTGAACCTCGTGCGGGCACCGCCAGGACCGCAAAACCCAGAACGGCCAGTGCCTTTGTAATCCCTGAGCGCCGGAGCCACATGCCGTGCGCGGGCGGGCGACGCTTCTTCCCTGGCATGGCCGTGGACCCCATTGCTCTCATCATACGTGAAAGCCGCCGCGCACGGCGGGCTTTTCGGGTTGAACCGGCCCGGCGAGTGGAATTAGCATCTAACCAGGCTGAGACCACTTATGACCCCCAGGACGTTGAGACTCTTGCTTTGTTTTGGTGTGGCGGCAGTCTTCGCGCTACTCGCTTTCCTACCGATGGCGCGCGCCGAGATCAAGCTCTACCTCAAGGACGGCAGCTACCAACTCGTGAAGAGCTACGAAATCCAGGGGGACCGCGTAAGGTATTACAGCCTGGAGCGCTCTGCCTGGGAAGAGGTGCCCCGCACGCTCGTGGATTTCGAGGCCACGGCGCGTGCGCGGCAGGAAGAAGAGCAGAAGCATCAGGAAGAACTCAAAGAGGTGCGCACCCTCAGCAAAGACCGTTTTGAAGCCCCGGAGGCATCGGCAGTCGAAATCGCGCCGGGCGTCCACCTCCCGTCCGAGGACGGCGTGTACGCCTACGACGGACTGCGCGTCATTCGGTTGATCCAATCCTCGGGCGAGGTCGTGACCGATAAGAAGCGCGCCGCCCTGCTGCTGGCTTTGCCCGGACCGGTCCTCAAGAATCGAGCCTACGTTGTTTTGCCCGGGCCCAAGGCGGCGGTGCGGGTCATGGCGGTACAACCAACGTTCTACGTCCGGGCCAGCGACGGCCTTGGCACCAAGCTCGAACTCATCACCGTGAAGTCGCGCAGGCAAGTTCGCGAAATCGAGAAGCTCGAATGGCGCGCCGGCCTCAGCAAGCCGGTGGAGCTGCGGGCCGCCATTCCCCTGGAGCGCACCGAGCTCGCTCCGGGGCTTTTTAAACTCACTCCAACGGCTTCCCTCGACCCCGGCGAGTACGCGCTCGGAGAGCTCCTCCAGGCGAAGTTGAACCTCGACCTCTGGGACTTCGGCATCGAGGGCGCCCCGGCACGAACAACGGGCGGCGACACTCCCCCGACGATCCGGCGCACTAAGCCACGGCCGGAGGATTAGCCTCCTTCTCTGCTCTCCCGTAAGGAATTACAGCGGAAACGGGCGCGGGGCTATGTGCCGGGCTGGGTGGGGACAACGTTCTTTTCGCGGGCGACCACCTTGGCGGCGTACATGCGAGCATCCGCCTGCGAAACCGCCTGTTCGACCGTCTGGCCCTGAACGTGTTGGTGCAAGCCCATGCTGATGCGGACCGAGAAATCGCCCAACCGGTGGGCGCTGTCCCATTCGGACACTTTCCGCCGGACCCGGTCCATGACGATCTGTGACCCGGGGGCATCGGTTTCGGAGAGGATGATGAGGAATTCGTCGCCACCATAGCGGACGACATAATCCGACCCGCGCACACAAGATTTCATGATGCCGGCCACCTGCGCGAGCACGTAATCCCCCATGAGGTGGCCGTAACGGTCGTTGACCGCCTTAAAGTGGTCAATGTCGCACATGATGAGCGCCAGCGGGCGGCTATTGCGCTCGGCGCGCGCAATCTCGCCCTGCAGGAGCTCGCGCAGGAAACTCCGGCTGAAAACATTGGTGAGCGCGTCCACCATGCTGGCCGCCAGCTCAGCCTGCGAGTGGAGCGTATGCTGGACGTTCAGCAGGCGCAGCCGGCGCATCTCCGCTTCCCGTCTCACCATGTAGAGCGTCAGAACCACCACCACCATCATCAGAATGAACAATACCTGGGGCGAGATTCGGATGTCCAAGGTGTTCTGTTCCCAGAAGCTGCCAGGAACCAGCAGGGAAAGCGTGCCGAGGAGCAAGACGCCGGCGGCGAAGATAATCAGAATCCAGATGTCGCGATTATGCGACTCGAGCGTGGTCAGCTCGGACTGCAGGCGCGCCTGCGGGCCGAGTTGTTCGATTAGTTTTTGTTGATCTGCCATGGGCTCTTTTCGGCGGTCCTTGGCTCGGACGAACCAGGAGGATACGGTCCCTTACCGGACCGGCGAGATTATACGGGAGGATGGGGAAGAATACAAAGCCTGCAATGGCCTTGCCGCGAAGTCGGGTAGCCACGGCACCGGATTCGTGCCGTGGGCTTTTTCAGGGCCGCTAGCTTGGGAGCTGAAACAAACCTGTTGCCTCTCCTCTGCGTGAGGCTATAATGCCGGGCTGCAACAGACGTGTCCTGCCCGAAAGACCCTCGCCGTCCACCCGTCCAATTGCAGGGAGGAGTCCCGATGAATGACACCGTTCGATTCAAACTCAACGGAAAGGCCGTGAGCCTGGAAGTCGATCCGAGCCGCTCGCTGCTGTGGGTCTTACGCTATGACTTGGGGTTGACAGGCAGCAAGTATGGGTGCGGAGAGGGACTTTCCGGGGCCTGTACGGTGCTGGTTGACCGCCAAGCCGTGCGTTCGTGCGTGCTGCAGATGAGGGCCGTGGCGGGGAAGGGGGTCACGACCATCGAGGGCCTGGAGCAGAACGGCGAGCTTCACCCCTTGCAGAAAGCCTTCGTCGAGCACGACGCCCTGCAGTGCGGCTACTGCACGCCGGGGATGATCATGAACGCTTACAGTCTGCTGCTCAAGAATCCTCGACCCTCGCGCCGCCAGATTATCGAACAGATGGATGGCAACTTGTGCCGCTGCGGAGCGCATATGCGGATCATTCAGGCCATTGAGACAGCCGCGAAACAGATGGGAGGGAGCGCGCGATGAAAACCACGGACGCGAGACCACGGAGCCTGGAAGAAGAGAATCTTGAGTTCGACTTCTCCGGCGCGACCGGCGACCCAGAGCCGACGTTTCCGCTCGACCGCCGGGAGTTCCTGAAACTGGCGGGCGGAGGAATCCTTGTCTTCTGCACGGTCCCCCTTTCAGGGGCCATGCAGGAGGGCGAGCGACGCCGCGGCGGAGGCCAGCAGCTTCCCCAGGATTTCGACGCTTTTCTTAGGATTGGCGAGGACGGCCGGGTGACCGGCTTTACCGGAAAGATTGAAATGGGCCAGGGCGTCATCACCTCCCTGGCGCAAATGCTCGCCGACGAGCTCGACGTGGCGCTCTCCGGGCGGCCGCAGCCGAAGCCAAGGCGGTGTTGGTGGAGTTGGCGGCCGAGAAACTGGCGGTCCCGAAGGACCGGCTGAAAACCCAAGATGGCGCCGTCTATGAGGTGGAGGGAAAGAAGAAAGCTACCTACGCTGAACTGACCAAAGGCGAGAAGATCTTGCGCCACGTGAAGGGCGCGGCGGTGGAGACAGCCGCGGACTTCACCCTCGTGGGGAAACCGATTCTGCGAAGAGACTCTAGCGATAAGGTCACTGGCCGAGCCCAGTTTGCTGGAGATGTCAAGTCGCCCGGCATGCTGTGTGCCCGCATCCTGAGACCCCCGGCTCACGGCGCCACGCTGGTCAGCGTGGATACCTCCGGCGCGCGGGAAATCGATGGCGTTCAGGTCGTTCAGGAGGGAGATCTGGTCGCCGTGCTGCACGCCGAGCCGGACATCGCGGAGAAGGCGCTCGGCAAGATCAAAGCCAAGTTTGACCAGCCAACGCCCTTCGCGGACGACAAAACGATTTTCGAGCACCTGCTGAAGGTTGCGCCCGCAGGACAAGTCGTTGTGGAGGGCGGGAATCTCGCCGAGGGGCAAAAGGGCGCCGACTACGTCGTCGAGGAGACGTACCTGAACAGCTATGTCGCCCATGCCCCCATCGAACCTCATGCCGCTCTGGCAAAAATGGAAGGGAATAAGCTGACCATCTGGGCCTCCACGCAGACGCCCTTCCCACTTAAGGAGGCGGCAGCCTCTTTGCTTGGGATGGCGCCCGAGAACGTGCGCGTCATCCCGCCCTTCGTGGGCGGAGCCTTTGGCGGCAAGAGCAACGTCCAGCAAGCGCTGGAGGCGGCGAGGCTGGCCAAGCTGACCGGCAAGCCGGTCCAAGTGGCCTGGACGCGCGCCGAGGAATTTTTCTACGACACGTTTCGCCCCGCCGCCGTCATCAAGATAAAAGCCGGGATCACCAAGTCAGGCTTGATAACGTTCTGGGACTACGGCGTGTACTTTGCCGGCGAGCGAGGCTCGCAGCAGTTCTACGACATTCCCAACCATCGGACGATGGCGTACGGTTCCGGCTGGACCGCCGCGCACGGAGCGCATCCGTTTGCCACGGGTCCCTGGCGCGCGCCCAGCAACAACTCCAACACTCACGCCCGGGAATCGCACATCGACGCGTTAGCCGCGAAGGCCGGCATCAACCCCATCGAGTTCCGTCTGAAGAACCTGAAAGACGAGCGCATGCGGCGCGTTTTGCAGGCTGCCGCGGAGAAATTCGGCTGGACGCCCGCGAAGGCTCCGAGCGGGCGCGGTTACGGCGTCGCTTGCGGGACCGACGTGGGCACTGTGGTCGCGCACATCGCGGAAGTCGCCGTGGACAAGAGCACGGGGAACGTCCAGGTCAAGCGGGTCGTCTGCGCTCAAGAGATGGGATTGTGCGTCAATCCCGAAGGAGCCAAGCTGCAAATGGAAGGCAGCATCACCATGGGCCTGGGTTACGCCTTGACGGAGGAGGTGCGATTTACGGGTGGAGACATCGTCATCTCCAACTTTGACACCTACATGATCCCGCAGTTTTCCTGGCTGCCCGAAATCGAGACGGTCATCCTGGACGCGAAGAACTCGCCTGCGCAGGGCGGAGGAGAGCCGGCCGTCATCTGTATGGGTGCCGTGATCGCTAACGCGGTGTTCGATGCCACCGGCGCCCGGCTGCGGCAGTTGCCCATGACGCCGCAGCGGATCAAGGAAGCTCTCTCCCAGCGTCGCTAAAAGGCCAGCTTTTCCGAGACCGCTTTGGCCTGCGTGAAGAGCAACAGGTAGTCGCGCCCGCCCGCTTTCGAATCGGTCCCCGACATATTGAAGCCACCGAACGGGTGCCCACCCACGAGCGCGCCCGTGCACTTGCGGTTGAAGTAGAGGTTCCCGGTGAAGAACTCCGCCGCCGCCCGCTCGAGCTTCTGCCGGTTCTTGGTGTAGACGGCGCCCGTCAGCCCGTACTCGGTGTTGTTGGCGATCTCCAGCGCCTCCTCAAAACTCTTCGCCTTGATCACAGCCAGCACGGGTCCGAAGATTTCCTCCTGGGCGATCTTCCCTTTCGGCGGAACGTCG
>JAIQGH010000072.1 GCA_020072655.1 Terriglobia bacterium | reverse complement strand
TCCGAAGGTCGACGGTATAGGTCAGCGGTGCCTCGGCCCCACGGGCGAGAATGCCGGCGAGTCCCCAGAACAGCAGGCAGGCAGCGAGGGCAAGCGCGGGGGCTCGCGCCTGCAAACAGGAAAAGTCTCGCCAGAGGTTCATCCAAAAGTCCTGGAAATGCCGCGTGAAAGAAAAACGCCTTGCAAGCGTCACGGTGGGTTTCTAATATAGCAAACTGTGGTTGAAGGGCAACCCGGAAAACTCTTCAAGGCTGATTTGCACGTCCACACCCGACACTCGGGTCAGGCGAGACACCTGCGCTTTCTCCGCTGCCGCGACTGTTACTCGCAGCCTCTCGAAGTGTACCGCACCGCCAAACGTCGCGGGATGGATCTCGTCACGATCACGGATCACGATTCGATCGAAGGCGGGCTGGAGTTATTGAACCGCCTCGGAGACCTGCCGGACTTTATCCTGGGTGAGGAAGTCAGCACGTATTTCCCCGAATTTCGCCACGAGGTTCACATCGGTGTCTACGGCCTCAGCGAGGCGCAGCACCGCGAAATCCAGAAGCTGCGGTCGAATGGCGAAGAACTTGTGGCGTATCTGCGCCGGAGCGGGCTGCTCTTTGTGCTCAACCATCTCTTTCTGCATTTCTGGGACCTTGGGCGAGTGCAGGCTTTCGTCGAACGGATGGCGGAGCTGTTCGACATCTTCGAGATTCGCAACGGTACGCAGCAACGCGAGCACAACTCGCTCATCGTGCGGCTGCTGGAGCGTTACCGGCAAGGGGGCGCGCACGGGCGGCCCGTGGGCGTCGTGGCGGGCAGTGACTCCCACACTCTGCGGCGCATCGGGCGGACCTTTACCGCCAGCGCGGCCCGGACGCGCGAGGAATTTCTCGATGACATTCGTCACGGCCGCGCACAGGTCTTCGGCCTGCACTCCAATCACCTCTCGCTCGCTGCGGACATCTACGGCGTCGTGTTGCGCTACTACCCGACCGTGCTCTCGGTCCGTAACGGCGAATTCTCCCCGTTGGTTCGCCTCAAGAATTTCTTCCTCAGCCTCGTGGCGGCGCCATTTCTGCTGACGCCCTATCTCGTCGCCATCCGGCATAGCCACATCGAACGCCGGCGTATTAACGATTTCTGGAGAATCTTTTACGGGGACGGATCGTCGTTCGCTTCTAGCTAGCCTTGCGGAAAATACAGCGATAGAACAGTGCACCGGTGGCTAGGGTCAGCAGGCCTAGCAGGGATTCGTTCGGCCGCAGAAAGAGCGTGTAGCCCAGCATCCAGCCGCTCGCGCCGACGAAGACGGCGGGGATTAGCGGGTATGCCCAAGTGATGGCCGGGAGAGGTTTCCAACCCGGCCGCCGACGCAGGCGGAAAATGCCGGCCGTGGCCAGCGCCGCAAAGAGAATAAGAGCGAAGCCGATGTAATAGATCAATCGCTCAAAGGTTCCCGTCAAGATCATGGCGGCAGATGCCAGCGTTTGATAGAGGATCGCCTCCACCGGCGTGCCCCAGCGCCCGCTCACCCTTCCCGCACCTCGGAAGAAACACCCGTCAAGCGCCATCGCGTAGTAGACCCGTGGCCCCACAATCACCATGGCGCTCACGCAGGAGAGGAGGCCGACCGCCATCATGGCGCTGAAAACGTCTCCGCCGCCCAGACCGAAGAGCGCACCGGCCGTTTCTGCTCCCACCCGCACTACGCCTTTCATCGCTTGGAGAGGCAACGCGTAGATGAATGCGATGTTGAGCGCCAGGTAGATGATCACGACCACCGCAGTCCCTGCTACGAGCGCGAGTGGCAGGGTGCGCTCCGGCGTTTTCATTTCTTCCGCGACGTAGGTAGCGGCATTCCAGCCGCTGTAAGCGAACATCACAAAGATCAGGGAGACCGCAAATTGCGCTCCCACGCTGTGCGGCGACGTGCGCGTGGCCGTGAGCGCGAAGTTCTGCCAGTGGCCTCTGCCGATCGCAAATGCCAGCGCCAAGAACGTACCGAGCACGACGAGTTTGGTCGCCGTCAGAAATGTTTGTAGTCGCGCGGCGAGACGAACACCCAGAATATTCACAACCGCAAAAACCGCGATGATGGCCAGCGCCAGGAGTCGCCCGTTTCCTGGCGCCAGCCCTGCGACCCAGTTGCCTCCCTCTCCCGTCCCACGCACCGAAAGCGAGGGGAAGAAGTGCCCCAGGTATTCCGACACCGCCAGCGCGCCTGCTGCCACGGGCGCGGCAAAGCCGGCAAAGAATGATATCCACCCGCTCAGGAATCCCCAGGTTGGACCCCAAGCCTCGCGCAGGAAAACGTAGTCGCCTCCCGAGCGCGGGAAGTTGATGCCTAGTTCCGCGTAGGCGAGGCAGCCCGCCAAAGCGATGATCCCCCCGGCTAGCCATACGGCCAGGACGAGCGAAGGACTCCCGAGATCTCCCGCCAGGAAACCTGTGGTGGTGAAGATCCCCGTTCCAATCATATTGGAGACAACGATCGCGCCGGCGCTCAGGAAAGTGAGCTCGCGGCGGAGCGGGGATTCCATGGGCCTCCGTTCTCCCTTCAACCGAAACGGTTGGCGCAGACCTCGGGCGGTCAGAGTAAAGTTGAACGCCAGCCACCGCAAGCAGATTCTTGCCACTGGCTGCCGTGCCGCTCGACAAGGGGCGGGCGCGCGGCTAAAATCAAGCGGCTGGACTCCCAACGCTGGGAGTTGAAGTGGCAGAATGTTTTTCCCAGTATTCCGACAACGGTGGAAGGAAACTTCTCATGAACGTTGACCGCTCGATGCGCCGCATGCTCGCAACCGCCTTGGTCGGCAGCGCGCTGTTCATAGGCCTCGTCACGGTTGCAGACGCCCAGGAGGCGCCTCCGCCAACGCCAGAGGACCAGAAGGATCGCCTCGCACCATTTGTCCCCACGCCGCAAAACGTCGTCGAAGCGATGCTCAAGCTGGCCAACGTAGACAAGTACGACCGGGTTTACGACCTGGGCTCGGGCGACGGCCGGATTGTGATCACTGCGGCGCAGGAATTCAAGGCCGAAGCCGTCGGCGTGGAGCTTGACGATGATCTCTACAAGCAATCCACCGCGAAGATTGCGGAACTGGGTCTCCAGAAGCGCGCCAAAATTCTGCACGCCAACATGTACAACGTGAGCCTGCGCATGGCGACCGTGGTGACGCTCTACCTCCTGACGAGCGTCAACGAGCGTCTGAAGCCAATCCTGGAACGCGATTTGCGGCCAGGCGCGCGCGTTGTGACCCACGACTTCCAGATTCCCGGCTGGACGCCGGAAAAGTCGGAAATAGTGATCTCCGATTTCGGCGTGAGTCACACGCTTTACTTGTACGTCCGACCGCAGTAAATATCTGCTCAAGGCTGTCCCATGAGCGGTTCGGATTCCCTTTCCTGTCTCTCCCGCGTTGCCCGTCTCGTATTGTTGGTGCTCATTGTTGGGATGTGCCGGTCCTTGGGGGCTCAGGCCCCCACGCCATCTCCCACCCCGACACTAAGCGATTCCGAAGCGCAACGGCAGGCGCGCGAGCGCATGGTGCATGAGCAGATCGAAGACCGTGGCGTACACGACAAACGTGTGCTCGCCGCCATGCGGAAAGTGCCGCGACACGTTTTTGTGCCGCCAGAGATGCAGTCCCATGCTTATGCCGACGGCCCACTGCCCATTGGATACGGTCAGACCATCTCGCAGCCTTACATCGTGGCCTTCATGACCGAAGCGCTGGAGCTGAAGCCGCAGGACAAAGTACTTGAGATCGGCACAGGCTCAGGCTACCAGGCCGCCGTACTGGCGGAGCTTGTCCGCGAAGTGTTCTCAATCGAGATTGTCGAGCCCCTCGGGAAAGAAGCGGAAGAGCGATTAAAGCGGCTGGGGTACTCGAACCTCAAGGTGAAGATTGCCGATGGCTATCGCGGCTGGCCGGAGGCGGCGCCTTTCGACGCCATCATCGTAACCGCCGCGCCGAATCACGTCCCGCCCGCGCTCGTCAATCAGCTTCGGGAGGGGGGACGGATGGTCTTGCCCGTCGGCCGCCTCCCCCAGGACTTGATCCGCGTCCGACGAACGCCAAACGGCGTCAAGCAGGAATCGCTCCTCCCCGTGTTATTTGTCCCAATGACAGGGGAAGCACAGAAGAAGTGATCGACGACTTTCGTGGCGTTCCAGAACGTGCACGCAACTCAGCGCTACGCAAGGAAGTAGAACGTACCCTCCGCGATGCGCTCTGCCGGACCCGTGAGCGTGATCTCACCCTTGGCGGGCCAAGCGACATCCAGTGTCCCCGCTAGCGTTCGCACGCACACCTTGCGGCCGGTTCGACGGTTCAGGATTGAGGCAACCACGGCCGCGCAGGAACCCGTTCCCGAGGACATCGTCATCCCCACGCCGCGCTCCCAGAAGCGAACCTCAATCTCGCGGCGGGAGAGAACCTTGACGAATTCGACGTTGGTCCGATTGGGAAAGAGCGGGCTGTTCTCGATCTCGCGGCCAAGCTGTGCCCAATCGATTCCGCTGAAATCGCCGACGAAGATTGAGCAGTGGGGATTGCCCATCGAGGTCACGGTCACGGGAAGATGGCCGCGCTGAGTTTTGAGGGAAAAACCTACCACTGGACCCCGGCCTCTGACTCCTTTGAACGGGATCTTCGCGGGCAGAAGAATCGGCCGTCCCATCGCTACTCGGAAAAGCCAGCTCCCTTCCCGCGACCTCACGAGGCGTAGCGTTTTCAAACCAGCGGCTGTTGCCACGCGCAGCGGGGGCCGAGCCAGTCCCCGCGCCAGCAGATAAGCACCGGCGCAACGAATCCCGTTCCCCGACATCTCCGCTTCGCTTCCATCGGCATTGAAGAAACGCAGGCGGGCCGGTTTCTTCGCATGCCGGGGCGGCGAGAGTATCAGGAGCCCGTCGGCGCCCACACCAGTATTTCGAGCACAAATCGCTCGGGCCAAGTCGGCGTGCGGCTGCGGCGCGTCCTTTGACAGCACAACAATGAAATCGTTTCCGAGCCCATGCAACTTCGTGAATGGTATTGTGGCTGTCTTGGCCATCTTCCGTTCCGGTTGACGCTGAAGCTCGCTAGTCTTGCCCCAAAGATCTCTTCGGTCAAGCGGTTTTCAACCTCTGCGGCGGCGGTAGATTTCCAAACTGCCTTCTCCCGGAAACGTCGCTCGGAAGACAGGCGCAAAGTCTTTGAAAGCCTGCGGGTAGGCGCGCATCAAGATATCCACGTCATCGTCTTCGCCGCGCACGATCCATTCGACTAGCCTGGATGGCTCCGTGCGCAGAGATTGGCGAAAGCGGCGGTTTGTATCGGTCAGCGTCTTGCGGAACGGGATGTCGAGTTGCCGCATTGCGCAAGGCCATTTCCCCTGAGCGATGAGGATATTTCCCCCGTCGTAAACCCCACGTAGGACGCGGGCCAATGCTTGCTGGCGTTTCGACCGACACGGGTTATTCATAATCCCTTCCTTCGCGATGACCAACTCGCGCGCACCATGCGAGGCGATCAGCACGGCCTGACCAACGACGATGGCCAGCACCATCAGCGCCACTCCACGGCGCATCCGGCGAGGCAACCCCGGAACGAGCAGAAAGGCCGGCAAGACGGCCACTGCCGGTAGCATCTCCATCCCCAGGCGCAGATTCCAGTAAGTGTTCGGGAAAAGGGTGGGGACATACAGAGGCACTGCTGAATGCGCCATCGCCTGGATGTTGAAAGGCAGGGGCACGAGGAAAAGCAGGGCCACCGCGCGCCGGCGTCGGTCGCGCTCGTCCGTGGCCCACGCAACGAGCCCCAACAGCGCAAGGGTGAGCGGCCCGGCGCCGATCACGAGCTTCAGGTCTTCCAGGAAGTAGCGCGCGGAGACCGCCACGCTGCCGTCGGTGGGGAAACGAAAAGCCGTCGTTGCAACTTGATGGGCGTAAATCGCCAGGGCGGAATAGGGGCCATTGTAGAAGGCCAACGCGTTGCCATACCGATAGGCATTGTGGAGCAGCCAAAGCGCCGGCCCGGCTCCGGCAATCAGTGAGAAGAGCAAAGCGTGGCGAATGCGCTGTCTCCACGGGCCCGGTCGTGCGAGCAGCACGAAGAGGGCCGCAAAGGGAAGGACGGACCATCCGTCATACCGCGTCCAGGTTCCGCAGAATGCCGCCGCACTCGCTCCGATGAGCGCGCCTACTCCGCCTGATTCCTGATATCGATACAATCCATAAACCATCAGCACCATCCAGAGGATGGCGAGCGGCTCAGTGAGCGGCGTGCTTGCGAGGTACAGCATGTTCGGACACACGAGAAAACCGGCCAGCGCCACCACTCCCGCAATGGCTTCGCGGTTCATTTCAGTTGCCAAGCGAAATACGAACCAGGCGGTCACAATCAGGGCTGCGGTCGACACGAAACTCCCCGCAAGGCCTGTCTTCCACAGGAAGTCGTTGATGGCAAGGGGAGCGGCGAGGAGGTGGGGCAGCGGCAACCAGACGGTGCCGATTTCTTCGTAGCCGGGAGTCAGCGAATCGAAGAGCCGGCGTGCGCCCTCCATGTGCGCCATCGCGTCGCCGTAGATGTCGGTCAAGCCTTGCCAGTAGAAAAAGCAGAGACTCGCCGAGGCCGCGATCGTGATGGCTGCCCCGATGCTCACACGGACGGGCCAGGAAAGAATCACATCCCCACGGGAGACTGAGTTACCAGTGGAACCGGATTCAGACATCAAAGTGGGTGAGATTCTTGAACTCGCGGAAACGCGCCGTGATCTCGGGAGCGCTCAGACGCAAGAGCCTCTCGAGCCCGAACTCCTCAACGGCGAAGCTCGCCATCACCGAGCCGCAGATGACCGCGCGACGGAGGTTCCCATCGGAAAAATCGCTGGTTTTTGCCAAATGGCCCATGAAGCCCCCAGCAAATGTGTCGCCGGCGCCGGTGGGGTCCCTTACCGTCTCAAGGGGATAGGCGGGCGCGAAGAAAATTGAGTCGCGGGTGAACAAGCTGGCGCCGTATCGGCCGCGCTTGATCACCAGGATTTCCGGCCCCAGTTCGCGAATCACTGCGGCCGCTTGCTTCAAGTTGGAGCGACCGGAGAGCATTTGTGCTTCGCCCTCGTTGATTACCAGCACATGGACGGTGGCAAGCGTTTTCTTCAGCTCGTCGAGCTTGCCAGTGATCCAGTAGTTCATCGAGTCCAGGCCCACCAACTGCGCTTTGGGAAGCTGCTGGCGCACGCGCAACTGCAATACCGGATCGATGTTCGCGAGGAAAACGCATTCGCTCTCCAGGTAGGCGGCCGGGATCTTGGGCGCAAACGTCTCGAACACATTGAGCTGCGTCTCGAGCGTTCGGGCTTCGTTCATATCGTCCGTGTACTCGGCCCGCCAGCGAAAGGTGCGACCGTCAGTGCGCTCCAAACCTGCAGTATCGATCCCCCGATCGCGAAAAACCTGCAAATGCTGGTCGCCGAAGTCTTCTCCGACGACGGCCACGATGCGGACAGGCGTGAACCAACTCGCGGCGACCGAAAAATACGTAGCCGCTCCGCCCAGGATTTCCGCAGCCTCTCCGTGCGGAGTTCGAACATGGTCAAAAGCCACCGAGCCAACGACCAGAAGCGACATTCTGCGCGCTCCCCAATTTCCGGAGGTTTTTCGGAGCTCGGACTCTACTTGAGATATTTGTCCACCAGCAAAGCCAGCTTCTTCCTGACCCGCGGGGGAATCCTCTTGGGATCAGTGATGATGGCGTGCGCCAGCGCGGCCCCGCACCAACAAGTTCTCTCCTTCGGCATGTTCGCGACTGCAGTGCGAATGATCTTTTGCGCGTTCTCCACGTTGCGGTTCAGGTAGTCGATGATTTGATTCACGGTCACGGCATCGTGATCGGGATGCCAGCAGTCGTAGTCGGTCACCATCGCCATCGTGGAGTAACAAATTTCCGCCTCACGGGCCAGCTTCGCTTCCTGAAGATTCGTCATGCCGATGACGTCCATTCCCCAAGCCCGGTAGGTGCTGGATTCCGCCTTGCTCGAAAACGCCGGCCCTTCCATACACACGTAGGTGCCGCCGCGGTGACAATTCACTTGCGCCAATTCGCAGGCATTGGCCAGAACCTCCGAAACGACCGGGCAGACAGGATCGGCAAAACTGATATGAGCGGCAAGGCCGCCGCCGAAGAACGTTGACGGCCGTCCATCCGTGCGGTCGAAAAACTGTGAAGGCAGAACCACGTCAAGCGGCCGCATGTCCTCGCGTAAGGAGCCGACCGCGCTCACGGAGATGATGCGCGTGACCCCGAGTTTCTTGAGGCCGTAAATGTTGGCCCGATAGTTGATTTCGGAAGGCATCAGCACATGGCCGCGACCGTGACGCGCGAGGAACGCGACCTCGCGACCTTCCAGCCGGCCCACGATGTAAGCGTCCGAGGGCTTGCCGAACGGCGTCGCAACCCGAACCTCCCGCGCCCGCTCGAGTCCCGGCATTTGATAGAGGCCGC
This sequence comes from Terriglobia bacterium, assembly GCA_020072655.1. Classification (GTDB taxonomy): domain Bacteria; phylum Acidobacteriota; class Terriglobia; order UBA7540; family UBA7540; genus JAIQGB01. Next base: position 13,411 of record JAIQGH010000072.1, on the reverse strand, counting down.
TTCCCCCGATGATTCCGATCTCCGCTTTGGCCATCGCGTTGTGTCCTTTATTTGACGTCGAGAGTCTCAGCGGGAGGCCCGTGAAACCCGCTTCAGCTCACGGGCACCGCGGCAAACCGCTCGCCCTCTGCAGTGAGCCGTGCCCAGGGCGTGTCCGGATCGTGCGGGAAAATTAACAGCGCTCCCTGCTCAGCCAGTCGCGGCAACAAGCAATGCCGGCTGGCGAGCGTATCCAGGGGATAGAGGTCAAACGCCATGATCCACGGATAGGGCAAGTGGTGCCGAGTGGGCACCAAGTCGGAGATGAAGCACGCCCACTCGCCTTCTGATTCGATCTGGACACACTGCAAGTTGCGCGTGTGCCCGGGCATGACCTCAACGCTGATGCCCGGCAGGATTTCCTGATCACCCTCCAGGAACTCCGTCTGAGCTTCCGTTGGGCGGAAGAACTCAGCAACATAGCTCGCCGCATCGCGTTCGGTGGGGTGAAGAGCGTGGTCCCACTCACCGCGCTGGATGTAGTAGCGGGCGCGAGGGAAGGTCGGCACGATGCGCCCATTCTCCCGCCGAGTGTTCCATCCACAGTGGTCAAAATGCAGGTGGGTGTTGATGACGATATCGATGTCATCGGGACCGAGGCCTAACTTAGCCAGTTCTGCGGGCAGGGTCGTGCTCTTCTCGATGCCGTAGATGTCGGCATACTTCGGCGCAAACTTGTCGCCAATGCCCGTCTCGACAAGGACGTTGTGCGTTCCGGTGCGGACCAGCACGCACGTCAAGCTCATGCGCACGCGGTTGCGATCGTCGGCCGGGATTTTCCTCTCCCAGAGCGATTTGGGCACCACGCCGAACATCTGCCCGCCGTCCAGAGCGAACGTGCCGTCGGTGAATGCGAAAAGCTCGAATTTCCCCAGTTTCATTTTTCCTCGACCAGCTCGATAAGCACGCCCGCCGTACTCGCAGGATGCACAAAGGCGATCCGCTCCCCACCGGCTCCGCTACGCGGCTGGCGATCGATCAGGCGGATTCCGGCAGCCTCGAGCTCGCGCAGTCTCTCCTTCACCTTCGGGACGGCAAGGGTCAGGTGATGGATTCCCTGCCCCCGCTTGGCAATGAAGTGGGCCACAGGCGAATCCGCGTCCGTGGCTTCGAGCAACTCGATACGGCTTTCGCCCAAGTTGAAAACCGCAACGCGCACCTTTTGGTCCGCGACGATTTCTTGAGAATCTGGTGGCCGTCCCAGCAGCTTCTCAAAAGCTGGAAGGGCCGCGCTCAGCGATTCGACGGCAATCCCGACGTGATGAATCTTCATTTTCCAGCCAGTTTACCTTTCCCGCTCATGAAGGTGCTGAGCAGTTCCTCAGCCGCCGTGTGCGGATCGCGGCGCTGCGCAAGAATGTCTTCGACACGCGCGTTGAGCGCTCCTTCGTCAAGTGCGTCCAGGGCCTTCTCCAAGAGCCGCTGCCGCAGGAGTTCCATCAGGCACGTCCGCCATTGCTCGCGGCGCCGTAACAACCTTCGCAAGTCCTGCTCGCCGAAAGCGCGGAAGCGGTCCAGCGCCTCCCTCAGGGCGGCGATTCCTGCGCCGGTTGTCGCCACGGTCTTCAGGACGGGAGGATTCCACCCTTCCCGCCGCTCGGACAGGCCGAGCATAGCCGTCACTTCCTGCTCGACGCGATCCGCGCCGGGGCGGTCAGCCTTATTCACCACAAAGACATCGGCGATTTCCAATACACCGGCCTTGAACGTCTGGACATCATCCCCCATGCCGGGCGCGAGGAGCAAGACGGTCACGTCGGCATGGCGCGCGATCTCCACCTCATCCTGCCCGACTCCTACGGTTTCGACCAGAATGACCTGGCAGCCCGCGGCGTCGAGGATAGTCACCACATCCTGGACCGCCGGCGCGAGCCCGCCGAGATGCCCGCGCGTCGCCATGCTGCGGATGTAAACGCCCTCGTCGACCGCGACCGCCTGCATGCGAATGCGGTCTCCCAGGATTGCGCCGCCGGTAAACGGGCTGGTGGGATCCACGGCGACGATTCCGACCGTCGTGCCCACAGCGCGATATTCCGCCGCGAGCTTCTCCACCAGCGTGCTCTTGCCGACGCCCGGAGAGCCGGTGACGCCCACGACGTAAGCGCTCCCCGATTTCGGGAACAGAAGCTTGAGGAGCTCGATCCCGCCCGCTTCTCCGCTTTCGACGGCCGAGATCGCTCGTGCCATCGCGCGGCGGTCCCGTGCGAAAATCCTCTCCGCCCATTCTTCCAAGGAATTCGACATGGATCTGGCTGGGCTCTTGAATCGGGCCGTGGTCATTCCCTCAGCGGAGGCTCAGAAGTTCGCGCGCGATGACCATGCGCTGAATCTCGCTTGTCCCCTCGCCGATCGTGCACAGCTTGACGTCGCGGTAGAACTTTTCCACCGGATAGTCTTTAATGAAGCCGTAGCCGCCGTGGATCTGCACGGCCTCGTTGGTTGCCCGCACAGCCACTTCGCTGGCGTAGAGCTTGGCCATCGAACTGGCGCGCGTCACGCGCTGGCCATGGTCCGCCAGCCAGGCGGCACGCTGCGTGAGCAGCCGCGCGGCGTCGGTCTCCGTGGCCATGTCGGCCAGCTTCCACTGGATCGCCTGGAACTCCGCGATGGGCTTGCCAAAGGCTTTCCGCTCGCGAGCGTAGGTCAGCGAGGCTTCGAGCGCGCCCTGGGCGATTCCCACCGACAGGGCGGCGATGCCGATGCGTCCCTTGTCGATGACGCGCAGGCAATCGACAAAACCCTCGCCGGGCCGGCCCAGGCAATTCTCGCGGGGGATTCGGCAGTCGTCGAGGATCAGCTCGGCCGTGTCGCTGGCGCGCAAGCCGAGCTTGTTCTCCTTTTTCCCGGCGCGGAATCCCGGCGTGCCTTTTTCGACGATGAAAGCGCTGATGCCGTGCTTCCCGGCGCGCGGGTCGGTGGCGGCCATCACCACGCAGATGTCCGCATAATGGCCGTTCGTGGCAAAACTCTTGACGCCGTTCAGGACCCAGGAATCGCCGCTGAGTCTCGCGGCCGTGCGCACGGCGCTCGCGTCGCTGCCCGAACCCGGCTCGGTCAAACTCCAGCAACCTAGCTTTTCGCCACGCGCCAGCGGGGTCAGATATTTGCGCTTCTGCTCCTCGGTGCCCACCAGGCCGATATGGCCCGCGCAAAGCGAATTGTGCGCGGAGACGATCAGCGCTACCGATCCGTCGACGCGCGCCAGTTCCTCGAGGATGAGGACGTATTCGGCGTACCCCAACCCCGCGCCGCCGTATTCTGCCGGGGAAACCACTCCCATCAGGCCGAGTTCCGCCAACTTGGGGAGCAGCTCGGAGGGAAAATGCGACGCTTCATCCCATTCGAGGGCATGAGGCCGTATTTCGTTTTCGGCAAATGCACGGATCGACTTTCTGATGTCTTCTTGTTCGGGAGTGGGCGCGAAATCCAGAAACCACCTCGCACGTCATGGCATTGCCCTTACACAGCCTTCAATAATCAGGCTATACCACATCGCCACGTCGGTCAAGGAACGGAGCTTCGAGGAGTCGCGGGATGCCGCGCCGAGGCTGTGATAAGATTTCGTCGATGGGGGTTCGAATCCGATATTTCCTCCCGGCTGTTTTCGCGCTCGTCGCGGCTGTCCTCCTGACGGAGCGACCGCTCCTTGCCCGGTCGCGCGAGGAACCTCCGAAGCTCTCAAGTGTCGTTGTCCACGCGGCTGGCAGTGGTTGTAAGGTCGACATCGATTCAGGACCAACAACTGAAACTGACGCTCACGGCGATTTGACTCTTGAAGGCATTGAGCCCGGCGACCACTATGTGCACGTTCAGTGCGGCAGCGAGGTGGCAAGGTCTTACTTCATTTCCCCCCAGCCCGGAGCCGCCGCTGAGGTCCGCAATTTGCCGACGGATGCGACGCAGGGTGAGTCCGCCCCTCCCGGTCTAGGGGCTGCCGAGACTAGGATTCTTCTCCGCGAGCACCTGCAGGAGGCGGGGCGATTGCGTGCGAGCGGGCGGATGGAAGAAGCAATCGCGCACCTCCGAGAAGCCTACCGGCTGGATCCTGAGAACTCCGACCTGCACCGGGAGATGGGAGTGACCTTTCTGCTCGCCAAAGAATGGAAGCGGGCGCGGGTGGAGATGCTCGAGGCGATTCGCCATCACCCGGATGATGCCGAGGCCCACAGCGGGCTCGGCTACGCGCTGGAGAAAACGGGTGATCTCAAGGCTGCCCTCGAGGAATACCGGACCGCCTCGCACCTCGAGCCCACCGATTCTTCCTATCGGCAGCACTACCTTGACGCGCTTGCCAAACTTTCCGCCCTGCAAGCGACCAAGAAGCAATGACAGTTGGTATTTCCCGGCGGTTTTTCGCCGGCGCGATGGTTGTCTACGCGGCGGCCACGCCCCGCGCTGCTTTCAGGATTTCGTGCAGAACCCGCAACGCGCGCTCGCATCCGGTGCGGTCTACGTCACGATGCGTGACCATGCGCATGGTCTCCGCGGTAACGCCGTTGGCGAGAATGCCTTGGGCAAGCAGACGCTTGGAGATCTCAAAAGAGGTCAGTCCGGTTTTTGTCACATCCAGGAAAACAATATTGGTCACAACCTTGGCCGGGTTGATCGTGATGCCAGGGATTTCGGCCAAGCCGTTGGCAAGAAACCGCGCATTTTCGTGGTCCACGGGCAGGTGCCGCGGACCTTCTTCGAGCGCGATCAAGCCGGCCGCCGCCAGGATCCCTGCCTGCCGCATTCCGCCGCCCAGCATCTTGCGCACCAGCCGAGCCTCTTCGATAAACTCCTTGCTACCCACGAGCATCGAGCCCACCGGCGCGCCGAGGCCTTTTGACAGGCAGAACATTACCGAGTCGAATTTCTTCGTCAACTCCGCGACGGACAGGCCAAGCTGCACGCTGGCGTTGAAGATGCGCGCGCCATCCAGATGCACGGGCAGCCCCGCCGCGTGCGCGCGCTCGCAGATCTCATCGGCAATCGCCATCGGGTAGACAGATCCTCCCGCAAGGTTCGAGGTGTTCTCAAGAGCGATGAGCCCCGTGCGCGCGCGATGGTCGCTCCGCCCGCGGACCTCAGGAGCGATGCGCTCCCAAGTCAGAATCCCGTCTTCGGCCCACACCGGCCGCGCCAGACAGCCCGAGAAGGCCGCCGTCATCGCCATCTCGAAGTTGAAGATATGCGCGCGTTGCTCGCAAATCACTTCCTGGCCGGGCCGCGTATGCACCTTGATGGCAGCCTGATTTCCCATCGTCCCCGAAGCAACGTACAGTCCCGCTTCCCGGCCGAATGTCTCCGCCGCGCGCTCCTGCAGGCGGTTCACCGTGGGGTCTTCGCGATAGACGTCGTCGCCCACCTCCGCCTCGGCCATAGCCCGGCGCATGGCGGGGGTCGGCTTTGTCACCGTATCACTTCTCAGATCGACAATCGCTTGGTCCATGGCCTCATCTCGCTTCGGTCCGGAGATCTTCCGCCCGCTAGAGCTTCTCAAGTTGGCGCAACGTCCGCTCGTTCTGAATGTTTCCGGTGTTCAGGGTCGTTTTCAGCTCGAGCAGCACAACGTGAACTTCCTCCTCCGCAACTGGCAGGTGCTCCACTCCACGCGGTACGATGATGAATTCGCCTTCCTCGATCCTCACCTCCCGGTTGTGGAATTTCATGAGCAGCCGGCCTTTCAGCACCAGAAAGAGTTCATCCTCGTGTTCGTGGAAGTGCCAGACAAACTCGCCTTTGAGCTTCACGAGCTTCACATAGGAATCGTTCAATTCGCCCACAATCTTGGGGCTCCAGTATTCGTGAAAGAGTTCCAGCTTTTCCGTCAGGTTGACCTTCTCGATCGGCCTCGCGGATGCTTGCGTCCCGCTCATGGCGCCTCCATTCTTGTCACCAGAAATTCCTGGAAGATTTCGTTGGAGACCAGCACCGCGTGGTCCGGCAGCCGGACCCGATCGCGCTCCCGCACAAGAAGGCCACGCTGCACAAGATCGCCAATGACCGACTCCCAGCGTCCAAGGGCCGAGTCTCCCCAACGCCGGCGGGCCTCGGACAGGTGAACTCCTTGCAGTTGCCTAAGTCCAAGGAAAAAGAACTCTTCGATTTGCTCGTCGGGCCCAAGCCGGTGGACTTCGGCGATGGGCGTCTCACCGCGCATGAGTTTCTGAAAGTAGATCTCTGGCGAGATCTCATTCGCCCATCGCCGTTCGCCGTCAAAAGAATGCGCGCCGGCGCCCAAACCGACGTAGGGCTCGAGTTGCCAATACTTCAAGTTGTGACGCGACTCGAAGCCAGGGAGCGCAAAATTGGAGATCTCGTATTGGCGATAGCCGACGCCGCGCAGGAAGCTCCTCGCCGATTCGTAAGCATCAGCCATGAAGGCCTCATCCGAGACCGCGCCAGCGTGGTAGCGGTCCCCGTGACGGAGGACTTCACTGCCCAGGCGGCTCTTTTCATCCACCTCGAAGATGTAAACCGAGACGTGTTCGGGCCGGAGGCCCTCCACAGCTCGCAAGCTCTCTTGCCAGGAAGTTGCTGTTTGGCAGGGCAAGCCCGCAATGAGGTCCAGCTTGATATTGCTGAATCCGGCGTGACGCGCGCAGGCAACGGTCTCGTGGGTTTCCGCTGCGGAGTGGAGCCGCCGCACACTCCGTAGCTCCTGGTCGTTGAACGATTGCGCCCCGATGCTCAAACGGTTTGCGCCCAGCTCCCGTGCGCCATTCAGAAAGTCTCGGTCGGCCGATGCCGGCGTAACCTCCAGCGTGAACTCGCAGCGCTCGCCACACACGAATTGTTCGTGGACCTTGGTGATAATTCCCTTCAGTCGGGCGGCGCCCACGACCGGCGGCGTCCCACCGCCAACGTAGAAGGTATCCACCGGCAGGCGAAGAACTTCTTCCCCGAGCCCTGCAGCGGCCACGACCTGCCTATACCGAGCAATCTCCTGCTCCAGTGCCTGGCAGTAGCGCCCAATGGCCTCGTCCCGGGCTACCTGCGAACTGAAGTTGCAGAAACTGCACTTTGATGCGCAGAAGGGAATCTGGATGTAGATGCCCAGAGTGTTCATACGGGGGCGCGCTGACTAATCGGGCACGATCTTGATGCGCAGGTCGCGGCGTCGTGGGCCGTCGAACTCGCAGAAGTACACGCCCTGCCACGTACCCAGGATGAGCCTTCCTCTTTCGACCAAGAGGGTCTTGGAGCAGCCCACGATCGCAGTTTTCAGGTGGGCATCGCAATTGCCGTCGCTGTGGTGGTAGTCCTGGTCGCGGGGAGCCAACTCTCGCAGGAAGTTGTCGAGGTCTTTCTGCAGAGCGGGGTCGTCGTTCTCGGTAATGACGAGGCCGGCGGTCGTGTGCGGAACACGGCTCAGTGCCTTTGGTGATGCGACGTTTCTGTCAGTCTCCGAAGCCATCGCTGCTCCTAGTTTGCCGCAATGTCCCGTCAAAGGTCGTCGAACCGTCGTCAACGGTCCCGGGAGCGCTCATTATAACAGAGGGCCACCGCCCACCGGCGCAGCACGCGATGCGCCCGACGAAATAGGAAGAAGGCATCGGAAAACCGCATCGTCACGCGCCGAGGCTCAATAGAAAAGTACTTGGTGGTCTGAAGAACGAACCTGGATTTGAGCGAAGATGCGGTCGAGCAACTCATAACCAGCGCGGCCCAGGAAGTAAACGCCGCTCACCTGGCGCTCCTGCAAATCCTTCTGGGGCACCAGGAGTCGCCGCAGAGATTGCGCGTGCCGCGCCAGCAGGTCGGAGCGTTGCAGCGCCGCACGGCTCAGTTTCCCTCGAACTTTCTCCAATTGATATTTTATTTTCTCTTCCGCGTGAGTAAGGGTGGGAAGCAGCGTCGGATCGAGGGTTGCGATGTCCTTGCGCAAGCGCTCGAGCAAAGCCGCCAGCTCATTCTCACTCTGGTCGAACCGTTCCGACCACCCTTGCGCTAGCCCCGCGGCAGCGATCTTGCGGTCCAGGTGCTCTTCTCCCTGCCACACATCCTCCACGGTGACGGCATATTTTTCAAAGAGCCGTTGGGCTCTTCGATCCACAAGCGTAAACCCCGCGCGGGGGAAAATAATCGGCATCGGGCGGCCAAAGGACGCATACAGCGCCTGAGCCTGGGCAAAGTAAGCCAACTCCGAGGGGCCCGCGACGTAGGCCAGCGTCGGGAGGAGCAAGTCCTGCATGATCGGCCGGAGCAGGACGTTCCCTGAAAAACCGAGGGGGCGTTGGATCGCCTCCGTCTTTAAAGTCCCCGCGTTTGCCTCTTCGCCGCCGACAAAAAACTTCCCGCCTCGCTCGTGCAGGGGCACGCGGTTGCCATCGCGAGTCACAAAAAGGAGCGTCGAGTCCTCGGGGACGTGAACTTGCGCATGATATCCGGCGCGCACTAACAGGTCAGACCGTTCCCGCAGCAGGGCTCGCAAGTCCGCAGAGTGTGCCAGAGCGTGCTCGTAGGCCGCCGCTCCCAGATCGTGAACATCTTCGCCAAGCGGATCGACGAGCACGACACCCCAGGATTTGAAGAGCTTCGCCATCAGCCGTCCAAAGGCCGTGCCCCAGCCGGCGCCGGGCCGATAGCATTCCCTGATGTCCTGGAGCAGCTTCTCCCTCGCCTCGCCGGCGGGGAGCGTCGCTTGCAGCCGGTCGAGCGTAGCCGTGATCCCGGCGGAAATCCTGACCGCACCTACCGGCGAATGCGGAGCAGGCCGGTCTCCCGGATCGCTCAAGGCAACGAAATTATATTCCTCATCGAGAATCGCTGTTTGGGCCACCTCCTCCAGATCGTGATCCTCAGTGGCCAACCAGAACACCGGGACCGCGGGCACGCCTTGGTCCGAAAGCGACTGCGCGAGTCGCACGGCGGTCAGCGCTTTGTAAAGGGTGAAAGCCGGCCCGGAGAGTAATCCCACTTGTTGCCCGGCGACGACCGCAAACGTCCCGGAATTGCCCAGACGATCGATGTTGGCGAAGGTTGCGTCCCCGGACTCAAATGTCCGGTTTTGCCGTTTCAGGGCCTCAATGAGCGGTTTGCGGTTGGGAAGAAATCCGTTCAAGTCACCCGCCAGAGCACGATAGCTCGCAGGCTCAAAAGGCGGGCCCGTGTAAAAACGCGCCACGCGTTCGAACTGGTAAAGATAATCGAGCAGCAACTTGCTCGAGTGCGGCACGCGGGTGTAAGGAATGCAGTGACAGTCCATGAATTCAAACATCCTACACGGCCCCGAGGGTCACGACAACCTCCGGCCGCACTACCCGCAGCAAATCCCTGAAGGCTTTTAGATGTTGAAGATTGAAGGGCGGTTCAGATCTCGAGACCCGCACGCGCCTCCCGGATCGCAGCCGCCACGTCGCGGCGCTGCGCGGCATTCAAAGGGGTTAACGGTGCGCGAGGCGGCCCGCCCCGATAGCCGCAGAGATCGCATCCCACCTTCATCCCTGGCACCCCATAGGGTGCGCCGATCTTCTGGGCCAGCACGCCGAGCCGCCGCTGGAGGTCGCGCGCCTGCTCCATCCGCCGCTTCCGAAAGGCATCGTAGATGCCCAGACAGATTTCCGGCGCGAACCCGCATAAGCCGAGCACGCCTCCCGCAGCCCCGGCGCGCAAGGCCTCGAGGAAAATAACGGGTGACCCGACCAGCACGCGGAATCCGCGCCGCACCCTGCGCAGGATCGCCCGCACGTATTGCAGATCGCCAGAGCTCTCCTTGAGGCCGACAATGTTGGGGTAACCTGAAAGCGCGGCAATCGGGTCAGGCTCCATCTTGACGCCGGTGAACTGCGGAATGTTGTACATGATGATGGGCCGCGTGAGCGCATCGGCCAGAGCCCGAAAATGTGCGCTTAACGCTTGGGAGTTCATTCGGGACTTGTAGTAGCTCGGCGTGAGCAGCAATACGGCGTCGGCGCCGCACGCCACGGCTTCGCGGCTGAGGCGCAAGGTCGCCGCCGTACTCTCCAGGCCGGTGCCGGCAATCAGCAACTCTGGCGGACGGACGATCCCGCGGGCGGCCTCCACCAGCTTCAATCGCTCACGGTCACTGAGGTAAGGCGCTTCGCCGGTTGAGCCCGCCACGACGATGCCCGAGAGCCCGATCCCGACGTAACGCCGGAGGTTTTCCCGGAAGAGGCGGTAGTCCACCTCGCCCCGCCGATCATAGGGGGTGACGACCGGCGGAAAGAGGCCACCGAGCCTGGCAATAATTTCTTTCTGTGTCATGATTCCACCCCAGCGCTGTGCTCGTTGAACTCCTAGCGCGTCGAGTCACTGAAGACGGAGACCCGACGGCTCGGGACTTTGGTGTGGTGCAGCTCCTGCAGGCTCGCGATCTGAATTCCCTTTTCCTTCTGGGCGCGGATGCCGTTCACGGCGGCCGCCGCCGCCGAAAGCGTGGTGATGCACGTGACTCCCCCGTGGACCGCCGCGCGCCGGATGGCCTTCTCGTCAAAGCGCGAAGCGCGTCCAAGGGGAGTATTAATAATCAAGTCAATCTTGCCGCTCTTAATGAGGTCCACGACGTTCGGCCGGCCCTCGTTGACCTTGTAAACTTTCTCGACCTTGAGTCCCGAAGCGCGCAGAACCTGCGCCGTGCCACGGGTGGCGATTAGCTTGAATCCCAGGACCGCGAGGTCGTGGGCGATCGCCGCCACTCCCGCCTTGTCGTGGTCATTCACCGAGAGAAAAACCCGGCCGGAAGTCGCGATCCGTTGCTGCGCGGAGAGCTGCGCTTTGGCGAACGCCAGGCCGAAGCTATCGGCGGTCCCCATGACCTCGCCGGTGGATTTCATCTCCGGTCCCAGGATCGTGTCGACGCCGGGGAACTTTTGGAATGGGAACACCGGCGATTTGACAAAGTAATGGAGGACCGGCAGCTCTTCGGCCAAGCCGAACTCGCGCAGCTTGCGACCCACCATCAATCGCGCCGCGACCTTCGCCAGGGGCACGCCCGTCGATTTGCTGACGTAAGGCACCGTCCGGGAAGCGCGCGGGTTCACTTCCAGCACGTAGACCTTGCCGTTCTGGATCGCGTATTGGACGTTCATCAGGCCGACGACCTTCAGTTCCTTGGCGAGTTTGACCGTGTAATCGCGCAACGTCCGGCGATGGGCCTCGGGAATCTGCACGGCGGGCAACACGCACGAGCTGTCGCCCGAATGGATGCCCGCCTCTTCGATGTGCTCCATAATGCCGCCGACGACTACGTCGTCACCGTCAGCGAGGGCATCCACGTCAATCTCCGTGGCGTTCTCGAGAAAGCGGTCGACGAGGATGGGCAAAGCGCGCTGCAGTTCCTCGGCGCGGCGAACGTAATCGGTAAGCATCGTCTCGTCAAAAGCGATCACCATGGCGCGCCCGCCGAGCACGTAGGAGGGTCGCACGAGCACGGGGTAGCCGATCTCCCGGGCAATCTCGAGCGCCTCGGCGACGTTCATCGCGGCGCCGTTGGGCGGCTGGGGAATACCGATATCGGCAAGCAGCTTGCCGAAGTTTTTGCGGTCCTCGGCAAGGTCGATGGATTCCGGAGTCGTTCCGATAATCGGCACCTTTGCGCCCTTGAGCTGGCGGGCCAGGTTGAGCGGGGTCTGGCCGCCGAACTGCACAATGACCCCGTCGGGTTTCTCCTCTTCCACAATCGCCATGACATCTTCAAAAGTCAGCGGTTCAAAGTAGAGGCGGTCGGAAGTGTCGTAGTCGGTCGAGACGGTCTCCGGGTTGCAGTTCACCATGATCGTCTCGTAGCCCTCTTCTTTGAGCGCGAAGGCGGCGTGACAGCAGCAGTAATCGAACTCAATTCCCTGCCCGATGCGGTTCGGGCCGCTGCCCAGAATGATGATTTTCTTCCGCTCGGTCGCCTCCGCTTCGTCCTCGTCTTCATAGCTCGAGTAGAGGTAGGGGGTGAACGACTCGAACTCCGCCGCGCAGGTGTCCACGCGCTTGAAAACGGGGCGCACACCTGAGCGCAGCCGCCGCTCGCGCACCGCTTCGCCGCTCGATCCCCAGAGTTCCGCCAGTTGCAGGTCCGCGAACCCGAAGCGCTTTGCCTCGCGCAGCACCGGTGTCGGCACCGTCTCGAGCGTGAAGCGTTTGAGCTCGCCCTGCATCTCGACGATCTGCTGCACCTGGTTCAGAAACCACGGATCGATGCGCGTGATCTCCGCGATCTGCTCGATGCTCATTCCAAACTCAAAAGCAAAAAAAAGGTCTGACAAATGGTCGGGATGGGGCGTCGCGAGGCGGGACAGGAGCTCGCTGGCCTCCTGGGGCGGCGTGGGCGACTTGCGGCCCGTTTCGAGCGAGCGGACGCCGTTCATGAGCGCTTCTTTGAACGTGCGGCCGATGGCCATCACCTCGCCGACCGATTTCATTTGCGTGCCCAAGGTGTGGTCGGCGTCCGGAAATTTCTCGTGGGCCCACTTGGGGATCTTCACCACGACGTAATCAATCGTCGGTTCGAAACAGGCAGGCGTCTTCTTCGTGATGTCGTTCGGAATTTCGTCGAGACGGTAACCGACCGCGAGCCGCGCGGCGATCTTGGCAATCGGGAAACCCGTGGCTTTCGACGCCAGGGCCGAGCTACGCGAAACGCGCGGGTTCATTTCGATCACGACCATGCGCCCCGTCTCGGGCTCGACCGCAAACTGAATGTTCGACCCTCCGGTCTCGACGCCCACGGCCCGAATCACCGCGAACGCCGCGTCGCGCATGCGCTGGTATTCCTTGTCGGTCAGCGTCTGCGCCGGCGCGACGGTGATCGAATCCCCGGTGTGGATTCCCATGGGATCGAAGTTTTCGATCGAGCAGACGACCACGGCGTTGTCCGCGTGGTCGCGCATCACTTCGAGCTCAAATTCCTTCCAGCCAAGCACGGATTCGTCCACCAGAACCTCGTGGACCGGACTCAACTGCAAACCCCAGCGCACTTTCTCTTCGAATTCTTCGCGGTTATACGCGGTGCCCGAGCCTGTCCCCCCGAGCGTGAACGAAGGGCGGAGAATCAGCGGAAACCCGAGCTGATCGGCGGCCTTGAGCGCCGCCTCCAGGTTGTTCACCAGCACGCTGCGCGGCACGTCCAGGCCGATCTTGCGCATCGCATCCTTGAACCATAGACGGTCTTCGGCCATCTTGATGGCGTTGAGCGACGCGCCGATCAACTGCACGCTGTACCGATCGAGAATTCCGCGCTCGGCGAGTTCCACGGAGAGATTTAGCGCGGTCTGTCCGCCCACGGTGGGGAGCAGGGCGTCTGGTTTCTCCCGGGCGATAATCGCTTCCAAGTACTCAGCGACGAGGGGTTCAATGTAAGTGCGGTCCGCCAGCTCTGGGTCCGTCATGATGGTGGCAGGATTGGAATTCACCAGCACGACTTCGTATCCCTCGG
>JAIQGH010000071.1 GCA_020072655.1 Terriglobia bacterium | reverse complement strand
GACCTCGCGCACTTCGGTGGAAGAGCACATGCCGGAGGTCACGATGCCGACGTAGTTGCGCGCGCCCACGCTGCCGTCCGCGCGGACGTAACCATCGAAGGTGAGGGAAGCGAGCTGGGGATCGAGCGGCTGCCGCTGGGGATTATCGCGGTACTTCACGCGCAATCTGGGCAGCCGGTCTTCGAGATTGTGCTCGTCGATGGGATTGCCGGGCTCCACATCGCAGGCGGCGAGGCCGATGGGGTCGCCGAGCGTGATGAACGGCTGCCCGTGGGGGATTTTCCTGAGGGCAAAGCTCTGCCCGCGCACTACGCGGCCGGAAAGCGTCACGCGCTCGCCGGCGTGAGCGAGTTCCGTTCCCGGATCCAGATGTTCGACGGTGGCCACGGCGAGGTTGTCTTTCACCGGGTTGATGATGATGGCGACTTCTTCCAGTTTCTTCGTTTCCATATTCCCCCTATCCTCCCAGCATTCACACCCATCATAGGATTTTACACGCAAAACCCAGAGACGACCCACTGATAGGTTCGCGCAAAATTGACAGAGTGAGCGGCGTTCGTGTATACTTAAATCTTCGGGAACAGGGCGAAATTCGATATTTCAAATCGATATCGTGATCCGATGACCACGGACGACACAGCACTTTACTCCGGGCTTATTCGTCTCCACATCCTTCACCATTCAGCGGAGCGGTTCATCTACGGTTCCTGGATTGCGGAGGAGCTGGCGCGACACGGGTACAAGGTGAGCGCGGGGACGCTTTACCCCGTTCTGCACGGCCTGGAGCGGAAGGGGTATCTGCGGTCTTCGACGCAGCGGTCGGGCCGATGGTCGCGCCGGGTGTATCGCTTGACTCCCTTGGGCCGCAAGGCGCTCCGTACAGCGCGCAAGCGCGTCCAAGAGCTATTTGGGGAAATGTTTCAGACTAGTGCCGTTCCAACTTAATGAGGCTATGTATTCCCGTTCTGCCTTGCGCGGCGTCGACACGCTGTCGAGGTCACGCGGATTACTCCGAATAAATTGGAACGGCACTAGTTAATGAAGAGCTGACGAGAACTGTAAGTTGGTGCCGCGTCGGACGAATTGCGTTCCGGAGAGGTATTGACCCCATGGGGCTGAAGCGTGCCATCCGCATCCCTTTGACACTCGCAGCATGGCTCATGTCATTGGGCCTCTTGGCGGCCCCTCTACGGGGTCAGCAAGCCGCGTCGACGCCGAAGATTTTCACACTTCAGGAGGCGGTAGACTATGCGCTTGCCCATTACCCGGCCGTCCGATCAGCCCAAGAGCAGGTTGCGGCCGCGCGGGGCGGCGTCGCTCTGGCGCGCACCAGTTACCTCCCGCGGCTTGATTCCCTCTGGCAATCGAATCGGGCTACCGCCAATAACACTTTTGGCTTGCTGCTTCCGCAATCGGTCCTCACTCCCATTTCCGGGCCGGTTCTGCCTTCCACTTCTGGCCGCAGCGTTTGGGGCAGTGCCGCGGGCCTGCTCTTTACCTGGGAGCCATTCGACTTTGGTTATCGCCATGCGACGGTGAATTCGGCGCGCTCTTTGGAACAACAGTCCGCGGCCCAGCAAGAGGTAACGCGGCTCGCCGTCGCCACCAACGCTCTGGACGCTTTTTTCGACCTGCTGGCCGCGGAAGAAAATGTGCGCGTGGCGGAAGCCAATGTGCGGCGATGGCAAATCTTCAATACGTCAGTTCACACTCTCGTGGACAACCAGCTTCGCCCTGGTGCCGACGCCTCGCGAGCGGATGCAGAACTGGCGCGAGCGCGGATTCAACTGGCGCGCGCTCATCAGCAAGAACAGTTGAGCCGAGCGGCATTGGCGGATGCTTTGGGAATAGCGGGGACGCAGGTTGAGGTCTCACCCGGCGTGCTGGTGAGTCCTCCTCCCGCCGCGAATCCGCCAGGCACGGCGGTTGCTTCCCATCCGTTGGCCGTCGCCGAACAAGCCAGAGTCCGCGAAACGCAGGCGCAACGACAGATTTTCCAGCATCAGTACTTTCCTCGTTTTTTCCTGCAGTCGGGAGTCAACGGCCGAGGGAGCGGCGCCGACCCGAGCGGAAGCTTTGCCGCCGGACCGAACGGACTAGGGCTTGAACGCGCCAACTGGGCCGTCGGCCTGACCGTCACTTTTCCGATTTTTGACTACTTTTCAATCCGCGATCACGAAAAGATTGCGGCGGCCACCGAACGCGCCGAGGCCGCGCGGTACGACCAGACGATTCAGGGGGTGACCGATCAGATCGAGCAGGCCCAGGCGGCGGTGGAGGGAGCGCGTCAGGTTGCCGCCAATACGCCGATTGAGCTCGAGGCCGCGCGCACAGGCGAGTTGCAGTCGCGTACTCGCTATCAGTCCGGCCTGGCCGCCATCGTCGAAGTCGCGGAGGCCGGAAACCTCCTGGCGCAGGCCGAGACCGACGATGCGCTGGCGCGCCTGGCCGTTTGGCACAACCTGGGGAGCCTGGCGGCTGCCCAGGGGGATCTCAAGCCTTTCTTTCGCCTGGCCCAAGGCGAGGCGGGAGGTCACTGAACCATGGGACTCATTCACGCTGCCCTCCGCCGACCGATTACGGTTTTGGTCATCGTCATGGGGATTGCCCTGTGCTCGATTCTTGCGGTCCTGCGAATGCGCATTGACATCTTTCCGGATCTCAACCTGCCGGTGATTTATGTGGCCCAACCTTACGGCGGCATGAGCCCGGCCCAGATGGAAGGCTACCTGGTCTTTTACTACGAGTACCACTTCCTTTACATCAATGGGATCGAGAGTGTCGAAGACAAATCGATCCAAGGCAACGGGCTGCTCAAGCTCACCTTTCATCCCGGCACGGATATGAGCCAGGCGCTCGCCCAGACGATTGCCTACGTCAATCGCGCCCATGCGTTTATGCCTTACGGCACGGTGAGTCCGTTCGTGATCCGCTTTGACGCCGGCACTGTTCCGGTGGGATATCTCGTGTTTTCGAGCAAGACCCGAACGATTGGCGAGATCCAGGATCTGGCGCTCAACCGTGTACGGCCGGTCTTTGCCACCCTGCCGGGCGTCTCCGCGCCCCCGCCCTTCGGTGGGAACCAGCGGACCATCGTGGTGACCGTCAATCCCGACCGCTTGCGATCCTACAGTCTGTCGCCCGACGCCGTCGTGAAAGCCATCAGTTCCGGCAACATCCTGATGCCGGCGGGCAATGTTCGGGCCGGGAGTTTGCTGCGCATTGTGGCGAACAATTCGGTCGTGCCGAATATTCAGGATCTCTTAGGATTGCCGATTCATTCGGGTTCAGGGCCGACCGTTTATTTGGGTGACATCGCGACGGTGGCCGACAGCACCGACATCCCCACCGGCTACGCTCTCGTGAACGGGCGTCGCGCCGTTTACATTCCTGTCACCAAGCGGCCCGATTTTTCAACTGTGGCTGTGGTGAGCGAAGTCAAGAAAAACCTGCCTTATTTCCGCTCGCTGATTCCCTCGGACATCAACATTTCCTACGAATTCGACCAGTCCGGTTACGTCAAGGACTCGCTCACTTCGGTGGTGCGGGAAGGACTCCTGGGCGCCTTGCTGACGGGACTCATGGTCTTGCTGTTTCTGGGCGACTGGCGGAGCGCCTCCATCGTCGTCACGACGATCCCCTTCGCGTTGCTGACGGCCGTGGTGGCGCTTTGGGGGAGCGGGCAGACTATCAACATCATGACGCTCGGCGGCCTCGCCCTCGCCGTGGGAATCCTCGTCGATGAAGGCACGGTCGTGATCGAGAACATCCACACGCATCTTGCCCAAGGGGGTGCGCGGGCCCGCGCGGTCCTGGATGCCAGCAAAGAAGTGGTTATCCCGCGCCTGCTCGCCATGCTCGCCGTGCTGGCGGTCTTCGTCCCCTCGCTTTTCACGACGGGAATAACGCGCGCGCTGTTTGTACCGCTGACGCTGGCCGTGGGGTTCGCCATGGCCGCCTCTTACTTCCTTTCGAGTTCTCTGGTGCCGGTGATATCCGTGTGGATTCTGCGCGAGTCCCACCACGGGGCTGAGGATGAGAAGCGAAAGGGGAACTTCGAGAAGCTCCGCGAGCGGTGGGGCAGGTTTCTGGAATGGCTCACGCCTTCCCGCTACATTGTGGTCGGAGCTTACGCAACTATCGCGCTGGCAATCATCGGACTTCTTGCGCCGCGTCTCGGGCGGGAACTCTTCCCGCGCGCCACGGTGGGGCAATTCCGGCTGCGCTTTGATGCCCCGACCGGAACCCGCGCCGAGGACACCGCGCGTCTGGTGACGAATGTCTTGGACGATATTCAACAAGCGGCGGGTCCAGGGAACGTGGACATAACTCTAGGGTATGTCGGCACCCAAGGTGCGTCTTATCCCATCAACACCGTGTTCTTGTGGACCAGCGGACCCCATGAAGCACTCATCAACGTCGCTTTGCGGCCCGCAGCAAGCATTGATGTGGCCGCCTTCGAGGAAAAACTTCGGCAAAGTCTCCCACCGAAATTCCCAGGCTGTTCCTTTTCCTTTGAGCCCGGAGATATCGTCAGCCAGATTATGAATTTCGGAGCTTCCACTCCCGTCGCGGTGGCGGTGGAAGGGCCGGATTTTTCCAGCACCCGATCCTATGCCGAGGCGCTGAAGACTGAGTTGGGGCAGGTTGCTGAATTGCGCGACCTGAGGTTTGACCAGCCACTCAACTACCCCAGTGTGGACGTCAGGTTGAACCGCGAGCTCGCCGGCCAGTTGGGAGTGACCAACGAGCAGGTCGCACGGTCGCTCTCCGTAGCCACCTTCTCAAGTCGGTTCACGACCCCCAATTACTGGGCTGATCCCAAGACCGGTGTCGCCTATCAGGTTCAGGTGCAGTACCCTCCGCCGCGGGTTACATCGCTCCAGGAAGTTGCGAGCATCCCGGTGATGTCGGGGAACTCTCAGCATCCCTTGTTGGGAGACGTGGCCAGCGTCACCAATGGGACGGTGGTCGGCGAGTATGACCGCGCGAACGGCCTATGGATGCTGACCTTGTCAGCCAACACCGCGGGGAACGATTTGGGTCGAGTCGCCAGCCGGATCAACGATGCCCTTCGACGCGCCGGAGCGCCCCCACGGGGCGTGACGGTCAAGGTGCGGGGGCAAATCGCCCCGATGCAGGAGACTTTCACCAATCTCGGCATTGGGCTGCTTCTGGCGGTGGTAGTTATCTTCCTGCTGCTGGCCGCAAACTTCGAGTCTCTGCGGCTGTCGTTTGTGGTCCTGACGATTGCTCCCGCCGCGATTTGTGGAGTCATTTTGATGCTGCTTTTGACGGGAACAACCTTGAATATCGAGTCCTTTATGGGGGCCATCATGGCGGTCGGGGTGGCGACAGCCAACGCCATTTTGCTGGTGAGCTTCGCGGAGCAATATCGCCGCGCGGGAGCTTCCTCCAGCGAGGCGGCCCTGCGCGCCATCCAAAGCCGGATGCGTCCCATCCTGATGACCAGCTTCGCCATGATTGCCGGGATGATTCCGATGGCGTTGGCTTTGGGGACGGGAGCAGAGGCCACGGCGCCGCTGGGTCGGGCCGTGATTGGAGGACTCCTCGCGGCCACCTTCGTCAACTTGGCCGTGCTGCCTTTCATTTTCTCAATGGTTCAGGGTCGCGCGGGCAGAGTTCCACCATCGCTGGATCCCGACGATCCCGCCAGCCGCTTCGCGGAGCCGTAAGCGTCAGGCTGCAAGAGCGCGTAAAAGGAGGTGTTATGAAGCAGAAGACAGTCATGTTCCTGGCTACCCTGGTGGCGACCTGTCTTTTTTCCAGCTCCTGCAGTCAGCCATCAACCGGCACGACCCCCGCCGTGACTGGCTCGCAGCCGTCTCAGCCTGTTTCCGAAGTGGCTGTGACCAGGGTTGTCGCTAAGAAGCTCGCCACCTCGGTGCGGCTTCCGGCAGAGCTCATGCCCTACGAAGTGGTTGATATCTACCCTAAAGTTACAGGTTTTGTGAAGTGGATCAAGGTCGACCGCGGGTCGAGGGTCAAAAAAGGCGAGCTGATTGCTCAACTCGATGCTCCGGAGTTGGCGGCGCGGCGAGCCGAAGCTGACTCCAAATATCAGAGTGCCGAATCGCAGCTCCTGGCGGCTCAGGCCAAACTCTCTGCCGACGAAGCTACTTATCAGCGAATGAGTGCTGCGGCAAAGGTTCCAGGAGTGGTGGCAGGAAACGATCTCGATATCGCCCAGAAGACGGCCCAGGCTGACCAGGCCGACGTCGCCGCGCACCGGAAGAATGTCAAAGCCGCCCAGGATGCGCTCCACGCCGTCGCGCAGCTCGAAGCATATTTGGACATCACCGCCCCTTTCGATGGCCAAGTGACCGCCCGGTATGTCCATCCCGGCGCACTGGTCGGCCCCGCGGGCGGGCCGGGCGCGTCCACGCCCATCGTTTGCATCCAAACCCTGACGCGGCTGCGGCTCGTGGTGCCCGTTCCCGAATACGAAGCGGCGGGAGTCCCGGAAGGGACGGAGGTGAGTTTCAGTGTCCCGGCGTTTCCCGGGAGAACATTCCGGGCGCCCATCGCCAGGATTTCCCACGCCGTGGACGTCAAGACGCGCACCATGCCCGTCGAGTTGGATGTGCGCGACCCGCACGCGCAGCTCGATCCTGGTGCGTTCTGCGACGTGGAGTGGCCCGTCCGGCGCGACTACCCGACCTTGTTCGTCCCGGCCTCGGCCGTGGCCAGCGACTTGGCGCGCACGTTTGTCATCCGCGTCAAGGACCATCGGACCGAATGGGTTGATGTCAAGACGGGAGCCACGGCCGGAAAGCTGATCGAGGTATTTGGCGAGCTAAGAGAAGGCGATGAGGTTGCCCTCCAGGGTACGGACCAGCTTTCCCCCGGCACCGAGATCTCACCCCGAATGGTTAGTCAGCAATAGGCGGCCGGCTAGGTCACCAACGGCCACCTGTGTCAACTTATACCCGTTATACTCGCCCAGACCCGCAATTCCTGGAGACCGACTAAAACAGTGGCAGGCGTGGAGGGACTCGAACCCCCGACCCTCGGATTAGAAATCCGATGCTCTATCCACCTGAGCTACACGCCCGAGGTTCTTCGAGCATCATAGCCGGGCTGATGGGGGCAGTCAAATCCGCTGATTCGGTATTGACATCGTGCGACAACCGAGGGTTAATGAAGCAGGATTGGAATGCGCGCATCGATTCGCCGGGAGACGACCATGAAACCTGAGATTTTCCTCATGGCGGCGGGCCTTCTGGGTACGTTGCCGTCTTGCGCGTTGGCGCAGGCGGCCATCGGATACGGCATGGCGGCGAGCCGATCGACGACGATGGCCACGAGCGCGCAACGACTTTACCAGGGCCGAATGCGTCCGCTCGCCAGCAGAATGCAGACCCGCACGGCCACCGGCAAGCCGCTCCCGGTCGTCATGGAAGAGAACCGGAAGAAGCTGGTGGAAGAGAGCGCCCAGACGGGCGGCAAAGTCCGTGTCGAATCCGTTCCCGCGAAAGCCGCCGTGGCCGTGGATGGAAACCCGGTAGCCTACACGCCCACGGAGCTCACGCTCCCCCGAGGGAAGCACGAGATTGCCCTCACCCGTCCTGACTATCTGCCTTGGAGAATCGAAATCTCCGTGAACAGCATGGAGTCCACGGAGGTCACGGCGGAACTGGGGACCCTGTACAAATCCAGCATCACCCTGCCGAAGTTCTAGCCGCAGCGCTCAATTGTATTCCCAGGGGGGCAGCGATTCGCCTGGCTCCATCTCCGCCTGGCGATTAACGATTCCCCTCGGGGCAAGGTCGGGTGCAGCTTCTGTTGATGCCGAAGACCTGTCCGAATAATCTAGCCTGCGCAGATTACGACTCCCGGACTGCCTTCAATCGGCAATCTACAATCGTCAATCGACAGTCCCTAGATTCCCATCCCCACCGTGAGCGCGGCGATGTCGCCGAGCGATTCTCCGAGCCCTGCCGGGACGACCTCGCAGATGTCTGCGGAGGGTGCCAGCGCCTCGCGGCGCATCACCTTCGAGGCGGGATTGAGGAGCAGATCGCCCAGCCGCACAGCCAGCCCGCCGATGACGATCCGCTGCGGATTCAGTACGTCCACCAGGATCGCCAGCACTTCACCCAGGCGCTCGCCGGTGGAGCGGAGGATGTCGACCGCCACCGCGTCCCCCTTGCGCGCTGCCGCGCCCACTTCCCGGGCCGAGATGGGTTTCCCGCTGCGCACGTGCTCGGCGAGGAGGGTTTGCTTGCCTTTGCGCTGGGCTTCCGCAACGCTCTGCGCGGCGAGTTGCGCCATGCCTCCGCCGCTCGCCCAGCCCTCGGCTGAGCCGGCCTTGTTGTGCCCGACGGGTCCCGAGCGTGTCAGCCGCACATGGCCGATCTCACCGGCCAGATCAATCGCGCCGCGATAGAGCTTGCCGTCGGCGATGATGCCCGCGCCGAGCCCCGTGCCCATGGTAAGGAACACCATGTTCTGGCAGCCCCGGCCCGCGCCAAAGCGATGCTCGGCAACGGCGCCGGCGTTGGCATCATTCTCGATCAGGCACTCGACCTTGAATTCCTCTTCCAGCATCGATTTGAGGGGGACGTTCGCCCAGGTCGCCAAGTTGGGTGGCGACTGGATGACCCCCTTAATACGGTCGAGCGGGCCGCCGCAGCTCACTCCAAGCCTCGCCAGCGATGTCACCGCCAGACCCTGCGCGGCGAGCAACTCGTGAACCGATTTCTTGATCAGATTGATGGCGTATTGCGGCCCCTTCGCCGGACGGGTAAGGAATTCGACGCGCGCCATGACTTCCGGCGGCTGGGCGGAAATTAGGACTGCTGTCTTCGTCCCGCCGACGTCAATGCCTGCCAGAACCTTGTCGGTCATTTGCCGTGGAATGGTCCGAAGGAAATTTGGGGTGAGCGACGGGATTCGAACCCGCGACGTCCAGATCCACAGTCTGGCGCTCTACCAAGCTGAGCTACGCTCACCACCTTGCCGCGCTTCCGTCTTTCTTTACCTTACACATTTTGTAACATCCGGATAAGCAAGCTGTCAACCGGACCTCGGCGCTTATCAGGTGCTGTTTCTGCGCCGGGCACGGCCTGATGCGGTGTCAGCGATGTCAAGGAGGTTGTTAACAAATGCCATGTGTCATGCTGAGCGGAGCGAAGCATCTGCATTTCTGTGGCGAGCGGAAAAGACTTAGATCCTTCGCTACGCTCAGGATGACATGCTGCAATGGTTTTCCAGCAACGTCTAACTGCCCAAGACCTTCTGCATCTCGGCGGCGGCGCGGTGGAGTGCATCCTCGACGCTCCATTCCCCGGTGAGGCCCTTCTGGAGCGAGATCCGCAGCGCCTCTTCCACGGCGGGGTAGAGCGGAAACCGAGGCGGAAGGAGCATATGCGAGCTCATCGTCTGCCCGAGCAGCGCCAGCCGTTGACCTTCGAGCGTGCCAGCGTCGGTTTCCGCCTTGAGGCGATTTTGGACGCTCTTGAGCACGGGTACGGCACCGTGCCGGGCCTCGTGCCACTGCGCGTCTGCCGCGGTGAGGAACTTAAGAAGCGCCCGCGCGCCTTCTTCATCCCGGACGCTCGTGGGCACGCCGAAACAGTGGCCGCCCGCACAGACCCAACGCTGGCCCGCCGGGCCGGTTGGATAGAGCGCCAAGCCGAAGCGCCCTATTACCTTCGACCGCGCCGGATCCTGATAGCGGTAGAACCCACCGGGCCAGTCCGCCACCATCGCGCAGCGCCCTTCCAGGAAGAGGTTCGACACCTCGTCGAAGCGCATCAGCGGGAGCTCGCGGGGGGTGACGCGGTCCTCGCTGTGCAGCCGGCGAAGGAAGCCGAGCGCCCATCGGCCGGCCGTGTCCACGAAAGCGGGCCGCAGGTCGGGCCGGAAGACCTTCCCGCCCGCCATGGCAACCAGCTCGAAGAACGTTTCGAATAATCCGCTGTCGCGCCCAGGGAAAGCGAAGCCGTAAAGGTCCGGCGGCCGCGTGAAGAATTTCGCCACTTGGGCGAGTTCCTCCCAGGTTTCCGGGACGCGCAATTCCCGGCCAGTCAGCGCGCGGTAGTTTTCCTGCTCCGCGTTGTCGGTGAAGAGGTCGCGACGATAGTGCAGGAGGCGGACCTCGATGTTGCGCGGCACGCAAAGCAGCCAGCCCTCCACCCGGCTCATCTCGAGCCCCGAGGGAATAAACTCGCTCAGTTCCGTGGGAAGGAACCAATCGTCGAGCGGGCGAAGGAAATGTTTCTGCGCGGGCGCGTACTGGCTGTGGGTGGAAATGAGGTCGTAGACGCCCTGGCCGGAGCGGTAGACCTCCTCCAGGTGCGCGTTTAATTCCGGCTGAACGAGGCGCGCGGCGACATGCACGCGTTGGCCGGTCTTGGCTTCGAACGTCGGGAGGAGTTCGTAGAGCGGATCGTACATCGGACCTGCCACGAGCGCCACGTTGAGTGCGCCCGGCTCGGGCGGGCGGATGAAGAAACCGAGTTCGGAACTCGCGTTGGCCATCTCGCTTTCAAGTCCCTCACTCGCCCCGAGGAAGTGCATTGGCCGAGCGTCTCCGCGGGAGAGGCCGCCGGAGATGAGGAACTCGTTAACTTTACAGGATGCATTTGGATTAGGAAACCAAAAAGCACGACGCGCGCCCCCCGCCGCGCCCCGATTGGGGGCGTAATGCCGCCCTTCAGAGTGTCTCTGACAGCGTGCTTGAGACGCTGTAGCGACGCTGGGTGCTGCGACGGCTCAGCCGCGATGATCGACCAACGGAGCCCGGACTGTGGCCGGCCACTAATGCTGTGGGGCTCTATGGCACCCGATGCTTGCCACGGACAGGCAGATCGCCAGCACGACGAGAGGCTGAAACGGCGCCTCATAACGTGGGTTCTCGCCATACTCCACCAGCGCCTGGAAGAAACAGCCCAACATCACCATGGCAATCACCAAGCCCTGAAAACTGAGCAACGGTCGGCGCCGGCGGACGAAAACCTGGTAGAGAAAATGCAGAGTGCCGAGGAAAAAGAAGAGGTACAACCCACGCAGAAAAGGACGTTGCACCCTCCAGAGAAGGTCTGTCGCTCGACGCACCCCGGCGGAGCGGGTTCGGAATTGCGGCTGGTAATAGGTGGGGTTCCAGAAGCCTATCATCGCCAGCCCGACGTGACGCGCATAGAGAAGGGGGTGGTGGATGAACAGCCACAGGGACATCCGGGTGAGTTCGCGCGACAACTGGACGAAGCTGAGCCGCGTCGCCTGCATCATGCGCGGGTAGGCGCGCCAGATGGCGCCGGAGTTGGCGCCGATGGCCGCAACCTGCGCCGCCCGCGCGGGGAGATAAATGTCACGCAGCACCGCGTAACGCTCCGGAACCAGCTCGATGAACGCACCGCTGTGGTTGGTCAGGCTGTACCCTGATAAGGTCGAGAGGCCAAAGTACCCCGCTTCTTTGTAGTTGAAGGCCGACCATCCGAGGACCACGATCAGCGTCGGCAGCACCAAATTGCCGACGACGGCCCTGCGGCCAAAGCGCGGCTGGTCGCCCCCTCGGCGCCTCGGCCGGGCAAAGATCACGAAGACCAGCGGAAGGTACAGGAAAAGGGGCCGCAGCAGTCCCGCAACACCCAGTATGATCCCTGCCCCAAGCAGCCTGCCCCTCCCCACTTCTTTCCTGCCGCGCACTCCGGCGAAGGGCCAAGAAAGGAAGAGGGATGCCGCGAGCAGCAAGCCCGCCATCGCCTCCGTCATTACAAAGGCCTCGAAGGAAAGTTGGTTCAGCAACACACTATTCGCGGCCCCGGCGCAGAAAGCCAGCCCGCGATTCCCCGTGTGCTCTTTCGCGACATGGTAATAGATGAGGGATGTCGCGATTCCCATCACCGATTGCACCAGCCACAAAACGCCTTCGTGGAATCGAGTTGCAAGCAGAATCAGGGGATAGATCGGGGTGCGTGCCGCTGCATAGCCGTGGAAATCGAAGGTCACGAAGCGGTATGCCAGTGCGGTGTACTCTTCAGAATCGGTAGCTAGGTGGGTCGCTCTGAAGATGGCCCAAAGGCCGATGCGGATCGCGAGGCAAGTCGCCAGCAATGCGACGAACACCGCATCGCGGTGCGAGAAGAGCGGCACGGGTGCGCGGGAAGAGCCAGCGGCTGCTTCCGAAGCAGAACCTTTCGGATCCTGCGCTCTGACAGGTTTGGACACTTGGTGGCTCGAGGGCGTCACCCCTTCGCCGTGTCCTCCTCGGCTTGGGATCTCCCGTCGCGGGAGCGGGCCTCCGCGCCTGCTGTGGACTTGTAGCCCAGTCGGTAGGAAATCTCGCGGCTGGTCTCCTTAACCAGGCGCGCGATCTCTGGCGTGCGCTCGGGTGTCATGCGGGTCGAGGGGCCTGCGACGCTAAACGCCGCGACGATCTGGCCAAGGTGATCCAGAAGGGGACCGGCCACGCAACGCAGCCCCACCACGGTCTCTTCCTCGTCGAGAGCGTAGCCCTGTTCGCGAATCCGGGCGAGCTCCTTTCTCAACTCCGGCAGGGTAGTGATGGTATGCGCCGTGTGGCGTTCCAGGGGGAGGTCGCGGAGGATCTCTGGTTCCTCTCGCTGGAAGGCCAGAAGCGTCTTGCCCACTCCCGTCGAGTGGAGAGGCATGAGTCTGCCCAGTCGCGGGTCGAGCCCTACGGGTTGCGGGCTGCTGAACTTCTCGATGGAGATTGCCCGGTCGCCCTGCAGGATCGCCATGTGCACGGTCTCCTGGGTCTTTTGGTTCAGTTCGCGCAGAAGCGGCTGCGCCACGCGCCGGTAGTCCAGCCGGTCCAGCACACGCAGCCCCATCCGCAACACCCGATAACCCAGCGAGTAGCCGCCCGTGGCCGGGTCTATCTCGACAAAGCCTTGGCGCAGCAGGTTCACCATCAGCCGGTGAACCGTGCTGACGTGCAGGTGCAACCGGCGACTCAGCTCGGTGAGCGTGAGTGTTGCCTGTTCGTCTTCAGCCAGGCAGTCGAGAATGCGCAACGCCTTGACCAGCGCCTTGACCGTATAGGCAGTGGAAGAGCCTGAGGAGGCCGACCGGGGGGTTTTCATGGCGTGCAAGCTATTGCGAAGTGGCTCGCGTGTCAAGAAGGGTTTCTACTTAGTGAATACCGCAAAGCGGGTGGAAAGCCGGCGGAGCCGGTCGGAGCGCGCGCGACTACCGGCGGCGCTCGACGCTCCGTGCGCCCGACGCGATCCAGGCGATTTCCTCGAGGGCACGCGACCGCGCCTCCCCTCCCACCCGGCGGAAGTACTCGACCGCTGCCGGCAGGTCGCCGCGCTGGGTCGCCGCGTAACCGCGGATCAGATTCCGCTCGTCTTCCGAAGGCACGTTGACAATCGGGAAATCCGGTGGCAAAGGGTCCGCAGGGCGCAGGCTGAGCATGAAGTTGAGATTGTCATAGACGGTGGTTTGCGGCAGGGTGTTTCCCTTGGGTGTCTGATATTCGAGGTAGGGGCGAAAGTCCGTGGACACAAAGTCCGGCGACCGCCCCGAGAAGCGTGGCAATTGTGCCAGAGCCTGCCGCATCGAGTTCCCGTACAGCGTCATTTCGCCCAACAGACAAAATGTACTGGGAATGTTGAGCGCCGCCAACTCCTCAGTGACTTTCGGGTCGCGGTCGTAGCGCTCGAGCTGTTGGTAGTCGCATTCCAGCGGCGACGCCGAGGCCACCAGCACTCCCTGCTCAGGGCCCTGGAAGAACGCCACGTGGGGAAAGACGTGGGCGGCGGTCGAAAGGATGACCAGGAAATCCTCGGTGCGCATGTGATGGATCTGTACCCATTGTTGCAGCACGCCGCCGTCTTTCAAGTGCGCGCGGCAGAGTTGGTAAAACTCCCGGTTGTACAGGTCCGCTTCGCCGCTGATCCAGATCGAGCTGATCTCAATGGTTATCAGGTCGTAGCGCTCGCGGGAGAGCAGGAGATAGTTACGACCGTCGGCGACGGTCAGCTGCACGCGCGGGTCACGGTCGAAGACCCGCCCGTTGACATCTTCGAACCACAATCGCGCGGCCTCGACGATGTGCGGAGCGATTTCCACGCAATCGAGCCGCTGGAACGGGAAACGCGCCACCGTGCGCAGCGTGCATCCGGTCCCCAGGCCGATGACCAGCGCGCGATCAAATGCCTTGGTGAAGAGAATCGGGATCAGGGCGAAGCGGGCCTGGGCGCCGACTTCTCCAGAATTATTGCCCTGGAATTTCCCGTTGGAAAGCAGGGTGCGCGTCGGCCCGGATTCGATCACGGTAGTCAGGCCACCCGCCGCATCTTCGGCATGATAGAGAACCCGGTCGATCGTCCAGCCCCGGTCAAAGTAGACGTAGGTCCCGCTTGACATACGGCGCGGGTCCCAACCGCCAACACTCGTCCAGGCGACGGCCATGACGACTACCGACGTGACGACGAGCAACAGCTTCCGCACCGTCGTCATCGTCATCAGCACGGCGGCGAACGCGAGTCCCAGCAGCAGATTCACCGAGGCGGAGGCTTTCAGGCTGAGGAGCGATCCCCAGCGGGGCAAAATCACGAACCCGCTCAGGACTGATCCCAGGATGGCTCCCACCGTGTTCGCTGCATAAATCCCGCCTACGCTCCCGCCCACCTGCCGCGAGCGGTGGCTCGCCAGGTTGAGCAAAAGAGGGAAGCTGAGCCCCAGCAAGATCGCCGGAATGATCAGTAGATAGAACGCGCAGAAGAAACGCAGCAACTCCGCCGCGACGAAATGCGTGGTCTGGTATTTCCAGAGGGCTCCCGTGTAGACGGTCAGGAGGCTGACGAGCAGTGCCGCCTCGAGGCCGAGCTCCACAGCGGCGCCTCTCGGGATATCGGACCCTCGCGCCCGCCGGCCGATCCTCGTTTGGACATAAGCCATTCGGACCAGCAGAATCAAAACCAGAATCGCGAAATTGAAGTCGTAGGCCCCGGTCAGCCCGAGCGCAAAAACGTCGGGGACGTGATTCCAGAGAGGAAGCGTCAGGAAGATAGCCAGCGCCAGCAGCAGTTGCGAAGCGGCGAGCGCTCCTGCCCACGACTCCGGTCGGCGCAAGCGGCGTGACACTACCTGAGCGCCGATGCCCAGGCCGCACAGGAACGTAAAAAGCATGACCCCAAAGGCGTAAACGGTGTTGCCAATCAAAAACGCCAACACGTGCGTCCAGATGACTTCGTAGGAGAGCGCCACAGCCCCCGTCAGCAGCGCGCCCACGGAGAGAAGTGTCATCATCAGGCGTGGCGCGGGCGATTCGCGATTGACCGCCTCGCGCGATACTGGCTCGGGCTCGATGGCAGCGACTGCGCGGCCCGATGGCTGGCGTCGGGACAGGAATGCCGCCGCGAGAAATATGGTGAAATTCGTGCCGCAGGCGAGACCCAATGTCCAGCGCACACCGAGGTACGGCATCAGGGCATACGTGGAAGTGAGTGTTCCGAGCGCGGCGCCCAAGGTATTCCAGGCGTAGAGGCGGCTGACATCCGCTTCGAAGTCGCGGCGGCCCGCAGCGACCACACGGGCCAGCGCCGGCAGGGTGCCGCCCATCAAAACGGTGGGCACCAGGATGACGGTCGCCGCCAGCAGGAAGCGCGTGGTGGTGAGCGCGGTCAGGCCGAGTTGGAAGTGATGGTAAAGCGCCACGTAGGCCTGCGTCAGGAGGGCAAAGAGGCGCGGGACGAAGAGGCAGTAGATGCCCACCAGCAGTTCGAGCGTCCCGTAGATCCAGAGGGAAGGCGGACGGCGGTCGACCCATCGCCCAAAGAGAAATGCACCGAGGGCCAACCCTCCGAGGAAGGCGGCGAGCACCGTGCTCGTCGCTTGGGCGGTGTTGCCGAAGGTGTAGGTGAGCAGGCGCGTGAAGATGGTTTCGAAGACCAGGCTCGACGCCCCCGACAAGAAGAAAAGGATCGGAAGGATGCTCAGCGAAGAAGGCCCCATCGACGGGACGACGGTAGCACGTGGTTCTAGCGATGCAGTTCCCCC
>JAIQGH010000070.1 GCA_020072655.1 Terriglobia bacterium | reverse complement strand
GTCGATCTCGCTCTCCTTGATGAGGCCATCTTGCACGGCCTCGACCAGCGTGACGTACTCGTTGCCACAGGTCGTGTCGGTTCCGGCGCGCACGGCCACCGCAGATCCGTGTTTGTCGTCCGGGGTGTAGTGGTGGCCGCTGGTAATGTCACGCACGGCGCCGCAGTCCGAAGTCACGTAACCTTGAAACCCCCAATCGTCACGCAAGGTCTTTTGCAGCAGAAAGGTGCTCGCGCAGGCCGGCGCGCCATTCACGGCGTTGTAGGCGCACATGATGGAATCCGCGAGACCTTCGACGACCGTGACGCGGAAGGCGGGCAGGTAGGTCTCCTCGAGATCGCGTGGCGCCACATCGACGTTGAAGCCGTGCCGCAAAGGCTCGGGCCCGCTGTGCACGGCGTAGTGCTTGGGCGTGGCCACGGTCTTCAGGTATTTGGGATCGTCACCTTGCAGTCCCTTCACGAAGGCGAGTCCCAGCTTCTCCGTGAGGAAGGGATCTTCACCGTAGGTCTCCTGGCCGCGTCCCCAGCGCGGATCGCGAAAGATATTAATGTTTGGCGACCAGAACGTCAGCCCGTAGTAAATGCTGTGGTTACCCTCTCGCTGCGCCTGGTTGTACTTGGCGCGGGCCTCGGTGGCGATGACCTGCGCTTCGCGATGCACGAGGTCGGCGTCCCAAGTGGCTGCCATGCCGATAGCTTGCGGAAACACCGTCGCGTAGCCCGAGCGCGCCACCCCGTGTAGCGCCTCGTTCCACCAGTCGTAGGACGGGATGCCGAGCCGGGGAATCGCCGGAGCGGTATGCTGCATCTGCAGGACCTTTTCTTCAAGCGTCATGCGCGAGACGAGGTCTTCCACACGCTGGTCGATCGGCAAAGAGGCGTCCTGATAAGGCAGAACACCGCTCTTATCGCCGGACTGTGAGGGGACAACGTAGAAAAGCGCACAGGCGGAAAGAAACAGCGCGCAGAGCCTCGCGGGAGTGTTCATTTTCTCTGTCATCGGAGCTCTCCTTTTCACTGGTAACCCATTACCAAGCCCCATCTCATGGACCCACGTCATGGGAGGGCGATTTACTAAGGCATCCTCGATGCTTATACACTGCGGTCGCTCATTACTCGTGCTTAGGCTAGCGAGAACTCATAACCCGTTGGCCGCAGGTTCGAGCCCTGCTGGGCCCACCAACCATTTCAATAAGTTCCGAAGACTACGCTTCATCTATTACTTGGGCCGGTTGTGGCGGGGTTGCGGGAAGTTGCGGACTTGTTGGTGACCCCAGCCCGTCAATCCAATCGACGATCCCACCCGGAATCCCACGCCCAGAAATATCAACGGTAACCTGGATCGAGCTGTGGCCCATTTGTCCCTCGGCATACTGGCGGCCGCAAACTCTTTGACTGCCGGTAGTATAAGAACTCGGGCGGGCCATCCTGCCTTAGCCGACACTCTCAACATTCGGACATTGTGGCGGCAGTCTCGATTTGGCTCGTTGTGCATGCGGACGCCTAGATGTAATATCAGTGCGCCGGAAAGGCAAGCTGAAAGTCCCGGTTGAGAAAAATCATGTGAGGCGCTGCTATGACGAAGGCTTCCATGCCCGCGGTTGTACACTACGCTCTCAAAAAAGGGGCCGTGGAATTACGTGAGGTTCCCGTGCCAACGAACCTCGAGGACGACGAGATCCTGTTGCGCACGCGGGCGGTGGGTGTTTGTGGCAGCGACATCCATCAAAGTCGGAACACCCAGAGCTGGGCCGTCAATGTTCCGGTGATTCTGGGCCATGAATTCGCGGGCGAGGTAGTCTGGACAGGCAAGGCGGTGCGCGGGTACCGTGAGGGGGATCGCGTTACTTCCGAAACTGCCGCCAGGATCTGCGGCCAGTGTCTTTGCTGCCGGACCGGCGAGTACAACCTCTGCCCCGAGCGGCGAGGTTTCGGGTACGGCGTCGATGGCGCGATGGCGGATTTCGTAAGAGTCCCCGCGCGCTGCCTTCATCACCTTCCGGATTCAGTCTCCTTCGAGAAAGCGGGGCTGACGGAACCTTGTTGTGTGGCTTACAACGCCACCTGCGTCAAGACGCGAATCCGCCCCGGTGACACCGTTTTGGTTTTCGGCCCCGGGCCGATTGGCCTGATGTGCCTTGCCATGGCAAGGATCTCGGGCGCCGGCTGGGTCGGTGTGGTAGGGCTAAAGCAGGATGCAAGCCGCCTGGCCATCGCAAAATCGCTTGGCGCTGACCGGACGTTTACGGCGGGCGACGCGGAACTTCTGGAAGCCGCCCGCTCAGTGGGCAGCGGAATCGGGATAGACGTGGTCATTGAGGCTTCGGGCGCGTCAGCCACCCTGCAGACTGCCTTGGCTGCCGTCCGCGCGGGCGGGCAGATCTGCAAAGTCGGCTGGGGGCCGCAACCGTTGGAGTTTTCTCTGGACCCTCTCGTTCAGAAAGCGGTGTGTCTGCAAGGCAGTTTTAGCCACAACTTCATGATTTGGGAAAGAGTGATATCGCTATTCGCTTGCGGCAAGCTGGATCCCCTGGCGATTGTCGGCCGCGTTGAGCCGCTGGCCGGCTGGCGCGCCTGCTTTGACGAGATGGGCGAAGGAAAGATTGTGAAGGCGCTGTTGAAGCCGGAATAGCCACAGACTATGGCTGGGCCCGTCCCTTTCCTGGGTTGGAGATTAGGCGACAGGGACCTGGTGGGAAATTACCGATCTACATCCCAGCGCATGACGCGAACCCAGCGCGGCGTTCAATTGCCGTCCAGCGCTTGCCTCCTCTCTCTAAGGAGTCCTCCACAGCCCAAACCAGGTATCCATTCTTGTAATGACGCTGCTTTTCCTGAAGTCAACTCACCTCCAGCACAAGTCTAGCGGGTTCGAGACCATCTGATTTTGCCAGCAGTGTGACGCGTCCGGCAGACCCCGTGGGCCTGACAATCGCAAGACACTTGCCATGGTAGGTGGCAGGGCGTGCTTGGCGGAAACTCCGGACGTCTTTGGGATTGGCCGTACCGGTTGCGGCTAGCTCACCTGCGCCGCTAATGTCAGAGCTGACGGGTACCGCCGCATCCGGCACCACATTTCCTGATTGGTCTGTGAC
Organism: Terriglobia bacterium; assembly: GCA_020072655.1. Taxonomy (GTDB): domain Bacteria; phylum Acidobacteriota; class Terriglobia; order UBA7540; family UBA7540; genus JAIQGB01. The sequence goes on along the minus strand of JAIQGH010000070.1, from coordinate 12,984 downwards.
TTCGAGCTTTACGTAAGCAAGGTCATTGCGATCCGGCCGGAGGGACTGCCGGTCCGCTTTCAGGCGGAGTCCCGCAGGCCTGCCTGTCGTATTGAAGGTGACCTCGGCAATTGGCTTGCCGCCTTTCAGAGCGATCGCTTTCAATTTACCCGGAGCGTAGGGAACCTCGAATTCCGCTTTGAATTGAGTTTCGGCCGAAACGGGCTTGACTCCAATCTCGCGGTCGTTCAGCAGCAGCCGAACCTGATCGCCCTGCGAGTAGACATGCACGGTCAGAGTTTTCCCTTCGTGATCGGGCCAAGTCCAGCTTTTCAACTCGTCCGGCCAGCCCCAGGCGCTGAGCAGTTGTTCGCGTCCTTCCGGGATCGGCCGCTGGACGGCCATCTCCAGCTTGCTGATGCCCCAGAGTACGCGCTTGTAATAGAACTGCGGTTTCTCCTCACCGATTAGATCGATGTCTCCGCAATAGGCGTTAAACCATGGATAGTCTTCTGTGGAGCTTGGCCCAAAACTGGCCAGGGGCATACCTCCCAGCTCGCCTTTCGGCGTGGATGGTTGCGGCCGGTGACCGGGTGCGTTTAGTCGAGCACTACCGATGCCGGCTTCGCCCAGATAGTCCATGCCCGTCCACACAAAGTCACCAATAACGTATGGGTACTTCTCGACCATTTGCCAGTTTTCGAACGCCAGCAGTGGCAAAGACTCGGTTCCCATCATAACCCGATGGGGAAGGCGTTCGTGGTCCTTTTCGTACTGGTTCCACTCATAGTTGTAGCCCCCAACGTCCAGATACTTGAACGCGGGGTCGGCATCCGGCCACGAAAGGGGCTTGCCTTGCTCAAGATAGGGGTTGATGGCGGCGGTGATCAGGCGGGTATCGTCCAGCCGCTTGATCTCATCAACAATTTCTCTGGCTTCAGCGACACCCAGCGGCTCGCCGCGCTCCGGAATCTCATTGCCGATGCTCCAGAAAATGATGCTGGGATGATTGCGATCACGAAGCACCATGGAATCGATGTCTCGCTGCCACCAGTCCTTGAAATAAAGATGATAATCTTGCGGATTTTTCTGGACCGACCACTGGTCGAAGGCTTCGTCGATAACCACGATGCCCAACTGGTCGCAAGCATCCAGGAACCTTGGTGAAGGCGGGTTGTGGGCGCAGCGGATGGCGTTAAAGCTGTGGGACTTCATCAACTCCGCCTGGCGTTCCTCGGCGCGGTCAATGGCCGCTGATCCCAGCAGCCCGTTGGCATGATGCATGCAGCCGCCCCTCAGTTTGACCACTTCGCCGTTGATGCGCAGACCGTGCTGGGCGTCCGCTTCAATCTTGCGGATGCCGAATGAAGTTGTTGTGCTGTCCAGCGTTTTGCCGCCGGAAACGAGTTCGACTTGGGCACGATGGAGGCGCGGCGCGGAAGGGGACCACAAGGCCGGCGCTGAGACGGAGATTGTCTGCTCCACCTCAGCGTGGCCGCCTGCCGCCACCCGCTGCGACGACTCGTGGCTTGCCACAACATGGTTTTCTGAATCTAGCAGCCGGACCCGTACCGTCACCTCACGCGCCGCCTTTTCGTGGTTCTCAACCTTCGTGGCCACTTTTACGCTGGCGGCCTGCGCTGAAACTTCCGGCGTGGTGACATAGACGCCCCACAGTGGCACTCGGACCGGACCGGTTACATTGAGCCAGACATGGCGATAGATCCCGGAACCGGAATACCACCGGCTGTTCTGTCCCACGTTCCGTACGCTGACCGCCATGACGTTTTCGCCCTGGCGGTTGAGGTACGGCGTCAGGTCATACGCGAAGCTGGTGTAGCCGTAAGGGTGAAAACCCAGGTGGTGGCCGTTCAGCCAGACATCGCTGTTCCTATACACGCCTTCAAACACGATCTCAGCGCGGCTGTCGGCAAGCACCTCATCGGCCGTGAAGCGCTTTCGATACCAACCGATGCCTCCCACGCACCAGCCCGTGGAGCGCTTGCCTTCGCTCAGGTACATGTCAAAAGGGCCGATTCGTAATGGCACGTCGATACCGCCCCAGACGGCTCCCTGCCCGTTCTCTTGTGGAAAGGGCGGCAGGTCTTCAATGCTCCAATCGTGGGGAAGATCGATTTGCCTCCACGTGCCGTCCTCAAACTCTACGCTTTCGGCGCCCAGAACATCTCCACGATGGAAGCGCCAGCCGCTGTCAAACAACTGGTCGCGCGTGTTGCCGGTATGGAAACGCCCGGGTGCTGCGGACCCGCGCTGCTGGGCGCGCAAAGCGTTACCTGTCAGTAGCGGTGCTGCCGTAAAACCGGCTATCAGCGACTTCAGTGCATCACGCCTGGGGAGGCTGCCTTCTTGACGGCCCTCGGTTGATCGATGAACTTCTGCTTGAGGTGGCTGCTTTGATCTCTCCACTTCTGAACCTCCTTTGAATATTCCCGACCCTGGCTTGTGACGGCCTTCCAACTCTGTTGGTTCAGGGTGACCTGCCCGACTTTTTGTACCACCGGAAGTGAGAGAGTCTACATCAACATGACCAGGTCCGTAGGTGGATTGGGAACGAAAAACGCCCTTCCCAGAAAATGGGCCAGCCGCCGCAGGCAGGAGCCGATGGAGATGCTGGGTCGGCTCAAGGCTTCGATCCCGGAGTTAGACCAGGCGGGGGGGAAGGAAGCGGAGAGCCGTGCCGAGGCGGTCCTCTTAATGAGGCAGTTGGCAGTCGGCCCGGTGACGGCGCTGGCGTTCGTCCTGACCATCGGCCCGGCCAGCATTCTTGTGAAGGGGAGCGGCACGTCGCGCTGAGGGGTAACGCGGTCACTCCACTTACAGTACTCCATACCTATCACGCCTTCGCGGGTCAGCAGGTTGGGATAGGTTCGTCGCAAGCCCGGGGGCTTGTACGCGCCGCGCAAATCCATTGTCAGGTGACGTTCAGAGGTCTTGCGAACACACCGTTCATAAAAGTTGACCATCTCTTGAGGAGCGACGACAGGTCAATGATTCCGGCTAATTCAGTCGGACTCATGGGGAAGACCTCACTCCAAGAAATGATGTTGTTAAGATGAGGCTATCTACGATTGATTCTGAGGCGAGATGAGAATTTTCAAGTGCTCACCCTTGTTATGCAACAGTCTTTCGAAGCCTTTCTCAACGGCGTCATCGACGCCAATGCGGGCAGTGATTAACGGCTCGGCAATGAGCTTGCCCGTGCCGAGTAATAATACTGCCTCCGCGAAGTCGACGTCATAGATGTGAGAGAAAGAGCCCTTGATTGTAATCTCTCTGCATACCACTGGGAAGAGGTTGACGCCAATGGGCTCATTATGAAGTCCTATCATCACCACAGTTCCTTGTGGGCGCGCGAGCAAAGGCGCGAGGCGCATGGTGGCAGGGTTTCCACCGCACTCGAGAACGACATCAGCGCCTGCTCCACGCGTCAAATCCATCAGGGCCTCCTCAGAATCTACGGCTGTGGGGTCGATTGTCTGCTCGGCCCGAAGGGAACGCGCAATCCGCCGCCGGCTTTCGTGCGGCTCAATGACATAGACCTTTGCAGCGCCCGACAGCAGCGCGACTTGAAGGCAAAGCAATCCGATGTTCCCACCACCGACGATCACCACGGTATCGCCCAGCTTCACGCCGCCCGTCCGCACCGCGCGCACCGCCACCGCAGCGGGTTCGGCCAAGGCTCCGGTTTCTGACGGTATCGCGGCAGGAAGCCTATAACACATGCGAGCCGGCGCATTGACATACTCAGCGCATCCGCCATCGGTCATTAATCCCAGGATGGCAAGCTTTCGACACTGATGAACAAGGTGCCGCGTGCAGTACCAACACTCGCCGCAAAACAAAAGCGTGTCCGGAGCCACCCGGTCGCCCAACTCGAACTCGGTGACATTGGGGCCGAGTTCCACGACGGTTCCCACCAATTCATGGCCAATAACCAGGGGTGCTTTCCGGCCCGTGAGTTCATCTGGCCGGTCAACGGGAATATAGAGCGGACCATTAACGTACTCTTCCAAATCGGTTCCGCAAATTCCGCACCAGTCCACTCTAATGCGCATCTCATCCCCGCCCGGCGGAGGTGGATCCGGAAACTGCTCGATTCGAATGTCTCTACGACCGTGCCAAACTGCTGCCTTCATGCTCGTGCGCTCCGCCGCGAGGTGTGGCCGTCACACCGATCTTCACCATGCGTCCTCATATAGCTGCGTGCAAACCGCTCGCGTGACCGGCCTTGGGTTGGTCAACGAACAGTGATCTTCGAGAGCGAAATCCGGCATGGGTTCGATATCCTCCCGCACCAAGCCAAGGTCCCGCAGGCGGCCAGGAAGGCCAATCTGGGAACTCAGCCTCTCAAAGAAACCCGGCAAGTGGGAAGGTTTAGAGGCGCCAACTGCACTCGCAATTCTCGCCATCTTTTCCGGACAAGTTTCCATGTTAAAGCGCAACACGTGGGGAAGGAAGATGGCGTTCAAGGTGCCGTGGTGGACCCGCTTCCCCCGCAATCCGCCAAGGGGGTGGCTCAGACTGTGTACCAAACCGAGACCTTTCTGAAACGTCAAGCCGCCTTCGAGCGCAGCCATCATCATTTCTGTACGCACGGTCAAGTTCGAACCATGATTTACAGCCTCGATGATATTTGTACGCGCGCGCGCTAGACCATCGAGCGCGATCGCATCGGCAACGGGATTGTACCGCGGACTGCAGTAGGTTTCGACGCAGTGGGCGACGGCGTCCATGCCCGTGCCAGCCGTCAATTCCTTGGGCAGCCCGAGCGTGAGTTTGGGGTCGCAGATGACCGCATTGGGAATCATGTGCGGACTTATGATTGCCAGTTTTCTCCCGTTGTTCATGGAGACCAGCGCGGCGCGGCCGACTTCGCTGCCCGTCCCGGCGGTGGTGGGAATCGCGAGCAGGGGCGGATTTTTTCCCGTGATTTTTGACAATCCAGCATTAATGAAGGCGTAGTCGGACAAGGGTTGGGGATGGTGCACGAGAAGGCCAATACATTTGGCGCAGTCGATCGGCGAGCCCCCGCCGACGGCCACGATTCCATCGCAGCCATGATTGCGAAATGCCTCCAAACCCAGAATCGCGTTGGCCTCGGTAGGGTTCGATTCGATCTGATCGAATACTGCCGGCTTACCAATTTCCAATCGTTCAACTATTCCCATGGACGTCAGACCGGGGTCGGTTACGACTAGCGGCTTGAGGATAGAGAATCTGCTAAGCAAATTTGGCAGGATGCTCAGTGCTCCAGGCTCAAACGAAATATCGGACAGATAAGCTATGTTCGGCGGATTCATTTTGGCACCTCGTGCTGCCTTTGAACCACACAATCCTCAATTCGAGGCGGAATGTCGCGACCTATTGGCATTCAACCAAAGCCATGGAAATGGATCCAAAGGGCTCCAGGGCGAACCGCACACAGGGGTTTATCGCTTTGAGCCTTAATGTCTTGAGCTCCGGTAGATGCACCACTGGGGTCACGCTCTTTCCACTCGGGACGCGGACCCGCACGGTGGTGGCTACTGGAATCGGAGGCAATTGCTCTTGGCGCGAATTTCCATTATGCCCTCCGGCCCGACTGACAACATATACTTGACCGCCCGCGACCGCGACCGCAAGATACGACGTAACGCGGGGTGACGTATTTAGGTGCGCCGCCCCATCCTCGAAGGAGACGGGCATGCCCAGATTCTGCCCAGGGGACTGCTGTTGCGACATCCCTATGTGTTGGGTGACGGAAGAAGTGGAAAGGCCGGTTCGACCGACAGCAGGGCGAGAGCATAGACTTACCCGCTCAACCGTCCGGGAGCATTCCCCTAGGACCTTCGTGGTGTGTTTACCGACGATTCCGCAGGGCCAAGATTTGGAGCATCCAAGATGAGAAGAGTGCTCTTCGTCGTCTTCCTGTTTGGTGTCACCACAGCGTTCGGCCGCGGCCCCGGTGTCATCCATTGTGAGACCGCAACCTTTGACGCCAAAACCCAGTCCCTCGAGCTGGTTTGTCCCCCACCCTATGTTTTCGCCCCTGAGATTGGCTAGAGATCAACTACCGATTTCAACTCGCTCTTGTCGTACCCCTGGTAGCCCTCGTCAAAAAGAATCGAGAACCTACGCGCCTTGGGTAGCAGGTCGGTGCATTGCACTGGCTCTGCAAATTCAACCCTGGCGCCATGGCGGACATAGAGCGGCAGCCTCGACAACGGGGACTTCACTTGCTTCAACTGCTGCGGTCCCGTGATGATCCGGCCGTTCCAGAAGTCCACCCATTTAGCCCCCGGCAGATAAACATCGCGCTCGCCTGAGGAATTAAGTACCGGGCAAACCAAAAACGCGTCACCCAGCATGTACTCGTCGGAACCCCCCCAAACTGTAGCATCGTCCGGCCACTCGATGACCAGCGCACGAAACATCGGATAACCGCATTTACAGCACTGTTCGGCCTGAGTGAGAAGGTAGGGAAGCAGCGCGTAGCGGAACCTCAGCCATTGCCGTGCAATGTCGGAAACCGAGGGATATTCCCAGGGCTCGCGGGGCGTCGTGCCGTGGTAACGCATGTGCGAGGTGAAGGTTCCTACCTGGGTCCATCGTATGTAAAGTTCCGGCGAGGGCTTCGTCGTCATGAAATTCGGAACTCCGTAGAAGCCCGGGATGTCATGACTCCACAATCCAAATCCCGAAAGCCCCAGGTGCAGGCCACCACAGATGGTTCCCGCCAAGCCGTCGAAAGTGCATGCGCTGTCGCCTCCCCAGTGCACAGGGTAACGCTGGCTGCCGGCCCAGCCTGACCTGGCCCATTCGATATTCTCTCCTCGAACCTTGTTGGTAACCTCCCACACGGCCCTCTGGTAGAGCAGTGGAAACAGATGGCCGTATTCTGCTGCCGTGGCGCCTTTGTAGATGGCCTGGGTGTCGATGGACTCACCGAAATCCGCCTTAATGGCTGACGCGCCCATCTTCAGAAGCCTCTCCAACATCTCCTGATACCAGGCCACGGCGGCAGGGTTGGTGAAATCGATGGTGAATCCCAGATCCACACCACTGGTGGGGTCCGTAGGCCTTCCAACGAAGCCCCTTTCAAGGGCGAATTTCGCCAGCGGGAGATCACGATTGACGTAGGGATATTGCCAGAGAGAGACCCGAAAACCCTGTTCTCGCATACGTCGGAAGAAATCCGGTGGATCAGGAAACCGTTCGTTGGAAAACGTCCAATCGCATTTCCACTCCTGGGCGAACCATCCGGTGTCCAGATGCAGGACGTCAAAGGGGTATTGCTCTTCCCTGAGCCTAGCGGCAATGCCGCTCACTTCTTTGTCCGAATGATAAGTCATCCGACTCATCCACGCACCGAAGGACCATACTGGCGGCATCTTGGGGAAGCCCGTAATGCTGCGGTAGTTGAAAAGTACTCGCTCGGGGGTACCGCCACCGATAAAAAAGATGTCGAGGGCGTCATCCTCCAGCAGCCATTGCACCGCGCGCGTGGAATGATGGCCGATGTCAAGCCTCATTCGCACTGTCGAGCGAGCAAACAGGCCGTAACGTCGCGAACTCATGAGGAAAGGGATGTTTTTATACGCGCGGTCGTTGTTGACACCCAACGCGTCGACGTTGACCAAATCGATTTGCCTGCCGAACAAGTCAATGCGATCAAACCGTTCCCCGGTCCCACAGAAATGCTCCCCGGGATGAAGATGGAGCGAAATGCCCGTGGTTGCGGGGCCGCGCGCTCGATCAAGGAACAAGGCGGCGAAAGAGTCCCACTGTCCGCTGGTCTCGACGAAGTGGTCCTGGCCTTGAAACTCGATGTTGACCATCCCATCCGGCGAGATCACGGGAGCAAAATCGGCTGGACCAGTTTTGAATCGCGCCATGCGATCGGACCAGACCACCCAGCTATTTTCATCCTTACTCAACCGAGCTGGCGTTTTCTTCATGGTGGGAGACCATTCGAGCATAGGGCTCTCATCCGCGAATGCCCGTTTCGTGCGTGAGATGAGCATACGCACAATTTGGTCGCCATACAGCCGCACACGAATGTAAGCTGTGCCGGCCTCGGCGCCGTCTTTGAGCTGGGGCGAGAGGGTGACGAGCGGTGCGGTGAACAGAACGTCGCCATCCTCCTCAACAGCGGATGCAACACGGCCAATCCTGTAAAGCGTGTCTTTTGAAAGGTCGGCCCCCAGGGTGTCTCTCAGATAGTTCTTGGCCTGCAACCAATCATGCGCGCCTGCTTCCTGCTCCGGTGGCGCACCCGCCAGTTCTGACCTTGACCCCACCGTTATCGCGGCTCCGGTCGCCGCCATCTTCTTGGTAAACTCTCTCCGATTGAATTTATGGGTGCTCACAGGACCCCCTCTAAGTTTCTCAGTGTTGCAGGTGACCATACGCTTTCGTCAACATGCGTCCGTCCCCTCGCCCATCTATTCCGATGATCACTCGACGGCCCGGATAGTTTCTTGGGCCCTATGTTCTCGCTTCCTCCGAAGGGCCTCCGACTGCTTCGGAGCTTCGCTTGAGGTGCCCGAGTTCTTGTACCACCGGAACTGAGAGAGTTTACATCACTGCGCGGGCCACCAACACATCGCCATCATTGCTGGCCCGGAGACGACCTTGAATGGAGCGGGACGTCTGGAGGGCTTCCGCAAGGCGCTTCAGGAAGCACATCTTCCACCGCGCGAGGAGCACATTCGATTTGGGGGCTTTTCAATGGAGGGCGGATATCGTGCGGCATTGGAAATCCTTCAGCTTCCGAAGCCGGCCACGGCCGTCTTTGCCTGCAACAACCGAATGACCCCAGGCTTAATGCTTGCTGTCAAGGATCTCGGTCTGAAGTGTCCCCAGGACGTAAGCGTCCTCGGGTTTGACGACTTTGACTGGTCGGAACTCTTCAGTCCGGGGCCGACGACAATCGTCCCGCCGTCCTACGAAATGGGGAAGCGGGCTACCGAAATGTTGCTCCAGGTGGTGCAGGCTCCGGATGAACATCATGATAGCGGCGAGGAACATCGCGTCGTCCTGAAGGCGGAATTGCGTGTTCGCGAGTCGACTGCCCCGCCTGCGAGCGGCTCAGGCCGCGCCCAGCCGAACTCGATCCCACAAATTCTTAAGTCTTTACCCGCCACAGAACCTGCAGCATGATGATTACCGGAACAATCATCCGTCCCGGAAGGCCAAATTTCTTGGCCTGGCGTGCTGCAAAATCTCGCCGGAGCCTGACGCCAAAGGTTGCTGTGCCATCGAATCCCTCTCTGTTGAAGTCACAAGCCGCCCCTGCAATGACAGGCAGCGCAACTCCTGTTTAGGCTGACCTGTAGAGAACCGGTCCTGGGCAGCCCAAGACGAAACCGTCGCCGGCGAGTCGGGGCGGCAAGCGCTTTGATTGTAACGGCTTCTTCCACTTCCAACAACTTAACGTACGGTTCCTTCCGGTCCCAACTGCCGCTGCCAACTCGCGTACACTCGGCCGACCATAGATGTGGTCAGGCCTGTCAAATTGACGATTGTGCGTGAATCACGGCGCAGTCGGGAATGATCGGCCTGGTGGCAGTCGTCGGGCGCAAGGTGTAGAGTTACTTCCGAATGGCCGACCGCTCGCCCACAATTGCCACCCCCAGCGCGCTGATGAACCGCAAAAAACAGGATTGCCACATATAGGACTTGAGCGCAATGCGACCAAATGAGCGGCGCCCACTTGACGTGAAGCCAACTTCCCGGGCCAAATCCTGAACTGGGTTCGCTCCGACCAGCAGCGGTTTGCAGCAAATCGAGCCAAGCGGCAAGGCTTATCTGCCGTCGGGGAGACCCCACAACGAATATAGATTGAACTGACGCAGCCCGCCCGAGGTATCAGAAAAAAGCAGCCTGTTTCATTACAGCGGCAAGCGAACTAAACGGCCAAGTGACCAGCAACGTTAGCGGAGGAAGCGCAACGCACTCGGGTTGTTTGCGAGTACCCGACCATCCAGCATTTGAGGTGTGATGGTCTGCACTAGGGCGGTACACAGGGTCTGTGTTGGCCGGCGGCGCCAGGCCCGAGGAGCAAACAGGAAGGATGACGACGTCTGAGAAATCGAGGAGGCAAGGGCCCGGACTGCGCTCTACCGATCATGAAGGCGCACTATCGAGTTCCAGACTGCGCGTACGGGTTTCAAGTGCGAGATTGTGACTGCCAACGAGCCGTTTGCCTGTGTATACTGCCGTGGCCAAGGAGCCCAAGTGGACGCTCTGCTTCGGTGCTTCCTGACAGGGAGGAAACACTCCAGTATGTGGCCGCGAAGAATATTGGGGATTTGTCTGGGGCTGGCATTTTGTGCTCAGGCCATCTTGGCCGGCGCCCCATCGGGCGGGCCAAACTGGGTAGGATCATGGGCGACCGCCGAGCAAGTTCCGGAGGCGGGCAGCTCGCTAGCGCCTGGCGATCTCCGCGATGCCACCCTGCGCCAAGTGGTACACCTATCGATCGGCGGAAAGGTCCTCCGTGTGCACATGTCCAACGCGTTCGGGACTGCGCCGCTGCATCTCACGTCGGTGCACGTTGCCCGGCCGACCTCGGCGGCTTCACCCCGCATCGATGCCTCGACCGACCGGGCGCTGACCTTTTCCGGGCAGCCGGGCGTCGCCATTCCCGCTGGCGCCGAATATATTTCTGATCCCATTGTGTTCGCGGTGGCGGCGCAGTCCGATCTCGCCATCACGTTCCACGTCGACCAGCCGCCGGAGGTCGAAACCGGTCATCCGGGATCCCGCGCCACCTCTTACCTCGTGCACGGCGACCATGTGGCTGAAGTGGACCTGCCGGGCGCGATCACATTCGAGCACTGGTTCAACATCGCCGGAGTGGACGTGAGCGCGCCTCCCGGGGCCGCAGCCATCGTCACGCTGGGCGATTCGATCACCGATGGGCACGGCTCCACAACCAACGGCAACGACCGCTGGCCTGACGATCTTGCGCGCCGATTGCGCACCGCGATGCCCGCGCGATACCTCGGCGTCCTCAACCAGGGCATCGGCGGGAACCGCCTGCTGCTCGACGGTCTCGGGCCGAATGCTCTGGCGCGCTTCGATCGCGACGTGCTGGCTCAGCCCGGCGTTCGCTACCTGATCGTCCAGGAAGGAATCAATGATATCGGCACCTTCGGCCTGCAGGGCAGCATGGTGCAAGCTGCGCATGACCATCTCGTGCGCAGCATCATCGGCGCTTACGAGCAGATTGTGCTGCGCGCTCACGCTCATGGCATTCGCGTCTTCGGCGGGACGCTCACGCCGTTCACCGGGTCCACTTACTACAAGCCCGGGCCCATGAGCGAAGCCGATCGAGTTGCCGTGAATGAATGGATTCGGGCGCCTGGCCATTTTGATGCGGTGATTGATTTTGACAAAGCGGTTCGCGACCTGCGGCAACCCGAGGTGCTTCTGCCGGCGTACGACTCAGGTGATTATCTTCATCCTTCGCCCGCGGGATATCGCGCCATGGCCGGCGTCATTCGCCTGCCGGATTTCGCCCGTTAAACGATGTCTTTGCATTCTGGAGGATTCGATGAGGTTCACACACCCGAGGCTCCTGGCCTTGCGTGTTCTGGTTTGGATTGGCAGCGCATTGTCTTACAGCCTTCTGTTTAGCCAGACCCGCTTCGATCCGTTGCAGTCTGCCCCTCACCCCGTGACTTTCACGGCCGAGCAGGATCACCAGAACATGATGAAGCAGCTTGGAATCAGGGCACTGCGTCCGGGTCCCAGCGGCAACGAGAAGGCGCCGAATCACGCCAACTATGACGAGTCGAAGGCCAACCCGTTTCCGAACCTGCCCGATCCGCTGAGGCTGGAGAGCGGCGAAAAGGTGACGACGGCGGCGATGTGGTGGCATCAGCGCCGTCCTGAAATCGTCGAAGACTTCGAACGCGAGGTTTACGGCCGCGTGCCGGCGAACGTGCCGAAGGTAACATGGTCTGTGTCGGCAACGGACAAAGAGAGGATTGGATTCAATCCCGTCATCGCCAAAGAAGTGATCGGCCACGTGGACAATTCGGCCTATCCGCTTGTCGACGTGAATATCCGCATGACTCTGGTGACGCCTGCGAATGCGAAAGGGCCAGTGCCCGTGCTGATGATGTTCGGCCGCAGTGGTTTTCCCGCTCCCAACCAGCCATCGCCCGGCGAGTTGGAGCGAATCAACGCGGTGCTGAAAGCCCTGTTGATCCGGCAGGATCCTTCGCTGCGCGGGGTTTTCGAGCAGCATCCCGCCTATGAGTTGGCAACTTCGCCGCCCTTCCAGATGCCGCAGTTCAACGCCGACGGCAGCCCGCCCTCGACCTGGCAAATCATCGCGGACGGCTGGGGTTTTGCGACGATCGATCCCGCCAGCATCCAGGCCGACGACGGGGCTGGGCTCACCAAGGGTGTCATCGGGCTCGTCAACAAGGGCCAGCCTCGCAAGCCCGACGACTGGGGAGCGTTGCGCGCCTGGGGCTGGGGTGCGGCACGCGGACTCGACTACCTGGAAACAGACCCGGCGGTCGATGCGAAACGCGTTGGCATCGAGGGCGTCTCACGCTTTGGAAAGGCGGCACTGGTCACGATGGCATTTGACCAGCGCTTTGCCATGGTCCTTGTAGGCTCCTCCGGAAAAGGGGGCGCCACCCTCCTGCGCCGCAATTTTGGCGAAGCGGTGGAGAATCTCACCGGCGGCGAATATTATTGGATGGCCGGCAACTTCCTGAAGTATGGCGCGTCGGATGCCACGTTCGGCACCAGGAATGCCGGCGACTTGCCGGTAGACTCCCACGAACTCATCGCCCTGTGTGCGCCGCGCCTGACTTTCATCAGCTGTGGATTGCCGGAGAAAGGCGACGCCAACTGGCTGGACCACCAGGGAAGCTTCATGGCAGCGGTGGCGGCAAGCCCAGTATTCACTCTGCTCGGGGCAGAGGGGCTGCGCATCTCCGGGGCGCTCGAAATCGACTGCATGTTCTGCCACAGCGCCGA
>JAIQGH010000069.1 GCA_020072655.1 Terriglobia bacterium | reverse complement strand
GGCTCTTCAAAGACGTCAAGGAGAACCTCCAGGGTGAGGATGTGCGCGAAGGGTTGGTGGCGGTCATCAGCGTCAAACTGCCCCAGCCGCAGTTCGAAGGGCAGACCAAGGGGAAACTCAACAGCGACATCCAGAGCACCGTGGCGAGCTTCGTGTACGAGAAGTTGATGGAGCATTTCGAGAAGAACCCTACGGTGGGGCGCAAGATTTGCGGCAAGGCCATCGACGCCGCCCGCGCCCGCGAGGCGGCACGCAAGGCGCGGGAGCTTACGCGCCGGAAAGGAGCGCTCGATTCCGGCGGCCTGCCCGGCAAGCTGGCCGATTGCCAGGAGAAAGACCCGGAGCGATGCGAGCTGTTCATCGTCGAGGGTGATTCGGCTGGCGGCTCGGCGAAGCAAGGGCGCGACCGGCGCTACCAGGCCATCCTGCCGCTGCGCGGCAAGATCCTGAACGTCGAGAAGGCGCGCCCGGACAAGATGCTCTCCCACGAAGAAATCCGCGCGCTCATCACCGCGCTGGGCACGGGAATTGGCAAGGACGACTTCGACGTCGCCAAGCTCCGCTACGGCAAGGTCATCATCATGACCGACGCCGATGTGGACGGCTCGCACATTCGAACTTTGTTGCTGACGTTCTTCTATCGCCAGATGCCTGAGCTCGTCGAGCGCGGCCACGTTTTCATTGCGCAGCCGCCGCTCTATCTCATCCGCAAAGGAAAGCGCGTCCAATACATCCACGATGAAAAGGAATTTCGCCGGGAGATTATGCGCCGCGCCACCGAGGACCACGCGGTGGAAATCAACGACGGAGGGAAGACAACGCGTCTGGAGGGCGGCGAGCTGACCAACTTCCTGATGGCGCTCGCCGAGTATGTCGAGCTCTTCGCCAAGCTCGAAAAGCGTCTGGGCGATACGCGCCCGGTGAAGGCGATGCTCGAGGTCGAGTTGGGCAAAAAGATGGAGCTGGAAGATCAGACCAAACTCGACCGGATTGCCGAGGAGCTTAAATCGCAGGGATTCAAGACTGACGTCAGTTTGGACGAGGAACACAACCTTTACACCCTGAAGGTCTCAACCGAAACCCTGGGTGAGCGGATCATTGATTGGGAGCTGGTCTCCAGCGCTGACTATCGCCGCCTGCTCGACTTGCACCGGCGCGTCCGCAACCACGACCATCCGCCCTTCGTCCTCTCGACGAACGGCAGCCAGATGGCCATCGAGAGCCGCGAGCAATTGCTCGAGCACGTCATGGCCATGGGCAAGAAGGCATTCACCGTGCAGCGCTTCAAGGGCTTGGGCGAAATGAATCCGACCCAGCTTTGGGAAACTACCATGGACGCCGAGCAGCGGGCGCTCAAGCAGGTGCGGGTCGAGGACCACGTCGAGGCCGATTCGATCTTTACCGTGCTCATGGGCGACGCCGTCGATCCCCGCCGCCAGTTCATCCAGGAAAACGCCCTGGAAGTGAAGAATTTGGATATTTAGCCGCGATGGAGTTGACGCCCGACGGCTATAAGTGTATACTTTGAAGTGTATACTTTGTCGCGAGGAGTTCCGCCGATGGTGGTTACGGCCAAGCAGTTGCGCCTGCAGACGTCCAAGGTCTTAAAAAAAGTCCAGCAGGTCGGATCGCTGACCGTAACGCTCCGAGGCAAGCCCGTCGCTCGCCTTTCCGCCCTCAACCAAGAAAAGGGCGGCCGGCTACTCGATGATCCAGCGGTAGGTATGTGGGCGGATCGCGATGATATGAAGGACGTCCATGCTTGGTTGCGGAAGATCCGGACTCCACGGTATCTGCGTTGATCTTCGACACTGACATTCTAGTCTGGGTTCTCCGAAGGCATCTCGGAGCGGTCGCGTTTGTGGAACGCGTCCCCGTGGCAGAAAGAAAGATCTCCGCCATTTCCTACTTGGAGCTCCTGCGCGGGTGTAGAGACCTGGAAGAGCTGAACAGGTTGAGCAAACACGTCATGTCCAAATTCGGGGAGGTCCTCCACCTCTCCGAATCCATTACTGAATCAGCCTCCCGCCTTATGGAGCGATTCGCCCTAGCTCACCGGCCGGATGTAAGTGATGTGATCATTGCGGCGACCGCCTTGGGCCTCGACGAGACAGTGGCAACCGGCAACATCAAGCATTTCGATTTTATTCCAGGGCTCTCCCTTAAGCGGTTTCGAGGCTGATTTGGAAGGATCTTTGGATGGGTGACCAGGAACTCATCAAGCCGACGCGGGAGATTCCCGTCAACATCGAAGACGAGATGCGCGCGTCGTATCTCGATTACGCCATGAGCGTGATCATCGGGCGGGCGCTGCCCGACGTCCGCGACGGCCTGAAGCCCGTGCACCGACGCATTCTCTATGCGATGTACAAGGAGGGCAACACCAGCGACAAACGCTACATCAAATGCGCGGGCGTGGTGGGCGAGGTCATCAAGAAGTATCACCCGCACGGCGACGCCGCCGTCTACGACACCCTGGTGCGCATGGCGCAGGACTTCAACATGCGCAACCCGCTGATTGACGGCCAGGGCAACTTCGGCTCGGTGGACGGAGATCCGGCGGCGGCCTACCGGTACACGGAGTGCCGGCTGGCGCGCCTGGCGGAAGAACTGCTGGCTGACATCGAAAAGGAGACAGTGGATTTCGTCCCCAACTTCGACGAATCGACCGAAGAGCCAACTGTTCTCCCCACCAAGGTTCCGAACCTGCTCATCAATGGCTCCGATGGCATTGCGGTCGGCATGGCGACGAAAATCCCGCCGCACAACCTCACGGAAATCATTGACGCCGCTATTCTGCTCATCGGCAAGCCCAGCGCTTCCATCGACGAAGTACTCTCGCTCGTGCCCGGGCCGGACTTCGCCACGGGCGCTTACATTTACGGCCGCAGCGGCATCAAAGCCGCCTACGAAACGGGCCGCGGGCAGTTCACCATGCGCGCCAAGGCGGCCATCGAACGCCCCACCAAGGAAAAGCAGCAGATCGTCATCACCGAAATTCCCTTTCAGGTGAACAAGGCCAAAACCATCGAGCGCATCGCGCAGCTCGTGCAGGATAAAAAAATCGAGGGCATCGCCGACATTCGCGACGAGAGCGACCGCGAAGGCATGCGCATCGTCGTCGAGCTGAAGCGCGGCGAGCAGCCGGAGGTCATTCTCAACAACCTCTACAAGCACACCCAACTCCAGGAGACCTTCGGCATGATCATGCTGGCCATCGTCAACGGCCAGCCGCGCACGCTCTCGCTGATGGAGACCATCCAGCTTTTCATCGACCATCGCGTCAACGTCGTCCGGCGGCGCACCGCCTATGACCTGCGCAAAGCCCAGGAGCGCGCGCACATCCTGGAAGGGTTCCTGAAGGCGCTCCAGCACCTCGACGCCATCATCAAGCTGATCCGCGCGTCGAAAGCGCCCAAGGATGCGCGGGAAGGCTTGATGACCCGTTTCGAGTTCACCGAGCGGCAGGCGCAGGCGATTCTCGAGCTCCAGTTGCAGCGCCTGACCGCGCTCGAGCGCGAGAAGATCCAGCAGGAATACGACGACTTGCAGAAGAAGATCGCCGAGTACAAGGAAATCCTGGCGAGCGACAAGGCGCTGAAGAAAGTCATCGTGGACGAGCTCAAGCAGGTGCAGAAAGATTATGGCGACCTGCGGCGCACGGAGATCATTGAGGAGCAGGCGGAAATCAAGCTCGAGGACCTGATCGCCGTCGAGGACGTGGTCATCACCGTCTCGCACTCCGGCTACATGAAGCGCACGCCGCTCTCCACCTACCGCCAGCAGGCGCGCGGCGGCAAGGGCCGCCTGGGGATGAAGACGCGCGAGGAGGACTTCGTCGAGCACCTGTTCATCGCTTCGACCCACAGCTACATCCTGGTGTTTACCAACGCCGGCCGCGTGCACTGGTTGAAGGTGTACGAGATCCCGGATGTCGGCGCGGCAGGCAAAGGGAAGAATATCGTCAACCTGGTGAACCTTGCGTCCAAGGAAAAAGTCGCGGCGATGCTGGCCGTGACAGAACTCCCGGAGAAGCCCGAGGACACTGCCGAGGACGGCGCCACGCACGCCGCCGTCAGCTTCGTGCTGCTGGTGACGCGCAAGGGCACCATCAAGAAGACGCGCCTCTCCGAATTCTCGAATCCCATGTCGCGCGGCATCATCGCCATGGGCATCGAGGAAGGCGACGAGCTGATCGGCGCCAGGCTGACGACCGGAAACGACATCGTCTTCCTCGCCACCCACGAAGGCATGGCCATCCGCTTCCCGGAGACCGATGTGCGCGACATGGGACGCCAGGCTCATGGCGTGCGTGGCATGGACCTCGAGGAGGGCGACTACATTGTGGGCGTGGAGATCGTGGGCGAGAAGGAGTTGATCCTTTCCGTCACCGAAAAGGGCTACGGCAAGCGCACGCCCATCACGGCGTACCGTCTGCAATCGCGGGCTGGCAAGGGCGTCATCAACGTCAAAACGGCGGAGCGCAACGGCAAGGTCGTCGGCGTGCTGAGCGTCACGGAAGACCCGGAAGTCATGATCATCAGTGCGCAGGGCAAGATCACGCGGCTCGATTTGAGCGAGATCCGCGAGTCGGGACGCTCCGCGCGGGGCGTGCGGCTGATCTCGCTCGAAGGCGACGACGAGGTCGCCGCCGCCTGCCTGGTGCGCAGCGAAGCCAACGGCGGGCCCTCCCAGCCGGCTCTCGTCCAGTAGCGCCGGCCTTCAGGCCGGCAACGGTGGTCGTAGGGGCGCAGCGCGCTGCGCCCGAGTTGTTTCGCGGGCCGTGAAAGCGTTATCCTGTCATCTCAGGGCAAGACAAATGGAAGAACTGGAAAGGAAAGAGCAGCAGCTTTACGAAGACCTTGCCAAGGTTTCCTCGCTGATCGTGGCCTATTCGGGCGGGGTGGACTCCGCGTACTTGGCCTACGCGGCGCATCGCGCGCTGGGCGAGCGGATGCTCGCGGTGACGGCGCTCTCTGCGAGCTATTCGGAGCGCGACCGGCAAGAGGCGGAGGCCTGCGTCCGGCGCTTCAAACTCCCGCACGAGTTCATCGAGACCGACGAGCTTGCGAATCCCGCCTATCGCGCCAACAATCCCGACCGTTGCTACTTCTGCAAGGATGAACTGTTCGACAAGCTCGACGAGCTGGCCGTCAAGCGCGGCTTCGCTGCTGTGGCCTACGGCGTGAACGTGGATGATCAAGGCGACTGGCGTCCCGGCCAGCGCGCCGCGCGCGAGCACCGCGTGCTGGCGCCGCTGCTTGAAGCGGGTCTCACCAAGGCGGACATTCGCGAGCTCGCCCGCCGCGCCGACGTTCCCGTCTGGAATCGCCCTGCCAGCGCCTGCCTTTCCTCGCGCATTGCCTATGGCCTCGAGGTCACGCCGGAACGCTTGAAAACCATCGAGCAAGGCGAAGAGGCCTTACGCGAACTCGGCTTCCGGCAATTTCGAGTCCGCCATCACGACACGCTAGCGCGCATCGAGATTGCTCCCGAAGAGCTTACGCGCGCGCTCACGCCGGAGATGGCAGGCAAATTCGTCGAAATCTTCAAAGCCCTCGGATTCAAGTTCGTCACCCTCGACCTCGAAGGCTACCGCACTGGCTCGCTCAACACGCACCTCATCCAAATTGATAACTGAAAACACTATAGGCTAGACCTGCTGAGGGCACTCTGTAGGGGACGGCTTTGCCCTCCCGTTCCCGTTGTTACTATGGGGCCATACGGGAGCCCAGAGGGCTCCCCTACCGGGCGAATTCTTTGGCGACGCGGACGGTGTTCGAGTGGATGGTGACGGTGTCTTCGACGTGACGGGCGTAACCGCCGGCGAGGGTGACGGCGACGGGAATCTTCTTCGCGCGAGCTTGTTCGAACACCAGCCGGTCCCGCTTCTCGAGGCCCTCCACCGTTAGTCTCAATCCCCCCAACTGGTCTTCTCGGTAAGGGTCGGCGCCGGCGACATAGAGCAGCAGCTCGGGCTGGAACTCGGCCAAAGATTTTTCGAGCCCCTCGCCCAGCACGGCGAGGTATCCGTCGTCGTCCACGCCGTCCGGCAGGTTGATGTCGAGTGAACTGGGGGGCTTGGGGTGGGGATAGTTATTCAGTTGGTGGATGGAAAGCGTGAAGACGCTCGGATCGCCGCCAAAGATCGCCGCCGTGCCGTTGCCCTGGTGGACGTCCACGTCCACGGTCATCGCCCGTTGGATGGTCTTGTCCTTCTGTAGGGCGCGGATGGCGATAGCCACGTCGTTGAGCACGCAGAACCCCTCGCCATGGTCGGGATAGGCGTGGTGAAAGCCGCCGCCTAGGTTGACGGCCGCACCGTCCGCGAGCGCCAGTCGGCCCGCCAGGATCGAGCCTCCGGCCGAAAGCCACACGGCGCGGATGAGCTCCCGCGAATAGGGGATTTCCAGCCGCATGATTTCCAGATACGAGAGCTTGCCGGTCTGCAGCTTGCGGATGTAGTCGCGGTCATGAACCAGCGCGACATCGTCGTCCGAAGCGGGCTCGGGTTCGACGAGGTCTTCCGCCCGCGCCACGCCATCGCGCAGCAACCTTTCTTTGATGAGCCGGTATTTGATGGACGGGAAGACGTGGTTGCCCAGGTTCAGATCATAGTCGTCGGAGTAGATGATCTTCATTGAGCTTGTTCACCACAAAGGCACCACGGGCAAAAAGCGACTCTGTTCATAAAGCTTTTTCTTTGTGTCTCTGTGTCTTTGTGGTGAGACGTTCATTCCACTGTCACCGATTTCGCCAGGTTGCGCGGCTGGTCCACGTCACAGCCGCGCAGCACGCCCATGTGATAGGCGAGCAACTGCAGCGGCACGGCCTCGAGAATCGTGGAGAGCATGCCGATCGTATGAGGCAACACGACCAGGTGATCCGCCATGGCGCGCACTTCTGTATCGCCCTCGGTGATCAAAGCGAGGATCGTAGCGCCACGCGCCTTGGCCTCCTTGATGTTGGAGATGGTCCGCTCGTAGCGCGTCCGCGAATAGGACGACTCCCAATTGCAGGTCGCAATGACCACGACGGGCAAGCCTTCCGTGATGAGCGCGTTCGGTCCGTGCTTCATTTCACCCGCGGGATAGGCTTCGGCGTGGATGTAGGAAAGCTTCTTCAGCTTCAGCGCGCCCTCGAGGGCCACCGGGAAGTGCACGCCGCGCCCGAGAAAGAGAAAATCCGACGAGCGGTAGAAAAGCCGCGCCAGGTCTTCAATCTCCTCATCCTTTTGCAGCACCGCCTCGAGCTGCTTGGGGAGGGCGGTCAGGGCGGTGAGCAACTTCTTGGACTCTGAGGGCGGCAGGACACCCCGAATATGACCGAGGTAGACCGAAAAAAGCACCAGTGCGGTCAACTGCCCGGTGAAGGTTTTTGTGGAACCGACCCCGATCTCGGGGCCGGCGTGCGTGTAGATGGTGCCATTGGCCTCGCGGGGCGCCATGCTGCCCAGGACGTTGCAAATGGCGAGCGTTTTCGAGCCCTTGTTCTGGGCTTCGCGCTGCGCCGCGATCGTATCAGCGGTCTCGCCGGACTGGGTCAGAAGGATGGTCAGCGTGCGCGGGTCGACGAGCGGGTCGCGGTAGCGGAATTCCGAGGCGTAGTCCACCTCCACCGGGACCTTCGCCAGCCGCTCGATCATCACCTTGCCGGCGAGCCCGGCGTGGCGCGAGGTTCCCGCCGCCACGATCTTAATTTCGCGGAAGGTGCGGAACTCCTCCTCGGTGATTTCCATTTCGTCGAGGAAGACCTGGCCGGTTTCGGGGGAGATTCGGCCGAGCGTGGTGTCGCGCACGGCGCGAGGCTGCTCGTAAATCTCCTTGAGGGTGAAGTGCCGGAAGCCGCCCTTCTCGGCCAGGATGGGGTCCCAGGTGATGTGCTGCACGCGGCGCGAGATCGGATGGCCGTCGAAGTCGGTCAGCTTTACGCCGTGGGGCGTCAGCACGGCCAGATCGCCGTCCGCCAGAAAGAAGATCTCGCGCGTGTGGTAGAGGATCGCCGGGACGTCGCTCGCCACAAAGTACTCGTCCTTCCCCAGGCCGATGACGGCGGGCGGGCCCTGGCGGACGGCGACGATCTTGTTCAGGTCGCGCGTCGAGATGATGGCCAGCGCGAAGACGCCGGTCAGTTGCCGGACGGCCGCCCGCACAGCCTCCTCCAGATTACCCGGGTGCGTGCCCGCCGAGCCCCCGTCAAGATGCTTCTCGATCAGGTGGGCGATGACTTCCGTGTCGGTCTCGGTGGTGAACTTGTGGCCTTCCTGCTCGAGCGCTTTCTTAATCTCGAGATAATTCTCGATAATCCCGTTGTGCACGACGACCACCGTGCCGTGGCAGTCGCGGTGGGGATGGGCGTTTTCTTCCGTGGGCGCGCCGTGGGTGGCCCAGCGGGTGTGGCCGATGCCGTAAGTCCCGTCGATGGGGTTGAGCCGGATGACTTCTTCCAGGTTGCGCAGCTTGCCGGTCGAGCGGCGGATTTCGAGATGGCCCTCGCGAATCACCGCCAAGCCTGCCGAGTCGTACCCGCGATACTGCAGCCGCTGCAAGCCTTCCAGCAGCACGGGCACCACACGCTTGTTGCCGATGTAGCCGACGATTCCCGACATGGAGTTCTCTTTCCGGGCGAGTCGTTCGGTCAGGCCGCTTCCAGATCGGGGGCTGCGCAGACCCAGGAAAAGCGTCTCATTATAGCAGACTGCACGGACTTCGCTTGAACGGGATGCGGGGGTTGAGGCCGGCCGGCGAGCGCGCGGGAGTATTGCCCCTTCGATCGCCCTCGGATAAGCTGGAAATAGATTCATCCGGGAGGGCGAAGAATGATGACGGAGCTTCGGGACAAGGTCGCGCTGGTGACCGGCGGAACCCGCGGCATCGGCTATTGCATTGCGGAGGCGCTGCTCGCGGAAGGCGCCAGAGTTTTCATCAGCGGCCGCGACGTCGGAAACCTCAAGAGCGCGCTCGGGAACTTGCGGCGCAACGCGAAGGACCGCGTGGACGGAATCAGCGCCGACGTTCGCCGCTACGAGGATTGCCGCCGCTTGGTTCAGGCCGCGGCGGAGCGCTTTGGCGGGCTCGATATCCTGGTGAATAACGCGGGCATTGGGATCATGAAGCCTGTTGATCAGCTCACGCCGGAAGATTGGGACGCCACAATTCAGACCAATCTTTCCGGGGTTTTCTATTGCTGCCACGAGGCCATTCCGCTGATGCGCAAACGCGGCGGGGGATACGTCTACAACATCTCCAGCCTGGCCGGTGTGAATCCTTTTGCAGGCGGCGCCGCCTACAACGCGTCGAAATTCGGATTGAACGGCTTCAGTGAGGCGATGATGCAGGATGTCCGTTACGATGGCATCCGGGTCAGTTACATCATGCCGGGGAGCGTGGATACGGATCTCGCCGCCGCGTCCGGGTCGAGGTCGCGCGAAACTTGGAAGCTGACGGGTGCGGACATCGCCAAGGCGGTTGTGGACCTCTACAAGTTTCCGCAGTCGGCGCTCGCCAGCCGTATCGAGATGCGGCCCAGCCGGCCGCCCCGCAAGAAGTAGGGGAGGGCCTTTACGGCCCTCCCGCTTTCTCCAACCACGGGAGCCCCCTGAAGGTGCTCCCCTACAGCGCGACGGTTTTCCGTGAATTCCTAAGCATATTGGGGTAAGATACCGGGGGTTTTTGTTCGGGGGCATCGCGGCAAAAATCACTTCTCCGGGCCTCGTGAATGAGTCTGCGTCAAGCATTGGGACGAATCGGCAACTCTGCCGACGCGCGCGCACGAGGGAACGGTGACGGAGCGGTTTTCGAGGGCCGCCAAGCTCCCCCCGACGGCGGCCAGCTCATCGTCCTGACCGCGCCGCTCACCGAAACCATTGACCACGCCGGCTACTTTATTCAGATGGGTATGGCGTCGCTGCCGATCTGGATGGAGCCCGTCCTGAACAATAAATATCCCAACTGGCGCAACGTCGAGCGCCACCCAGACGGCTCGGCGCGATTCATGCCGGCGGGGGCCCGCCTCGTCGAGGCGTCACTGCTCCGGGAATTCCGGGCGCAGGACATCGTCGCCTGCTACCCCGACGACCTGGATCGGTTCATCGGACCTAACACACGCGTCGTCGCCGTGACCACCCACAATCCGCTCGGCGTGACGTTTGCAGCGGGCGTCTATACGTCGATTTTCGGCAGCTCCAAGCAGCCCATCAACTCGCATTACGCGCGCCTGATGTTCGAGAAGATCAAGTCCAGCCCTTACCGCAAGAATTTCAAGGTCATCGTGGGCGGCTCAGGCGGATGGCAGATCACCCAGACCAACTCCTGGGAGGATCTGAGCGTGGATTGCGTCGTAGAGGGCCGGGCGGAATCGGCGGACTCGATGGCTCTGTTCCACCGGGCGATCCGTGGAGAAGAACTGCCGCGCGAGGTCACTGCGGTCCATCCCACGCGCCGCGAGGAGTTGCTGGTCCCCGACCGGCGCACCACTTTCGGCGTGGTCGAGATGACCACGGGCTGCGGGCGTCGCTGCCATTTCTGCGTGCCCGACCTGAATCCTCAGATCGACATGCCCAAAGAGAAGATTCTGTCCGGAGTCCGCGCCAACGCCCGCGAGGGCAATAAGCTTATTTCGCTCGCCACCGAAGACATGTTCATTTGGGGCCAGGTGAGGAAGAGCACTCCGTTTTTCTTCCCCAACCGCGAGGCGCTGCTCGACCTCTATTCCGAAGTCGTGAACACGCCCGGCATCGAACACCACATGCTGAGCCACTCGACGATCGCGCCGTTCGTTGTCGATCCGACGCTGATTAAGAAACTCTCGGAAGTCCTGCTCCCGAAGAGCCCGATTCACCTGCCCAGGTTGAGCACCCATCCGCAGAAGAAGGCGATTGTCCCCCTGATCGGCCTCGAAACGGGCTCGGTGCGCATGGCCAAGAAGATCATGCCGAGCAAGGCTGTGCCTTTTTCCATCGAAGATTGGCCGAGCGTTGTTCTCGAGGGCTTGCGCATCGCCAACGAGAACAACTGGTTCCCCATGATGACCCTCATGGTCGGCAACCCGGGTGAGACCGATGAAGACGTAATGGCCACGCTCGACCTCATCTACGAAATGGAACGCCGCAACCTGTTCGCTTTCTTGATTCCCTCCATCTTCACCCCTTTGCACGATACGCGGATGGAGCGCGAGCAAGGTGTGACCCAAACGCGGAACCTTTCGCGCCTCCAATGGCAGCTCATGATGAAGTGCTGGAAGATGAACCTGCGCCCGGGCAACTACAGTTGGTGGGGGCCGCTTGCTTGGCGCGTGGGCGCGATCGTCATGTGGCTTTACAAGCTGCGCAAGCTCAACGGCCCGAACTTTACCTGGCCGATCTTCATGTTCGCAAGCGCAGTGCCCGAGAGGTGGATGGAGCGGCTCGGGAAGGCTTACATCGGCAAGCCCTTGAAGACGAAGACGCGCAGGCAACTCATTGCCTCCGTGAAGCCAACTTACTGGAAGTATTTTCGCGCCGATAACGGCGACCTCCCCGACGGCTACACCCCGCCACCCAGGCCGCAACTCCAGGATGCTGATGACCTGCGCGTGACGGCGTGACCTTGAAAGGCGGCGCAATGGCCTGGCCCGCGCGCTCCCTCAATCACGCGCAGAAAGGAGAATCTGCCGTGGCAGAACAAGAAAATATCAGGCTCGTCCAGGAAATGTACGCCGCCTTCGGCCGGGGTGATGTCCCCGCCATGCTCAACGGGCTCGCGCCCGATGTGGATTGGAGCTTCAATGGCCCAACCAAGATTCCTTTCGGCGGAAGCTGGCGAGGCCCTGAGGGTGTGGCGAAGTTCTTTGCGGCCCTCGCCGAGAACTTGCAGCCGGTGGCATTCGCTCCGGAGGAATACATCGCGCAGGGCAACAAGGTGGTCGCCCTCGGCCACGAGCACATGCGCGTCAAATCCACCGGCCTTGCCTATGAAGCCGCGTGGGCCCATGTCTTCACGTTCCACGAGGGCAAAATCACCGCCTTCCGGGAGTACTCCGATTCGGCCGCGATAATGAAAGCGTTCAAGTTCTGACGGGAGATCCCGCCATCAAGCGCAGTGCACCGCAGGCTCCAAGCCCCGATTTGCTTGTTCCCCTATTTCTCATAATGTAAGATGACGACTTCGGGCATCGCCGGGGCTGCGGAACGGTGCGGCTGCGCTGCTTGTCGTGAACTGTGCCCCACACAACCGCGGGACGAAGCGAGGCGTGAGTCCCTTGATCCTTAATCCTTGATGCTAGATCCTGGTACTTCATGTTCTGCCGCGTCGAACACTTCGGAACTGTGGACTACGCTGAGGGCCTGCGGCTGCAGGCGGAGCGGACCGCGCAGCGCAAGGCGGGCGAGATTCCCGACACGCTCTTGCTGCTCGAGCATGCGCACGTCTACACGCTGGGTCGCAACGCCAAGCGGGAGAACCTGCTGATCGACGAGGAGCGTTTGGCGGCCATGGGCGCGCAACTTTTTGAGACCGACCGCGGCGGAGACATCACCTATCATGGCCCCGGACAGCTTGTGGGCTATCCCATCTTTGACCTGACGAAACACCGCCGGGACATCGCCTGGTTCATGCGCTCGCTCGAGGAAGTGTTCATCGGCGTCGCGCGCGGCTACGGCGTTACTGCCGGCCGGGTTGCCGGCGCCCCAGGCGTGTGGGTGGGCAACGACAAGCTGGTGGCCATGGGCGTACACATCTCGCGCTGGGTCACCTCCCATGGCTTCGCGTTCAACGTGAACACTGACCTTCGCTATTTCGATTTCATTGTGCCCTGCGGCCTGCGCGATAAGGGCGTTACGTCGCTGGCCAAGCTGCTGGGCAAACCGGTGGAAATGAACACCGTGATCGACCGCGTGGTCGAGCAATTTGGCCAGGTTTTTGGATCGACGATGCAGGTCGAAGAGTCGACAGTCGAAGGTCAAAGAGTTCGATCTTTTGACCTTTGACCTTCGACTTTCGACCTTGGACTTCGCTAGAAGCGGTCTCCGCGTGCCCACCAAACTCACTCGCCAGCAACATCACGACCTCTACTACTACCTCCGTCTGAACCGGCGCGTGGACGAACAACTCGTCAGCCTCTTCCGCCAAGGCAAGGTTGTGGGCGGGGTTTACTCCGGGCTCGGCCAGGAAGCGATTTCGGTGGGCACGGCCTACGCGCTCGAGCCGCAGGACGTCATCAGCCCGGTGATCCGCAACGTGGGCGCGATGATCATCCGCGGCTTCCGGCCGCGTGACCTCTTCCTCCAGTACATGGGCCGGCGCGATGGGCCGACGGGCGGCCGCGACGCGAACACGCATTTCGGCGACTTGGCGCGGGGCGTCGTCGCGCCGATCAGCATGCTCGGCGAGACGGTGCCCGTAGCGGCCGGGATCGCCTTGGCGGCAAAAATCAAAAAGGAGAAGCGCGTGGCCGTGGCCTATGTGGGCGACGGCGCCACGAGTACGGGGCCGTTTCATGAAGGCGTGAATTTCGCCGCCGTGCTCAAGCTGCCCCTACTGATTGTGGGGGAGAACAACGGCTGGGCCTACTCGACGCCGATCGAGAAACAGATGGCCGTCCGCTCGATGGCTGAGCGCGCCAAAGCTTACGGCATTCGCGCCGTGACTGTGGATGGAAACGATGTGCTCGCAATCTACACGGCGACGCTTGCCGCCACCGCGCGTCTGCGGCGGGGCGGCGGGCCGGAAATGGTCGAGTGCCTGACGATGCGCATGAAGGGCCACGCCGAACACGACGACGCGCGCTATGTGCCGCCGAAAGTGTTCGAGAAGTGGCGGAAGCGCGATCCGATTGCTTTGTTCGAGAAATACTTGGCCGCGAAGAAGCTGATGACCGCCGACGAGAAGGCGGCAATCGAGGAGCGCATCGAGCGCGAAATCCGCGAGGGCGTGGCGTTCGCGGAATCGAGCCCCTTCCCCGCGCCAGAAGAAGCCGCTCGGCCCGTCTGGGCGTGAATAGCTCGGTCGCCGGAGTTTGCTGCGGCGGACGACGTGGGCGGCAGGCAGGATTGATCCATTGATTCATCGGTTCATTGATTCATTGCAGGAGCGAATGCGGAAGGCTCCCTTAATGGTTCCGTGAATCAATGGAGCAATGAATCGATCTCCCCATGGTCCGATGATTCGATCAACCCATCATACCGCGAGGCCCTTGTGCCAGTGATGACCTATCTCGATGCTATCCGCCAGGGCATCTGGGAGGAGATGGAGCGCGACCCGTCGGTGTTTCTGCTGGGTGAGGACATCGGCGCTTACGGTGGCGCTTTCAAGGTGACGGCGGGGATGCTGGAAAAGTTTGGCCAAGAGCGCGTGATCGATACGCCGATCTCGGAAGCGGCCATCGTCGGCGCGGCCGTGGGCGCGGCGCTGATGGGCTTGCGGCCCGTAGCCGAGATGCAGTTCATGGACTTCATTTCTTGCGGCTTCGACGCGGTCGTGAACATGGCCGCGAAGATTCACTATCGCTGGGGGCCGGCAGTGCCCGTCGTCATTCGCGGGCCGTCAGGAGCGGGTGTGCACGGCGGGCCGTTTCACTCGCAGTCCAACGAGATGTGGTTTGTGCATACGCCGGGGCTGAAAGTGGTGATGCCTGCCACGGCCTATGACGCCAAGGGTCTCATCAAGGCGGCGATTCGCGATGACAATCCCGTGATCTTCTTTGAACACAAATTCCTCTACCGGCGCATCAAGGAAGAAGTTCCGGAGGGCGATTACGTTGTGCCGCTCGGGCAGGCCGCGGTGCGTCGAGAAGGGCGCGATATTGCCGTCATCACTTACGGAGCCATGGTGTGGACAGCGCTCGAAGCAGCGGCGGAGTTGGAGAAAGAAGGCCTCTCGCTGGAGGTCGTTGACCTCCGCACCCTGTTGCCCTACGATGAGGGCGCGGTGCTCGCGAGCGTGCGCAAGTGCAGCAAGGTGATCCTGCTCCACGAAGACACGCGCACCGGCGGCATGGCGGGGGAACTCGCAGCGCTGATCGGCGAAAAGGCGTTTGAGGATTTGGACGGCCCGATCGTGCGCGTGACGGCGCCCGACACGCCGGTGCCGTTCTCGCCGCCGCTGGAAAGCTCTTTCTTGCCGGATGCGCAGAAGGTGATCGCGGCGGCGCGGCAGCTTGCCGCCTATTGAGTCATTGAGCGATTTAGCGATTTGGTGATCTTGTGAATGGCACCGCACGAGCATGCGGGTTAGATTTTTGATTCACTCCATCACTAAATCACAAAACCGCTAAATGGCGGGTTTTCCGATGACGGGACGAATGAATGATTCAAAGCGAGGAACCCGATGGCGACGAAAGTGATCATGCCGCAAATGGGAGAGAGTATCGCCGAAGGCACGGTTGTCAAGTGGCGGAAGAAGGTCGGCGAGCGCGTCGAGCGCGACGAGACGCTCTTCGAGATCTCGACCGACAAGGTGGACGCTGAAATCCCTTCTCCGGCCTCGGGCGTGCTCACCCAGATCCTGGTCAAGGAGAACGAGACGGTCGCGGTGAATACGATCGTGGCCTGGATTGACGGCGAGGGTGCGGGCGAAGCCGTTGCCGCCCCCCCGGTTCAAGAGGCCGCCGCGGCTGGGCCTGCCGGCACGCCTCCGCCCGCGCCTCCGGCCGCGGAGGTGCCTCAGGCGGGCGGCAAGATACGGTCGTCGCCTCTGGTACGCCGCTTCGCGGAGGAACACCACGTCGACCTCTCCCAGGTTAAGGGGACCGGCCTGGATGGGCGGATCAGCAAGAAGGATATTCTGGCTTATCTCTCTCAGGCCCCCAAGGCAGCGCCCGCCGTGCCCCAGCCTGCCGCGCCCGCTCCAGCTCTCGCCGCAGCCCCGCAGATCCAGTTCACCGGCCCGACGCACGTGGTGCCGATGACGCCCATGCGCAAGCAAATCGCCGAGCACATGGCGCTCAGCAAGCGAACCTCGGCGCACGTCAGCACGGTTTTTGAAGTTGAGATGACGCGAATCGTGGACTTGATGGCGCGCGACGGAGAAGAATTTGAGCGGCGCCATGGGCTGAAGCTCACTTATACGCCGTTTTTCGTTCGCGCCGCCGTGGAAGCCATCAAGCAGTTCCCGATCGTGAACGCCTCGGTCGAGGGTACCGAGCGTGCGCGCTCGAAGCACCTGAGCGTGGACTACGTCCAGGAAGGAACATTTACGATCACCAATCCCGGAGGCTTCGGTAGTCTCTTCGGGACGCCCATCATCCATCAGCCCCAGGTGGCCATCCTCGGCGTGGGGAGCATCGAGAAACGGCCAGTCGTCCGCAACGACGGCATCGCCATCCGCTCGATGGTCTATCTGACGCTGACCTTCGACCACCGCCTCATCGACGGCGCGGTCGCTGACCAGTTCATGTCGCGGGTGAAGTCGATCCTCGAAAACTGGGACGAACTGGTGCTGTAACGCCCCGATTCATCGGGGCACCTGCCAGGCTAAAGTCTGGCGCTACGGCACCACGCTCGCCAGGCGATCCAACAATCCTTCCGCATCATCCAGGCAAGCATTCGGGTCGATGCCCCGCCTCTGCAGTGCAGGCAGGAGGGCCGGAAAATTCATGGCGAAGACCCGCTTCCCTTCGTCGCGCTGGCCCAGCTCGGCGTAACCGGCGGCAATCGTCTGCAGGAGACGCAGCGACCGGTTCTTCTCTTCCGACCACTTCTGCAGATCCTTGCGGAGGAGCTCGCGCAGGAACTCCGCATGTTGGGCGGTGGCGTCCGCGTACTGGCCGCCGATATAGCCATAGATGGAAGGCACGTCCGCGGCGTCGTCGGGGGTCCCGCAGGCCGTGCGGTAAGGCCGGTGGGCGATCAACTCCCAGGCGGGGTCTTTGTCGATCTTCTGCAGCTCCAATCCCTCAAAGGGAAGGCCGGCCAAGTTGCCGATGCGGCCGACGACGCGCACGGAATCCTTTCCCAATTCCAGAATCGTAGCGATCGTGCAGCAGTGATCGCCCCCGGAGTATTGCCCGATAATCATTTCCGGCTCGCCCTCCCCCGTCAGATCGGAGATGTAGTTGGGGCGGGCGCGACTGCTGGCGGGAGTCAACCCGTGACGCCCGGCGAAATCGTAGACAGTCGTCCACGGGTCTTTTGAGCCTTCGAGGGTCTCCAGCTTGAAGGCCGGTTTGCCATCCGGGTCGTAAACGACGAAGCGGCCGGGGGCAAAGATCAGCGGGGCGGGACTGGCGCGATAAAGCCCGGCGCGATAACGCCCCAATCGGTAGGTTTTCACCTTCTCGTAGCCGGCGATTTCCGGGACTTGGCCGCGCAGGCCCGTTGTGGTCAGAATAAACTCTTCGGCCGAAGAGGCCATTTCATTTAAGTCCACTGGCTGCCAGCGACGATGGACCGCGATGAACACCAGCAGGACGAGGGCGGCGAGGGCGACGGAGACGGCGTTTTCACCCTTCTGCATGGGACCTCGTGGGCGAGCGTCCAGCTGCGACGGTGCTCGGGAACGCGGCTCGCCGATTCCATGTAATCACTACTTACGGGGATGGTCATGGGAGGCGCCGGTGTTGCCTGCGGCGTGGCCCTGAGTGTCCGGCGGGTCGTCGCGTC
>JAIQGH010000068.1:15081-31458 GCA_020072655.1 Terriglobia bacterium | reverse complement strand
CCAGTGATGAGTGACCAGGAACGAGCGGGCCATCCCGAAACGGCTCACAGCAGGAGCGTTCATTATTTCTCCCCTGCGCTCCGCGCTTTCAGGACCCCCTGCGCCGAATGAATTTCTCCGGGTCGCGCTGTCTGTCAGGGTTGCATGTGCCGGGCTTCTGATTCCATCCGGACAGGTTCCGCCCCGCGCTGCAATCTTTCACCCTCAAAACGAGATCCGCAGAGCGAACTGCCAGGCGCGCGGAATCCCTTGGGCGAAACTGCCTGAGCCAAACCCCGCACGGTTGGGCCGGTTGGCCCTGGTTGTGCCGTTGATAGAGCCAGCCTCACCACTAAGCAAGCCCGTGAGCGTGTTGCCCGGCAGGTCGTAGTTGGCCACATTGAAGAGGTTGAAGACCTCCAAGGCGGGCTCCACCGTGATCCGTTCGCGCCAGAATTTGAAGGGCCGGGAGATACGCAGGTCGGTGGTGATGAACGAGTCGAGCATGACCTGGTCGGCGGGTGCCGACGGCAAAGGGTTGCCGCCATTCACCACCGCACCCAGCGCCACGAGCTGGGTAGGAGTGAAGAGACCTGCATCAATCAGGGCCTGTGCCGCGGGTGTGAATTTCCCCACCAGGTTGTTGTTAAAGCTGGAAATGACCTGATTCAGTTCACCGGGGCTCGGGATGCTGCGCCCGAAAGAGCCACGGTTTGTCCCCGGGAGGGCGTCCCAAGTGGTGCCATCGCCATTGAAGTCGGAGAGGAAGATTTCCTCCGGACCACCGCTTCCACCGGGGACGAACACCGACCCCGGAAAGGCGCTGTTGACATGCCAGATGCTGTTTAGCCGGACGCCGAGCGGGGCTGTGAAGAGGCTGGCCACGCTCAACATGTGCGTACGGTCGAGCGTTTCCGGCCCGTAAAACTCCTGCACATTGTCGTTGTTCCAGGCCAGGTTTCGATAAAATCCGGTATCGTAAGACGTGGCGGAATATCGCGAAAGAGAATAGGAAGCCACAATGTTCCAATGCTTCATGGCCTTGCCGAGGTCGGGCAGCGCCCCTCGCACCTGTACTTGCAAGGCGTTATAGCGCGACTTCCCCTGCATCCCGAGAATTCCCACCACATTGAAATTCGGATTCATGCCAGGGAACGCGCAGGGATTCGGAGAGCCGGGTGAAGCCCACTCGCAGGCCCCCAGTCCAAAGGCCCCATAGTCGCTGATCGTGACGCCCGCGGCAATCGCACAGTCCACCCCGTCCGGACCCGGAGGACAGCCTAGCGCATCGTGCAGCCCGTCCATGACGGCGACGGCATTGGGGACGCTCAGCGTGTCGGCGGCGCCCAGGCGGTTGAAATCGCGTCCCAGGGGGCTGTGGACTCCGCGCTGATACAAGTAATCCACGGAAAGAACCAATCCCGGCCGCAACTCGCGTTGGATGCCCGCGTTGAAGTGGAAGCTGTAAGATGTGCTGAAGGATGGATCGTACAAGTAGCCGGTATGCAAGGTTCGCTCGAAGGTGGTGGGCCCGGAGGGAAAACTCGCGGTCGCGGCGGAAGCCGCGGCCTTGAAAGCATCGCTGGCGGTGAGGACCGCATCGATCAGGCCGGGCGTATTGGCCGGCAAGCCGCTGATGCTCTG
The DNA here is from genome assembly GCA_020072655.1 of Terriglobia bacterium. Classification (GTDB taxonomy): domain Bacteria; phylum Acidobacteriota; class Terriglobia; order UBA7540; family UBA7540; genus JAIQGB01. The sequence goes on along the minus strand of JAIQGH010000068.1, from coordinate 29,835 downwards.
TCCGCCACAACAGGTCCCGTCCCAGATTGTCTCGTTGGTCCGGGGGTCCTGAACGGGCACGATGGGCGGGGATGCGACCTGGTAGCCAATTCCAGGAGGGATGAAATCACTGCGCTCGTGTATGAGATTACCGGCGATGTTGGGTGCGTAAAAGAAGCCCGCTCCGGCGCGCAGCACCCACTTCCCACCGCCTGTAAGGTTCCAGGCAATGCCAAGGTGCGGGGCGAAGTTGTTCTTGTCGCGTCGGGTGGGCCGCGAAAGGCCCGGCATGAATTCTTCGAGCAAGGCTGGCTTGGCAAGATCATGGTTGTTCTGGCCGGGCTCGTACACGTAACGCAGGCCATAGTTGAGTGTGAGGCGCGGTGATGGCCGCCACGTGTCGGCAAGGTACCAGTGGATACGATTGTTCTTGAAACCTCCGAAGGGGAAGCCCAGTGTAGGAATCTCGCTGAACCACCCTAGGCCGTTGGCGATCACGGCATCCAAGACGGGATAATTCAACGGGTCCAACGGGTCCAAACCGGCAGCTTCCACTTCCTGGCGCGTGGCGCCGGTTACGAGCAGGTCAATCTCGGGACCATTGCCAAAAAGCGCCGCAAATGCGTTCATGCGGACCAGGTTGATGTTTGCCCCCCACCGGACCGAATGCCGGCCGAAGGCCAGTGCACCGTCGTAGCGAAACTGATGGTTGTCCTGAAGAGTTCTTTGTGGAGCGAGCCAATTGGGGCCCACGAGAGGCACGCCGAGCGGCCCGATAAAGCAGAACATGACGTCCCGGCCGTCGGGATCGAGCGTCAGGGGTAGTCCCGACACCTGCCGGCGCGCGTCGGTGATGTGATTGTTGAAGTCCAGGTAGCCGTAACGGAAGGAGTGAACAGAGCGCCCGTTCGAAAGGTCGAGTCCTGCGGCTGTCTGATTCGTATTGTCCTGGTTGGCAAAGGGCGAGAGGTTGGTGCCTCCCAGGCCTGCTCCTCCGCTTGCCACAGCGTTGTTCCAATTGTGGCTAAAGCGGAGGAAGATGCGGAGGCCCGGTGTGACATTCCAGTCCGTGCGCAGCGTGACCAGTCGCTCGTCAGAGGGGACGGCCCAAGTGTTTGTGTACTGAGGAAAAGCGGGGATGTTGGTGGCTACAGATGCGTCCTGATTGTTGCGTTCGTAATTGGCAAACCAGAAGAGCTTGTCCCGAACGAACGGGCCTCCCGCGTCAAACCCAATCTGTTCCCGGTCGAAGGGCGCTGATTCTTGCCCAATGCGCGCGGCCCACGCATCGCTGCGCATGAAGAAGAAGGCGTCGCCGTGCACTTCGTTCGAGCCACTCTTGGTAACGACGTTGACCGCGCCCATATCTGACAGGTCCGTGGACACATCGAGCGAGGAGCGGCTGATTTGAAATTCCTGAATCGCATCCTGGGAGATATTGAGTGTCGTGGTGCCTACCGCTTCATCGGAGACATCAACACCATCGAGCGTCACGCGGGTGGTGCGCCCGGACGAGGCGTTGATTGAAAGACCCACGTATTGACCTTTGGTGGGGTCGAAGTTACCGCCATCCTGAAGCTGTACCCCAGGTTCCAATTGCCCAAGGTCGAGGAAGTTGCGCCCGTTCAGGGGTAGATTACGAATCAGGTCAGTGGTCACCAAACCCTCCAGGCTGGTCTGCACGGGATTGACGGCCACCAGGTGCGCTTCAACGCGTACAATCTCTGTTACCCTGCCGACTTCCAGGCGGATCTCTATGGGAGTCACCCGGCCCACTTCCACCGTGACCTCCACAAACGCGGTTTTGAAACCTTGATTCTCCACCTTTACTTTGTAGGTGCCGGGGAGCAGACTCGCAACCGTAAAGGCGCCCGCTGCTGTCGTCCTGGAATTTGTCCTGGCCTGTGAAGCCTGGTTAGTGGCCTCAACGGCCACTCCGGGAATGACGCCACCGCTGGGATCCATGACGATACCGGCGATCGACCCTGTTGGTTGCTGGGCGTGGAGAGCTGCGGCCAGCGCGCAAAGACATGCCCCTATTAGGGCGGCCGTCGATTCGCGTTTCATGGGCGCTCGGGCCTCCGCCTATGAGCTCAAGGAAGGGGTCGCGGCGGTTTGCGGGTGGCTGGTAGAGGCTTTGTACGGGCCCCGGCCGTCGGCCACTGCGCCGCGCTCCCCCACCGCAGGATGTTTAGAGTTGGCTTGCTAGATGGGACCCTGTATAGTGCATAACACCCCGAAAGTCAAGCCGTCCACATCTCTTAAACAGCGGCGGAAAAAAGGCTGGTACGCTCGACGACTTCCGCGGGTAGATTCAGCTCAAGCAGGCAGCCACCGATCCGTGCTTCCGTCAGGTGACAGAAAGTCCGGTGGGAGCCTGGTCTTTCAGGATGTCCCTTTTCGCCACACTTTGAAGGCATCCCAACTCTTTCCCTTCGGCCGGGGCGCTGGTGCAAGTCCTTGTTCTACAATGCCGTGCGACAGGGAAAATTCATTTCTCTGAATTGATCCCCAATTTGTTGAGAAAGTGGCGGAAGAGGCTAGCGACTATTTCCATGTTGTTTGAAAGCACGTTATAGAGGTCCTCGGCCTCTACGACGAGGGTGGACGTTTCTTCAAGTGCCCGTGCCGTGGCGGAGTGCAGCTCGCGCGTTAGCACCGAGTAGAGCCCTGCGGATTCGCCTGGGCCCAGCACCTCTCGGACATTGCGCTTCTCGGATGACAGCTCGACCTTGCCTTGGACAAGGATGTGGAACGCGTCAGCAATGTTATCTTCTCGGAAAAGGATCTGGCCGGGGGCAAAGTCCGACTCCTCGGCGACCGAAGCCAGACAGAAAAGGTCCTCGACGCCCGCCTCGGAGAAGACGTCCAGCCCGCGAAAGAACTCAGCTCTCTTGAGAGTGGTCAGTCGAGCCTTCGCCGACGTTCGGTCGGGGACCAGCGGAGGATATGATAGCTCATCGCCCATAGCAGAACTCCTCCCCTCTCTAAGCTACCGTCGCCCTGCGGCCAGAATACGCGGGCCAGCGATTTCTGGCGAGAGCGTCCGCCGTACACTCGCGAAGAATCTGGTCCGGATTGTGGAGGCAAGCTTCGAGGATTTGTTCCACGGTTTGCCTCGGGCCCGCACTTCTCGCCTTAGGTTCAATAACCGGCAGAACCAAGTCGCGCATCCTTCCTGGCAAGACATCGTCGAGAAACTCCGCCACGGCGGCGCGCTTCACGCGGTCGTCTTCGGCCATCGCCAAAAGCGCGGAGATGGCCGTGGTGGGCGGAAGGAGCAGGGCCAGCAGGCGGAAGACACGATCCTTGCCCCTACTGATCTTGTCCTTCAAAAGGCGCTCAAGAAGATCATTGCTCCCGTCCGTGGGATAGAGGGCTTCCAAGGCTCGCCGGCACCAGAGGGTATTCTCTGATTCCTCGCGCAAACGCAGGCCTACCTTCTGCCGGTCGAAATGCAGGTCGGGGTCGATCAACCTCAGCTTCCCAAGGGATCGGATGGCTCGATAGCGGAGCAGGCCGTCGTAATCGAAGAGGCTGTCGAGGAGAACATCCACCGACTCCTGCTGAGGGAAGTAGGCGAGGACCAAGGGGATGCTGCGTCGGATCTCGGCATCTTCAGCGGGGTCTTTGAGGATGTCGGCGAGTGTCCCCATGATGCGGGGCCCGTACTCGCGCAGGCAGAGCCGGATATCCGCCGCCCAGCGCGGGTCACTGAGCATGGGCAGGAGGAGGGGAACGAACTCGCGGCGTCCGGCCCGACCGGCGCTGAGGATGGCCGCCTTTTTCACGGAGGGGTTGGAATGCTGGAGGAGTCGGAGATGGAGATCGACGGCCTCGCGATGGGGAATGTCGCCCAGTGCCTCCGCAACTTCTTTCCAGGCAGACGAATCCGGCGGGAGTTCGGCAGCAATCCGCTCGAGCGCTTTCTTGATTGTCCCGTCGGCAGGTGAGCTTTCGAAGCGCGCCAAACCCACCAGGGCTGCCAACCGCAGGCGGAGGTCGGGAGAATCGAGGAATCGCCGGAGACCTGATCCAGGTCGCTCTCCGCTAGCGGTCTTCCGAGCGACGCGGAGAATCGCGCTCGCGCGGACCAAGGAGTCGTCATCTTGTTTGACGCGCTCAAGAAGTTCGTCCTCGGTAAGGGGAGCCAATTCCAGGGCCTTCGCGCGCACGCGGGGCGAGGCGTGCATCGTCAATTCCCGGGTGATCCAGCCTGGGCGGCGCAGCGCTGCGGCCATGTCCATGGCGCTGAGGACCAGTTCTTCATCGCGTGACCCCAGCATGGATTTGAGAGTCGCCAGTGAGACCTCCTCCGAGAAAACCACCGGAAGGATCGGCGCGGGCAGAGGTTCGGGGCCGGGGATGAAGATCTTGGCGACCTCCTTCCGGTATGCGCCGCGGGTACGCCAGGCCATCCAGAGCCACACCGACAGCGCGCAGATACTGAACCAGCAAACTCCTGCCTGACCCTGGTGGAGGACCCGCGTCACGAAGACCAGGATCAGTCCGCCGACGCCGTCCGCAAAGCGCTGCACGATCATGTCGATGATGGCTTTGACCTGACTTTTGATGCCCTGCGGGACCGGCACGTAGAGCAGTTCCGTGGTGGCACGGTCCAGTGAGTAGCGGAGAGTGTAATCACTCCCTTTCAGCACTCCCGCGGCCCAAAGCGCCAGAGGGAACGCCAGCAGGGTCACGGTTCCCATGAGCACCGCGACGGGAAGAAAGAACAGTGTCAGGCGGATCCCGAACCTCTCGACAATTCGGGAGCCAGCGATCACCTGTAAGAGAAAGGCGCCGAAGGCGAGGTACGCCAAAAAGGAAGCAATAAAAGCGGTAATACTATCTTTTGAATGAAACACATTCTGAACGACGACCAAGAACTGGAGGCCGACGTTCTGGGTCACGATGGCCGACACGGCCAGGAGGCCCACAATGAGCTTCAGGTAAGGCGAGGAGGCGATCTTTCGCGCCACCCCGAAAAAGGAAAAAGCGGCTGCCCGGTCGTTTATCCCGGCTGAGCCGGCTCGGCTGGGAAGGCTGTGACGCCGGATCAGCACCTGCACGACCACGACGGCGACGAGAAGCAAGGGAATCGGCGCGAGCATCAGGTTATCGGTCCCGATCAGTTTGACCAGCCGCGCGGCGATCAATCCACCTAAAGCGCCGCCGAGAATTCCGCCGCTCGAAATGAGGGGAAAGATTCGTTTGGCTTGCCGCAGATCCAGCACGCAATTTGCGACGGTCCAGACTTGCGTCGTCACGATGATGCCGAAAATGCTGGCCCAGACGTAGAAAATCCAGGGGGCCGGTGTCCACTGCGCGCGCACCAGCAGCCAAAGCACGAAAAGGTTTCCGATGAAGAACAGGAGCGTCCCCGAAATGAGGCGGGCTTGCCTCAGCCGGGACGAAATGCGGATATAGGCGGCGACGACGAAGCCGGTCCCAACCGCAATGCCGATGTACACATAGGGCAACGCCAGGGCGCTGAACGCGTGCAAGAAAATACCCTCGCGCACCGCCTTGATGATCATGTAGCTGGTGAGTGCCAGCGTAAGGTAGGCAAAGAGCAGGAAGGCAGGGGCTTCCTCGCCTCGATCCAGATTGCAGATTTTTCGCAGCCGGTTCACGCTCTGGCCTCCGGACCCTTAACGCTCGCGCAATCTAGTAGAGCACGGCGGCTTCACCCTTTTCGGCAATCGCTTTGTCGAAAAAGGCCACGATCTTGTCGCGTCGGGCCATCACTGCCTTGACTTCCGACTTACCTAAGTGAGGCTTGGTCTTTTCCAGGACATCGGCCTCTTGAAGCTGGCGCAAAGCACCCAACAACTGCCGGTCGCACATGGTCAAATGCTTAGGCTCAAGCAAATTATGCGAGAGACGGAAGGCGCGGGAAAAATCGATCATCCACATCTTCCAGTCCTCGGTGATCAGGATGTTGGTCATGTTCCGGTCGGTATCATAGACGAGCTCACTGAACACCCACATTCGGTCCAGTTGCTTGTTCCAGGCGTCGAGGTCGGGCGGCTGGATGTTGCCCTTCTGGCGCATGGCCTCGTCCATCTTCACGGGGACCCACCATGACAAGGAGCCCCGATGGGTCTGCCAGCGCCGCTCGATGGTCACCGGGATCATGTCGCTGAGCCCCAGCAGTTTGGCCAGTTCGAAAGCCGCGATATTGAAGTGGTAAGAATCGCGAAACTGCAGCTCCGTCGTGCCGTCTGACAATTGTGCCTTCATCCGGCTTTCGTCGACGGATTGGAAGGCCGCGTCGTGGGTCAGCTTCCCATCGCTGAGGGTCAAGCGCCACGGTGCGGTCACACCCCTGGGGGTATTCTTGGAGCCTGTGATCTCGGCATTGCTGAGGAACTGCTTGATTTGTTCCTCGGTGAGATTGGGTTCCTGCCCCGGAGTACGGGAAAGTGCCACCAAGCACAAAGCGGCCAGCACCCAAATCATTCGAAAGCGTGCTCTTCGCATGACGCACCTCCTGCTATTTGCGGGGCCGGTATTGGCGACAGTGTAGGACTCGCGCGATTCAAAATCAACTAGGGAATAATGCCTTGTTCGGGTCACGGCGGTCATTACGCGCCTGACGCCGCCCGCGAAGAGGTGTAAGATGGTTTTGCCTCACTCCCGGGGGACCCGGATGGACCGCAGGCTTAAGGCCTTTACTCCGGCCAGGATTGCAGCCAGTTTTCTGCTGGGCATTCTCTTTGTTTGTTCGAGCGCCGCCCAAGAGCGGGTCATCGCGGTAGGCGACGTTCATGGGTCGTTCCCGCAGTTCGTGGGAATCCTGCAGCAAGTTGGATTGCTTGACGCGAACCACCATTGGGCGGGAGGTGCGGCGGTCCTGGTCCAGGTCGGTGATGTGCCCGACCGGGGCACCCGAACTCGCGAGTGCCTGGACCTCCTGATGGCTCTGGAGCAGGAGGCCCCTCGGCAAAACGGCAGAGTGATTCCTCTCCTGGGAAACCATGAAGTGATGGTTATGGTAGGGGACTTTCGCTATGTGAACCGCGAGGACTACCCGCACTTCGCGGACGAGCGGTCCAATGCTCGGCGCGAAGAAGCCTACCGAGAATTCCGCGCCTTCGTTGATGCCAACCCCCGGCGCCGCCAGGCGTTTGGTGCCGATGACGCGGCCGGGCGGCAGAAGTGGATGGAAGGACATCCGCTGGGTTTCTTTGAGTTGCGAGATGCCTTTGGCCCGGAAGGAGTCTACGGCCGCTGGTTACGCCAGCATGACGCCGTGGCCCAGATAGGCGGAGAGATTTTTGTCCATGGGGGTTTAAGCCCCCAGTTCCACTTTCGCAATTTCCGCGAATTGAACGAGCGCGCTCGGTCGGAACTCCGACGGTATGATGCCCTGTGGCAGTCGCTCAGCCAGAAAGGCATCATCTGGCGCTACATGCAATTTCGGGAGGCGGTGGCAGAAGTCCGGGCAGCGCTGAAATCCAGTGATGAGACCGACAGCGACCCCCGCGCGGCGCAAGCCCTCGGCGACATGCGCGAGTTCGCCAATATCGGGGATTGGGCCATCAGCTCGCCGGATGGCCCGCTCTGGTACAGAGGTTACGCCCAAGAGCCCACCGAGCGGCTGCAGTCCTTCGTCGAGAAGACTCTGCGACGATTCGAGGCCCAGCGCATCGTCGTCGGGCACACGATCGTCGACTCGCAGCGCATCACCACCGGTTTGCACAATCGCGTCTTGTTCATCGAAACGGAGATGATCCTGGAAGGCAGGGGCGGAAGGACTTCTGCGCTGGAAATCCGCAACGAGACATTCACTGCTTATTATTCCAACGGCGAGCGGCGGTTGCTGCTTGCTGGGGAGGGGCTCGGGACTCCTTCCAGTGTCGGCGCCGGCAGCGCCCACGGCTCCCAGAATCCTTGACGCACCTGAAATCTTCGCCGCCGACCTCAGTGCCGAAGGCTGGACCCTGGCCAGCCAACTTCATTTTGGATTTTGGATTTGGGATTTTGGATTAGCTTGACGTGGCACGGGCGTCCCGCCCGTGACACGGCCAAGATGGCCGTGCTACGAGCCAGACGGTCCTTGCGGGGACGGCTTGAACTGCCTGCGATCAATGGCCGCGTCAACCTCTTCGAGCAACTTGGCGCCACGGCCGCCGGCAGAGAAGTCCTCGGCAATCTGCTTGTCCCACTCCTCCCGGTCACGGCTCAGCAGCCAATCGATCAGGGCAGTCTTCTCATCCTCCGGAAGTCCTTCGATGGCCGACTTGATCGTTGCCAACGTCATGCCATAAGCCTACCGCTTCGCCGTCGATGGTTCAACCCCCGTGGGTTATCATTCTGGAAGAGGCGTTTGCATGGTAGTCGCCCCGCTCGCACACATAGCGAAAAACGCGATGTATGCGCCAACCGCATCCGCTGAATGCCGCTGTCAGGTGTGTTCGGGCTTGAAGTGTTCTTCCCATTCCAGATTCGGGTACTTCGCGCCGGTCATCACGATATTGAAAAACGTCGAGTACTTCAGCGCGGCCATTGATCCATAGTCGTCTTGTGATCCCAAGACATCAGGCAACCCGATCGCTTCACGGTATTTGTGTTCTTCCCATGCACACATGGCTGCAACGAAGGGACGATACCAATCTTTCTCAGCCGAAGAGTGATAGTCTCCTAGAGCGATGCGTATGCAATTGAATACGCCTGCCATGAATCCAACAACCCAGTATTTGTAGAGACACACTTCGTATAGGTCTTGAGGCGTGGGATTATCGAGGCTCGAGGCGAGTTCTTTGATGTCCTTATCCTTCTCGGCAATTTCCTGGAGATGGGGCTTTAGCTCGCCGGTTATGCCTGGTCTACCGCGCAGCCCAGTCACATCTTCTTCCTCTTCCATCGGCGACGCTAGGATCAGCACTTGGTACGCCGCCATCTCTAGCACGTAGGAGGCCAGCTTCTCGCGGTTCGCCATAATGGAGTCCCGTGCCATGACCACCTCACCGGCCTCCCGGATGAGACGTTCGGCGAGCTCTTCCTTGAACATCTGAGAGGCGCACTTGCCGAGCCCCTTTGAATCATCTGCGAGCGTTTCGCGAATTGCCTTGACCGCGGCCCGGTAAACGGGATTCTTGTCGAGAGTCCGAATCGCGAGGCGGGCCCTTAGGTTGTTGACGAGTCTGCCCAGCATATCGCTCCCTCCAACCAACTCGCCTGACTGTTGTTTAGGCTGACCCGCACAAGAGCCGCTCCCCGTCGGCGTAAGGTGTAGCCGCCTCCGCCGGGCCGCGGTGGCATTCGCATATGCGTCGGCGACGCGAATGTCTCGATTAGACCGCCGCTCAACCTGTAAGTCAAGACCACGGCGGTCGTGGCTACGCGCTCACGCCGTTTTTGCTGGCGCGGCGGGGATATTGGGGAGCGGTTTGCCCTGGCCCGGGCCGTGCAGTTTCGCGCAGGGCTTCTTGCGACGCGACAAATGGAGATAATCCAAGACTAGCCGGCGTTTGAGGTGCTGGATGGCCTTGGCGGGGTCCACGCCCTTGGGGCAGGCGCGCGAGCATTCGCCCGCGTAGTGGCAACGGAAAGCGCCGTACGCCCTGCCGGTTTGCCGGTTGCGTTCGCGGCGGCCGTCGTCGCGAGTGTCCTCGTTGTACCGTTGGGCTGCCGCCAGCGGCATGGGGCCCAGATACCGCGCGTCGGTGGCCAGAGTGGGGCAAGCGGCCATGCAGCAGGCGCACTTGATGCAATAAGTGTACTGGAGATAAGCCTCGAGGTCTTCGGGAGACTGGTAGAACTCGCCCGCCGGATCGTTGATCTCGGCTTCATCGGTGCGCACGACGTACGGCTTCAGCGAGCGGTGCTTGTCAAACATGATGGCGAGATCGGGCACCAGGTCGCGGATGATCTCGAAATTGGGCAGCGGCGCCACGGTGAGATCCGCATTGGCGATGTGAAGGATCTGGGTATTGCAGGCCAGGGTCGGATGCCCGTTCAACAGCATCCCGCACGAGCCGCAGACACCCATGCGGCACGAGTAGCGCCAGGCGAGCGAGGGATCGAGATTCTCCTTGATGTAGTGCAGGCCGTCGAGCACCGTCATGCCCTCGTGCACCGGGACCGTGTAAGTCTTGATGTACGGGGCCCGGTCGTTCTCCGGATTGTATCGTGTAACGTGGAAGCTGATCTCCCGCACGGTTTTGGCGCTTTCCGGCATAGTTACCCCCTGGCACCCGTTTTGGCGATGGCATGCACGACGATGGCTGCCCAGGTGCCCAAACCGAACAGTCCTAACCCCAGAACTACAAAGACGAAAGTCACGAGCTTCTCGACAATGGGCTTCAGCGTCAGTTCGAAGAGAATGGTGCGCAGACCATAGAGGCCGTGGTATAGCGCTACTCCGAGAAGGAGGATGTACGTGACGGTGAAGAACAACCTGCCGTCGCGAAACACGCTGTTGACTTTCGAAACCGCTTCACCGCCAAAGGGCGCAAACAGATGAGTGGTTCCGCCCAAGTGCATGATCAGCATGTGAAGGCCGAGCAGGAAAAAGATCACGACTCCTGCTGCCATGTGCCAAGTCCAGTATTTCGTCTCGCGCATCGTTCCTCCTACTTCGCTAACCCGAGAAATTCATAGCCACCTGCCGCTAGAAAAATCGCCGCGAGAATCATCATCGCAATGAGCAGGGGCCGCTGGACATTCAGAGATGTCTTATAGGGGTAGACAGGGTCGATGGGCCTGCCCACCGCGAACCCGAGTTCCACGAGTACCAGGCGGACGCCGTTCAGGGCATGGTAGGCGAAGGCGGCGAAGACCAAGAACTCCCCGAGCTTGAAGATAGGTCGATGGAAGAATCCGCCCTCGACCCACAGGTAGATGCCCCTGGCGCGCAGGCTCGTGACCACAATGTGCATCAAGAAGTAGAGAAGAATGCCCAGACCCGTGAGGCGATGCAGAATGTAAGCGTAGCGTTCAACCCCCCAGCGCCCGCCCCCGAGCCATCCCCAAATTCCCAGCCGATTGTCGTGCCTTTCAAGTTCGGCCATGAAGGCCTCCTTCGGAAAAGAGGGAAACTCGAGATTCGAAAATCCGCGCCGCGTCTTCTTCGGTGGGTTTTAAGTTTCTCGGCGCGCAACCGCCGGAAATCGTCAATTGTCAATCTTCAATCGACAATTATCAGTATTTCCTCTCCACCGGCTTCCAGTTGGTGATGGTCACAGGCTTATACCCCAGTCTTGGCTTGCCGCCGAGATAGTAGACCATCGAGTGGACCAAGAACTTCTCGTCGTCGCGCTTGGGCAAATCCGTGCGGGCGTGAGCCCCGCGGGATTCCTCGCGCGCCAGGCCGGCGAAGAGCAGCACCTCCGCCAAATCGAGCATATTCTGGGTCTCCAGCGCCTGAATCAGGTTCGTGTTGTAAACGCGACTCTTGTCCTGAATGGCGATATTCCCGAACCGTTGCTTGAGCTCCGCAATCTTGTCGAGGCCTTCCTGCATGGACTCGCCGGTGCGATAGACGCCCGCGTGCTTGTCCATCAACACGCGCAGCTCGCGACGGATGCGCGCCGGGCTCTCCGGGCCGGACCGTTGGAGCAGACCTTTGAAAATCCGGTCTTCTTCCTCCTGCGCCTGGCCCTCCGGCATTGCGCTCAGGGCAGGGTTCTCGGTCAAGTACTTCGCGATCTCGCCTCCCGCGATGCCGCCCCAGACCAGGCATTCCGCGGTCGAGTTGCATCCCAGTCGGTTGGCGCCGTGCATGGAGTGGCACGCGACCTCCCCGGCGGCCCAGATGTTTTCCACCTTCGTCCGGCCGTCGATGTCGGCCTCAATGCCGCCCATGGAGTAGTGCGCCACGGGCCGAATGGGGATCGGCGTGGTGATGGGGTCGATTCCCAGAAACTTGATGCACACTTCGCGGATGAGAGGCAGGCGTTTGTTGATCCTTTCAGCTCCCAGGTGAGTCAGGTCGAGATGGAGGTAATCGAGCCCGTCGGGTCCGGGGAAGCCGCGTCCTTCCAGGATTTCCGTCATCTCGGAACGCGAAACAATGTCGCGCGGTGCCAGTTCCATCATCTTGGGCGCGTATTTCTCCATGAAGCGCTCGCCCTGGTTGTTGCGCAGGTAGCCGCCTTCGCCCCGGCAGCCTTCCGTCATCAAGATGCCGGACGGCACGAGCCCGGTCGGATGAAATTGCAGAAACTCGGGGTCCTCCACAGCCAGGCCCGCGCGATAGGCGACGGCCTGTCCATCGCCCGTGACGGTTTGAGAGTAGGTCGTGAATCCGTAGAGATTTCCCAAACCCCCCGAGGCAATGAGGAGCGTCTTGCCTCGCAACACATAGAACTCCCCTGTCGGCGCATCAATGAGGGTGAGCCCAGCGAACCGTCCATCTTCAATCAGCAGGGAAGTGACGAAACATTCGTCGTAGCGTGTGAAGTTCGGGTATTTGAGGAGCGTATCGTAAAGGGCCTGCATCTCGAAGAAACCGGTCTTGTCGGCCGCCATGCAGGCGCGCGGAAAGGAATGCCCCCCAAATGGCCGCTGCATGATTCGCCCATCTTCGCGGCGCGACCACGGGACCCCTCGGTGCTCGAGAAGGCAGATTTCATCCGGCGAGGTCCTCACAAACCGATCGACGACGTCCTGATCCGCCAGAAAATCGGAGCCTTTCACGGTGTCCCAGGAATGCAACTCGAAGCTGTCCCCTTCCTCCGGGCGCATCACCGCGGCGGTCCCGCCTTCGGCGCACACGGAATGCGAACGCATCACCTGCACTTTCGAAATGATGCCGAGGCTGGCGTTGCCCTCCGTCCGGATGCAGATTTCCACGGCGGCGCGCAGCCCGGCGAGGCCAGTTCCGAAGATCAAAACATCATGAGTTATTTGCTGCATGCTTGATTTGCTCCTGGGTGCTCCGGGAGGAGAGTTGGGGGTGAGACACGAGGGTGGGACCGCGAGGCCATGCCACTACCCCGGTTCAAACCCCACGCGGCAGGGGTGGCTGGACACCGCGCGAGGCACCGGGAGTCGCCCACCATATTTCATTCTGCGTGTCCCGTCAATCGAGAACTGCCGCGGTCTTTAGCGCAGGATGCAGCCGAGTCCTGAAGTGAAGGGGACTGGGACCAAAGGTTATTTCACCTGCTCAGAGGGTGCGGGAGGCGAGAATGACTTCCTTTGCTCTTTGGTCTCCACATTGAAGACCTTGAAATCCGAATAGCGATGCCAGTTGCGATACACTCGCCCCTTCCAATCCACGGTGACGGTGACCTCTTGCGGGAGCCACAACGCCGCGACCATACCCTTGAAGGGGACCTGTTGGTAGTGAATCTCGGTGGTCTGTCTTTCCAGTCGGACGGTGGCTTGAGGAGCCAGAAGATTGGTCCGAAGGCGGACGACTTGATAGGTTGTCGGATCGATCCACGCCACTCCCTGGACCAAGACCAACGCCGAACCCGTATCTGTTTTGAAGCGTTCGGTCGTCCGAGCCTTTTCAGGCTTCTGGGCGAAGGCAATGACGTGCATTCCCTTTCCAGGCGGCAGCTCTTCCTTGACATCCTTCCACGTCCCGTTGGGCTTGAGAAGAAGCTTCCTGCCGTCGCTGGTTGTGAGAATCTCCTGCACGCCGGAACTCTTGTTCGCATCTTCTCCGTCGGAGGTTTGGCGTCCCAGGTAACGGAAGCCCACGCCGTCCTGATTGGCGGGATGAAAGAGCAGGGAAGCAGAAGCGAAACCCGCCGTGAGCATCAGGCCTTGATCCAACCCACTCAGCGCCGCAATCTCACCCTTCGGCGTTGTGCGATGTTCCTCAATCCCCAAGCCCCACTTTTCGGCCGAGGCCAGGAGCAGGTACTGGAAATCCTGATCGAGGGCGCGCGCGACCTTCCCGTCCTTGCCGAGCCGCTCCTGGTGGACCTGCTCGAGCGACACAGTGTTCGGGAAGTTCTTGAAGAACGCTTCCACGCCCTCGCCTACTTTTTTGAGGAGCCCTGGAAGCTCAGTCTGGTCTGAGGTTATCGGTATCCCCCTGAGTTCCGGGATGGTCTTCACCAACTCCTGCGGCGATTCAGTCAGCACTGACTTCACTTTGGCATAGGGCTCCAAACTCAGGCGGTCCTGGACCTGGATGTACAAGGTGCGCGCTTCGGGGGAGAGAGTCCGCACGTCGCGGCCGGCAGTATACTGATCCATCTCGCGTCCCGCCTCGACAATGTCCCCTTCCTCGAGGAGAGCTCGAACCCGCAGCAGCCGCGCTTCTGGACTGGCTCCAGTGTGGATCGCCTTCTCCAGATACCGGTCGGCGGCCTCCCAATTTTTCTGCATGACCAGGACGCGTCCCAACTCCTGGAGGGCCAAAACGTTGTTCGGATCGGCCTCTAAGGCCTGCAGAAAGGAGCCCGCCGCTGCGCCGGTCTCGCCCCGCCAGGCCGCCAGCACGCCGGTAATCAAGGCCGGTTCCGGCCGCTTCGGTGTGGCGGCATCGTTAAGTTTCGTCGTTTCGGCGAGCTGACGATCAGCGCCTGCCCAGCTTCCGGCCTCGAAGAGCGCCAGGCTCAGAAGCAGGCGGCATTCCAGGCAGGCCGGCGCCCGCTCGACACCTTTGGACAAGAAAGGAACGGCGTTCGCGGCTTTGTGGTGGTCGATCAGCTCCTCACAACCGCGAGCGATATCCTTGCCGCCGATTTCACCTCCGGAACGCGGGGCGGCGTCCTGCCGCAGTCGCGGCGCTAGGGTAGCAATCAGCGTCGCCATGGGAAGCTGGTCCGGATTTTCAGTCAGGTCCCGCAAGATCAGCTCGATACC
>JAIQGH010000068.1:0-15033 GCA_020072655.1 Terriglobia bacterium | reverse complement strand
GTAGCCGGCCTTGCTGGCCGCTAGGTTCACAGTCAGCTTTTTGTGCTGGGTCGCATCGAGCGAGAATTCAGTCTGGAATTCACCCTGCAGGTTGGTCTTCAACGCTCGCACAGAACCAATGCCGACCCCGACGTCGACACGAACAATGACGCCCCCAAGTGGTTCTCCTTTCACGTCGGTGGTGCGGCCGTAAACGATCCACTTCATCATCTCAACGGTGTGCAGGGTCCCACCCGTTCCCGAACCGGGCAGAGACTGTCCCCACGCTGCAACGGGGAAAAAAATCAAGAAGAAAAGGGCCCCATGAGCCTTCACTGCCTTGCCTCCCCGCCGTCCACATCCCTGCTCGCTTGACCAAGGGCTGACCTTCCCGCCAAGGACATCACCGACCGAACCTCGAGGCAAGGATGCAAACCGATCTCTCCCTGCGAATTTCTCAGCGCCAGCGAGTATAAACCCATTCGTCTGACCATGCACATTTATAGGGCAACTGGCTTCCGCGGGGAGTGTCCGAGGTGCATTCTCTCGGGAGGGTGGCACGTCAGTCTGTTGCTAAAAGGTCCCGTTGGATACCCGGCGACTCTGATAACCCCGGCCAGCAACTCTCGCGGCATCAGCCAGATTGCCGAAGCCGAACCCGCACAGGAAAAATTGCCGGACCTAGATAAGATTTTCGGAGGAGTTCCGGCAGGGCCCGCCGCAACCCTAACAAATCACGGGTCCAACCGTGTGGTCACTGATTTGCTGGAGAATCTCAACGCGGGGGAGGGCAGGGGAGCTATGGCATGCTTTCGCAGGGGTGGCCCCTCCACGCGGCAGGGCTTAAAGATGGCGTGTAAGGACTTTGGACTGGCGGCACCGTCGAGTGCCATGTGGGTAGGCACCCGATGATCGGCACCGGAACTTGCGCCAGGGCTAACGCAACGGGAATGACGCAAGCTTGTCGGGGCGTTGTTAACCCACGACGAATCGGGAAGGTGCTCAAGATGCCAGCGATATTGGTACTGGTGTTGGTTACGGTCGCATTCGCGCTCGACGTTCTGGGTATCAGCGGAGTCGTGGCGACGATGGCGGAGGCTGCGTTCTTTGCAGTGCCGGCGATCTTCATAGTGAGTTTGGTTTGGGGTCTGTCCTCGCGAAGCGAGATCTAATCAGGCGAACTTGGTCTGGACATTGCCGCCAGGCGTATCCGGGTCGGTCCTTCCCAAGACAGGACGGCGCGCGGGAAGGCGAGGGTGTAGCCGAATCGCCCGGCAACGATTGAGGGCCGCAGCGCCCTCGGGCGTCTCAGCCTGACGTGCAATTAAGGGGTGCAGGCCAGCCAAGTTTCCGGGGTGTCATCGAGGGATGGCGCCCCAATCCGTCGCCGGCGGACGGGCGGCGGTTAGGCCGACAGGGTTGCGGCAATGGGAATCGAGACACAGACGGGTGGTTTCGATGGCACGTGGGTCGCGCGTCTGCGGGCGCTGCGCAATGTTCCTCCGGTCTTGCGCATCGTCTGGGAGTCCGGGCCGGGGGTTGTCGTCTGGGGCTGCGGGTTGCGCGTGGTGGCCGCCTTCGTCCCGCTCGCCATGCTGGCGGTGACGAAGTGGATCATTGACGCCATCGTCGCCCATGTATCGCATCAGCAGCCTCTGCCTCACACTTTCTGGTGGTATGTCGCTCTGGAATTTGCCCTCGCCGGCGCGGGAACGATCTTCGGGCGCGCCATCGCTTACTGCGACACCCTCCTGGCCGACAAATTCATTCGTAGGATCAGCGTGCGCGTCATGGAGCACGCCTCGCGCCTGGATTTGGCGTGCTATGAAGACCCGAGCTTCTACGACAAGCTGGAGCGAGCCAGGGTGCAGGCCACCGACCGCCTGGTCATGATTCAGGCCATCGGCAACATCCTGCAACAGGCACTCACCACCGCTGCGTTGGCCGCCAGTATTCTCTTCTTTTCCCCCTGGCTGCTCCTGCTTTTGGTGCTCTTCGTCGTGCCCGCGTTCCTGGGAGAAAGCCACTTTGCTTTCCTTGGCTATGCGCTTAATTTCCGCCAGACGCCCACCCGTCGCCAGCTTGACTACTTGCGTGTTTTGGGTGCGAGCAAGGAAAGCGCGAAAGAACTCAAACTGTTTGGTCTCAGCCCGTTCCTGACGGGACGCTTCTCGAAACTCTCCGACGAGATTTACTCCCAAAACGTGGCGCTCGCCCGTCGGCGACTGCTGATTGGCTCGCTCCTCTCCCTTCTGAGCACGGTCGGCTATTATTCGGCCTACGCCCTGGTCATCTACCGCACGATTACCGGCGAGATCAGCGTCGGCACCCTCACTTTCTTGGCCGGAGCGATTGCCGGCGCGAGTGCAAATATTCAATTGGTGTTTTCGACCTTGTCAGGCATCGCGGATCAGGCGCTCTTCCTGACGGACCTGCTGGCGTTTTTCGCGGTGCGGCCCAAAGTTCAGTCCCGGCCGGATGCAATTCCCGCCCCCCGGCCGATCCGCGAGGGATTCGAGTTCCAAAACGTCTCGTTCGCCTACCCGGGGACGTCGCGGCTCGTGCTCAAGGATCTCAATATTCGCTTCGAGCCCGGCGAGAAGATTGCGCTGATTGGCGAAAACGGTCAGGGCAAAACGACCCTTGTCAAGCTGTTGACGCGCCTCTACGACCCCACGGCAGGGAGAATCCTGCTAGATGGAGTTGACCTTGGCGATTACGACCTCGAGGACCTGTGTGGCCAGATCGCGGTGATCTTTCAGGACTTCATGCGGTACGAAATGACGGCCGCGGAAAACATTGCCTTGGGGCAGATCAAGGACCTTGAAAATCCCCAGAAGATCGCGGCCGCTGCCAGGAAAAGCCGTGCGGACTCGGTCATTCGAAGCCTCCCGCGCGGCTACGAGCAGATGTTGGGACGCCGTTTCGATGGCGGGGTGGATCTCTCGGGAGGCGAATGGCAGAAAATCGCGCTTGCGCGGGCTTATCTGCGCGACGCCCAACTGCTGATCCTGGACGAACCTACAGCCTCTCTGGATGCCCGCTCCGAGCATGAGGTGTTTCAGCGGTTTGCCGAACTGACCGCGGGCAAGATGGCTTTGCTGATCTCGCATCGTTTCTCCACCGTCAGGATGGCGGACCGGATCCTGGTTCTGGAGGATGGAAAGATCGCCGAGCAGGGGAGCCACTACGAGCTCATGGCCTGCGGCGGCCGGTATTCGGAGATGTTCGAGTTACAGGCGGCGAATTACCGTTAAGCCCGGCCTGCTTTCGATCCATTGATTCATATGACGAATAGCCTCAACCATTCCGAAGAATTTCAGGCCCACGGGGTGCTTGAAATTCCGCCTGCGTCCCGGGGGTCGCAACTCCCAGCCTCGGGTGGGCTCTCATCGCGGTCAGACGCAGAGGCCCAGTTGCGCGAAGAGGCTTTGCGGGTGGCGGAAGGCTGGGAAGTCGCCCGCAAAAGAAGGCAGCCTGTTGCCCTTCTCCAGAAGTGGCAGACGGTATGCGGGACGATCCAAAGAATATCGAGTCATCTTCGTGCGGCTACCCCCGCGGACTCCCCTCTTGAAGACCCCGATGCCAAATGGCTTACGGACAACTTCAACCTACTGAAGGCTGCCCTCCAGGAAATCCGCCAGGCATTCAAGGCGATCAGGAAGCTGCCCGACGTCCAGGCGGATCAGCGACAAACCCTCAAGCGGGCTTATGCCGCAGCCGCCGCCTATCTCCGTTCCGTTGAGCACGCTTACGAACAGAAGTCCTTGCTGACTTTTGTCGCCGCACTTCAAGAGGTTCACCCTTTTGTGATCGCGGAGATCTGGGCGCTCAAGCCCATGATGCAACTTGTTTTGCTCGAAGAGATCGCTGCCCTTGCCCCCGCGTTGCTGGACGAGGTGAGTCCTGGCAACGGCGGGTTGAACACGCCCGATCACAGTCCTGTTTCACGGCTGCCCTGCTTGATAAACAGTCTTCGTGAAGTCGGCCAGGCTGAGTGGAATGTGATCTTCGAGAATCTCAGCGTGGCCGAGCGGACGCTTCGGGAAGATCCCTCGGGAACCTATCCGTTGATGGATGGTGAGAGCCGGACTGTTTTTCGGCGGGCCGTCGAGGAACTGGGCGCGTCGTCACCAGCCAGCGAACTGGAGGTGGCTCAAAAAGCCGTCGCCCTGGCTCGCGCCGCGCATTCCGAATGGAGCACTGATTCCCGCGTGGGGGAGCGTCGCCGTCACGTTGGTTACTACCTCATCGGCAAAGGGCGACAGCTCCTGGAAAAGCAAATCCGGTACCGGCCACCGTTCTTGCAGGTATTCGGGAGAGTCGCGCTTGAATGGCCGGAAGTGTTCTACTTCGTTGGCCTCGAGCTCCTGGTCTTTGCGGCCATGGCGTTTGTTCTGGGCGGGGTATTCACCCGGGTCCCGCTGATCCTCGGACTCATCCTCCTCGTCCTCCCGGCCACAGAAGCTGCCTGGGGTGTGATGAACCAGGTCGTGACGTTCCTCTTACCCCCGAGCGCGCTGCCCAAGCTCGATTTCTCAGAAGGGATACCTAGCGAATGTACGACGCTGGTCGTTGTCCCGACACTGCTGACCGACGAGGGGTACGCTCTCCGCATGGTCAGGGACCTGGAGGTGCGCTACCTGGCCAACCGCGATCCCAACCTGCACTTCGCTTTGCTCACCGATTTGCCCGATTCACCCCAGCCATCGGACAACCGGGAGGAGTTGGCCGAGTTCTGCCGAGGCCTGATCGAGGAATTGAACGGCAAATACGCAGGCAAGGGGCAGGGGTCATTCTTCCTCTTCCATCGCCGCAGGATTTTTAACCCCAAGGAAGGGACCTGGATGGGTTGGGAGCGCAAACGCGGCAAGCTGCTCGACTTGAACAACCTGCTCCGCGGCCAATCGGACTGCTTTCCCGTCACGGCGGGTGACCTTTCCATCCTGCCGCAGGTGCGTTATGTGATCACGCTGGACTCCGACACTGAACTGCCACGCGGGACCGCTCATCGGCTGGTCGGAGCCTTGGCTCACCCCCTGAATCGAGCGGTGATCGACCCGAGGACCAACACCGTGGTCGAGGGATACGGAATACTCCAGCCGCGAGTCGGAATCAGCGTTCAAGCCGCCAGCCGCTCACTCCTCTCGAGTATTTACTCCGGGCAAACGGGCTTCGACCTTTACACGCGAGCCAGCTCGGATGTTTACCAGGACCTTTTCGGGGAAGGCAGTTTTGCCGGCAAGGGAATTTACGAGGTTGACGTTTTCCGAGCGGTCCTGGCCGAGCGGTTTCCCTCGAACGCCATCCTCAGCCACGACCTGATCGAGGGGGCTTATGCCCGGTCGGGGCTGGTGACGGATGTGGAGGTGATCGACGATTATCCCTCCCACTTCAGCGCGTACAGCCGCCGCAAACATCGTTGGGTGCGAGGAGATTGGCAGATCGCCCGCTGGCTCTTCCCTCGCGTGCCGGACTTCCGCGGCCAGATGGTGCGCAATCCGCTTTCGCTGCTTTCCCGTTGGAAGATCCTTGACAATCTTCGTCGCAGCATCATCGAATTCGCGACCTTCGCTCTTTTTCTGGCCGGGTGGTTCTCCCTTCCTGGAAACCCACTTCGTTGGACCGTCGCCACGCTGGTTCTACTCCTGATTCCGACCTACGTTCACCTGATTCTTTCTCTGCTCAGGGCCTGGCGTGTCGAGCACCGAAGAGGTTATCTGCAGGAAGTGGCGCGAACATTCGTCACGGCTCAGGTCAACACCTTTTTCTTGCTGGCGTTTCTCTCGCACCAGACTTTACTGACACTGGACGCCATCGTCCGAACGGTGGTCCGCTTGACCATCACGCGGCGCAAGCTTCTCGAATGGGAAACCGCGGCCCAGGCGGAGCAGGCAGGGACCAGGACCCCTATCGACAGCTATCTGCGTTGGACTCCGTGGCTCTCCCTCGCGATAGGTGGGGCGCTGGCTCTCACACACCCCCTTGCCTTGCCGGCCGCCTCACCGCTTCTGGTTCTCTGGGGCTGTTCAAACCGCCTGGCACGCTGGCTCAATCGGCCCCTGCGCCCCGCCCGGGCACAGATCTCGGCGGAAGACCAAGAGTTCCTTCGTTCAACGGCTCTCCGCACCTGGAGGTTTTTCCGGCAACTCGGGGAGGAGGAAGGCAACGGATTGGTCCCGGACAATATTCAGGAAAGCCCTCCGGCGGTTGCCCATCGCATCTCGCCCACCAACCTGGGGCTGCTGTTGAATGCGCAGCTTGCGGCGTTCGAACTGGGCTACCTGACTTTGCCGGAGCTCGTCGGCGAAGTGGACAAAACTCTCTCCACCGCCAAATCTTTGGCCCGCTATAAGGGCCACTTCTTGAACTGGTACGACTCGCGGACGCTGGAGCCGCTTACGCCGCGTTTCGTCTCGACCGTGGACAGCGGGAACTTGGTGTGTTGTTTGTGGACGTTGAAACAGGTCTGCCGAAGGTTGAGCGGCGAGCCCGTTTTGCGCACGGCGATGTGGCGCGGCCTGCGCGATCACGTGAATCTTCTGGAAGAGATTGCCGCTGCCACGAGAGTTTCGAACCAAATTGCGCGTCGGATCCGGCAACTCAGCGCGTGGCTTGACCTGTTGGGAGTGAGCGATGCCGCTTGGATTCGAGTCCTTCCCGGACTGGAAGAATCGATGTTCCAGATCGAGTGCAGCCTGGCGGAAGAATCCGCGCCCGCGGAGGAGCTGCGCTGGTGGGTGTCCCGGACGCTGGAACGGACCCGGAGCGCTCGCCGGATGATTGAGCAGTTCGTGCCCTGGCTGTTGCCCGAACGTTATCAGTTGTCGCGGCTAATCCACCCGGATCTTGGTGCGGCCGCTAGAAGTCTGACTTTGGATTCGCTTCCGACCGCCTTGGCTGATCTTGACGGGAAGCTTCAGGAGATTACGGGGGCGATGGGGGCGGAGGCATCGGTCCGCCTGGCTGCCTCCTTCACCCGCCAGATGCTGCCGAAGTCCCTGGCCGAGGCGGAGCGCCTCGCCGGGCGACTCAGGGAGCTGGCGAATGAGCTCGAGACGCTGGTCCAGGAGATGGACTTTCGTTTCCTGTACGACCCACAGCGAAAGGTTCTATCCATTGGCTACGATGTCAGCGCCGGAAGGCAGTCTGCGAGTGACTACGACCTTTTGGCCTCAGAAGCCCGCAGCGCCGCCTTCGTCGCGATTGCCAAAGGTGACATCCCCCAAGAAAGCTGGTTTCGCTTGGGAAGGGGCCACGTCCGGTGGGAACGGGAGGATGTCCTGCACTCCTGGGCGGGGACCATGTTTGAGTACCTCATGCCCACGCTGTGGTTAAGGAACTATCCGCGCACCATCCTGGACCAGAGCGCTCGCGCCGTCGTGCGATGCCAGCAGAAATGGGCAGCCATGAATGGGATACCGTGGGGAGTCTCCGAAGCGGCTTACAGCACGAGGGATTTGGCGGGACATTATCAATATCGGTCTTTTGGCGTCCCCACTCTGGCCCTCCGCCCGTCGTCATGGGACGATCTGGTGGTCGCGCCGTATGCCACGTTTCTGGCGCTCGCGGTCGATCCTCAGGGGGCCGTCCAGAATCTTCGGCGCATGGGCCGGATGAATTGGCGGGGAGCGTTTGGCTTTTTCGAGGCTGCTGATTTCGCCCCTTCCCGCCGAGAGGGAGAGGAACAATACCGACTCGTGCGCTGCTGGATGGCCCACCACCAAGGGATGAGCCTGCTAGCGGTCTGCAATCTCCTTCGCGACGGGGCGATCCAAAACCTGTTCCACGCGGAGCCAGCCGTCGCGGCTACGGAGCTTCTGCTTCACGAAAAGCTTGCGCTTGCTGTCCGCGTCGAACCTGCGGAAGTCGTGCCATGCCGCGCCCGCGACATTCGGGAAAACGGACAGTGGCGCACGCCACGGCCATGGGATTTCCAGGGAGGATATGGTTATGAGCACTGAAAAGGAACGTGAAATCACGCCCGTGACGGTCAACCTGCAGGGCCGCAGCTACACGGGCGCATTTGTGACCATCGGGATGCTGTTGGCGTTTCTTTTCGTCGCCAATCTCTACATCCTGGACCGGTTGACCTCGAGCCGCCAGGAAACCGAGAACCTTCGCTCGGCCATGAGCAAGCAGATGGAGGAAATCAAGGGCCAGAACCAGGAACTGCTGCTCAAATACAGCGTTTTGAAGGCGGTCCAGGCGAATCAGATTGACCAGCTTCGTAGTGAACTCGATATGGCGGCCAAACGGCTCGGCGCTTCGACGGGCCAGGTGCTCGACCGGGCGCGCGCCATGGTGGGTGCTCTGCAAAAAGAGCACGTCCAGCATGTCAGCCTGCTGGAAAATGAGCTTTCCCAGAAGGCAGACGCCGGCGACCTCGTCACGCTCTCGGCAAACGTTTCTCAAACTCAAGGCGAGGTCGGATCGGCCCAAAGGACGCTGGACGTTCTGGCGGCAGACCTGGGCGCGACCCGGACGGAACTCGGCGGATTGGCGGCGAACACGCGAGATCAAATCCAGGCTCTCCGGGAGCTTGCCGACAAAGATCGCTATGAGCTCACCCTGGTCAAGAACCGCGTGTATCGTGTCGGCCATGTTGGCTTGCTCCTGAAGAAAACCAACGTTAAAGGACAGAACTTCGACTTGACCTTGCTCGCCAACGATCAGGAGATTCGCAACAAGAATCGGACGGCCAATGAGCCCATCCTGTTCTACGTGGGTCGGCTACAAGTGCCTTACGAGCTGGTCATCACGGGAGTTGGCTCCGACAGTGCTGTCGGATACCTTCGCATCCCCAAGGTCGCGAATCTGGAGAACGCGCCCAGGCCTCGAACCTGAGAACCAGTCTGGGCAGGATGAAGCAGTGCGGTTGGAGCGGGGGTTACGGTTTGCTTTCGGCGGGACGGCCACCCGTGGCCGGCGGTACTGCTTGAGCGGGCCAGCCCCCCTTGGGCCTGTGCCCCGATGAAGTTGATCGGGGCCTATTTCGCCCAAACTTCCGGGATTGGGATCTTGAACTTGAACCCGGAGGCAGGGATTTCAGGTTCATTGGGACCGGGGACTCCAGAGGTGCGACCTTGGTCCTTCCCCCTCGAAGTGGCGGGCGAGCCAACGTACATCAGGTGTATGGAGGACTCCCGCTCGAAGGCCAGGGATAGGTCCGGCGCAAAACCGACGAAGTCGAGGCTCCGCTCTGCTTCTTGATTACTCATGAACCAATGCCAGACATTCCCGGTCCGCAGATTCTCCGCGCTGAGCAGCGTGATGCCGACATCGATCCCGATAACGTAGGAGCTCACCCACCCGGTAGTCGGATTGAAAGCGTCCGCGAATCCGTAACGGCCGTAAATCTTCTTCCCGTACTCGACGAGCATGGTTCGCAGCGCCGGAATGCAGATGTCGGGGGCAAACATCAGGGACCCCCCGGCAGCGCTCGGGACGACCGTGCCATCAATCCGCGGGTCATGAAAAGAACCGCCCCAATCAACGTAACCCTTGGCGCTATCGGAGGCGGTGATTCCCCATACAGTTGGCGAGTAGCCAGGAAACTGATTCGATAGGCGTAGGGCGAGGGATTGTTGAGCTCGCGTGGCGGCGACGGAGTTTGCGAAGAAGTTTATCTGGGGAACGAATTCATCGTTCGATGGGCTTTGTGGTGCTCCTCGGCCCCTCAGGTCAACCCAGGCCTGAGAATACTGGTGGGTGAAGAGGGGGCCTGCTCCAACGTAGGTATGGCCGTTGACATCCACCACCGGGAAAGTCCATGAGTACCACACATCGGGCGAGACAGGGTGCGTGGGCGAACCGATGGCGAGCACATAGAGAATCATGAGCTCACTGTAAGTGTCCCATCGGTACGGCAAGAAGCCCCCTTCGGGCGTCCAGCCGTGCGAGAAGGCCGTGCGACTGCCATCCAGCATCCAAGGGAAGTCAACCCGTGTGTAGATTGCTGTGGCGAGGCGCACGATTTCGGGGTCATCTCGAAAAGCTTGGCGCGCAGTCAAAACTCCGGCCAGGAGCAATGCGGTGTCAATCGAAGAGACTTCGCTGTTCCAGCGACGCTCGCCGGTCGCTGCATCGAGGTAATGATAGAACCACCCCTGCTTTTGCGGGGCGCGGTAGGCGCAATAACGCAAGGTCTTACGCACTCTTTCGCGAGCGAGCTCGGGGCTTACCCACCGGTGCTCCGCGCCAATCGAGAGTGCGGTCAGGCCAAAACCTGTTGCGGCAATGCTTGCCACGCCTCGGCGATTCCGATTTTCCTCCGGCTTGCCGTCAGTCCTCGCCCGATCCAACACCAGGCCGGTCCGGGGGTCCGTCTGCTCCCAGAAGTATCGGAAGGAGCGACGTGAAATATCGTCCAAAAGATCCAGGTCGGCTGTGGTCAAGCGTGGCGACCCCAGCGTCACCGTATCTCGCGACGACGCAGGGGCCACCGAGCAAGCAATTAGCAGCGCAAAGAACAGGGAGAAAAACTGGACAGAGCGAGCAACGAGTTTCCCTCTGCAGGCGTTGGCCGGCGGGGCGACCCTACGAACAAGGCGGGCTTTAATTTTCGAGATGTGCAACTCTTCCTACCACCCTCCGTTCTCTTTTAGCACTTCGCTTACCAAATTTCCCGGTCATCCTCTTGTCAGGGCCGATCCTCCTCTTGCATGGCGGTCAAGAAGTCCAGGCACAGTGACATTTCTTCTTCTTTGAGAGAGCTTTAGGGTCGCCTTCTGGTGCCCATAATCCACAGAAATGCTTATCTATCAGATCCTTGGCTTGGTCAAGCGAATACTGCGCGTCAGCCCTGCATGAGAATTCGCCTCGATCTGCTGGTTGGGTTCCTCCACGCATCTCTCTTAATTATTTGATTCCGGCGGGCTGGACCGAGATGCCTTTTCCGGTTCCTTCGCCTCGTGCCGACGGAGGCCGGACGGTTAGGCAGACTTTCGGTCATGGTTAGACAAGCGGTATTTTCCCGAGCATCCCGCCGTGTGAACCTCGTCCCGATTCATCGGGGTTCGCCCACGACATTGCGCCAAATGGCCCCGGTCTCTGAGCATGATGAAGAACAGAGCGTTTGCATTTGAGGGAGTGTTGTGATTTATACTGGCGCAACTTTATGAAGTTCCCCTCCCAAGGGAAGCTGGGTTTGGTGCTGGCCGCAGCGGGCTTTGTTCTCGCCCTATTCGTCGGTCTGGCGATTTGGAATGCCCACCGCGCCTTCGAGCGGGCGAGCGTCGCCGTGGCGGAGGAAAACGAACTGCGGTTTGCCACGCGCCGCCTCACTCCGGCCCCTCCCGCGGGCATCGAGTCGGTCAGGGCAGCAACAGCTTTCAAGGATGCCGCTTTCTTCCATGGCCGGCTTTACATCTGCGGGCCGACGGGGCTTCTTGCGTACGCGCCGGACGGCAAGCTAGTCGCGCGCTACCGCGTCGGATTGGAGTTGCCTTCGGCGCCCCTCGTTGGCCTCGCGGTGGGCATGGCTGGCGATGCCACAGAGCCGGAGCTCTACGTCGGCACCGCGGGCGCGGGGCTGCTGGCGTTCGGCGAGAAGAGCGTGCGGCAGATCCTCCCGGAAAAGGAGATTTACCGCCGCTTGACGGCGGTCCTTCCGCTTTCCACCGGCCGGTTGCTGCTCGGCACCGAGAAAAGCGGCGTGCTCGTTTACGATGGGAAACACCTCACTCCTTCTCATCCCTTGCTCTCCCACGCGTCCGTGACCGCTCTGGCCGGCGACGACGCGAGCTTCTGGGTGGGGACGACCAATCAAGGCGTCCTCCACTGGCATGCCGGGCAGGTGGATCAGTTCGGGGAGGGGGAGGGCTTACCGGATGCGCGGGTCCTTTCCGTGGCGTTGGACGGAGACCGCGCCTTCGTGGGCACCCCGCTGGGCGTGGCGGAGTTTCGCGACGGGCGGTTCAGCCGCGCGCTGGCGTCGGGGTTTTTCGCGACTGCCCTTCTGGCACGCGGCCAGACGCTCCTCTTGGGCACATTGGACGAAGGGACCATCGAGATTCCCTTGAATTCCCAAGGGGTCCGGCCACCCCGACCGCGCGGCGAGGAATTGCCTGGCCAGGTTGAACGGCTCGTCGCGGATGGCGGCTGGCCCTTCGCGCTGACCCGTGATGGATTCTTTGCGCTCGATGAGCATGGTGCGGGTTGGCGTCCGATGATTGCGGGCGAGAGTTCCCCGCTGACGGATCGCGACATCTCCGCGCTGGCATTTGACGCGGACGGCCGACTCTGGGTGGGATACTTCGATCGCGGCCTGGACATCCTCGAGGCGGGAGCACAGCACGCCACACACGTCGAGAACGACCACGTCTTCTGCGTCAACCGCATCGTCTACGACCGGAGGCGCGACGGCATGCTCGTGGCGACGGCCAACGGGCTTGTCCTGTTTGACGGCGAGGGCCGCCTGCGGCAGGTGGTGGGCCGGGAAGAGGGCCTGATCGCCGACCACGTGAGCGATGTGGCGCTGACCGCGGATGGTGTGGCCCTGGCTACGCCGGCCGGAGTCACCCTCCTCACGTCCTCCGGCGCCCGGAGCATTTACGCCTTCCACGGTCTCGTCAACAACCACGTCTATGCCCTGGCTGCGGCGGGGTCGCGCGTGCTGGCCGGGACGCTCGGCGGGCTCTCCGTTCTGGACGAGGGCCGCGTCTTCGCGAACTTCACCACGGCCAATTCGGGCCTCCGGCACAATTGGATCACCGCGATCGTTCCGGTGGGCGATGACTGGTTCGTGGGAACCTACGGCGCGGGAATCCTGCGCCTCGATGGCAACGCCAACTGGCAAGCCTTCGCGGACGCCACGGGCCCCTTCGATGTGAACAACAATGCCATGCTGGCCACCGCAGGGCGCGTCTACGCGGGAACCCTCGGCCGGGGATTGTACGTTTACGATCGCGTGTCCGGGCGCTGGACCGTGGTCACCGCCGGATTGCCTTCTCTCAACGTGACGGCCGTGGCGTGGCACGACGGCTATTTGTACGTCGGAACCGACAACGGGCTGGTGAGAATCGCCGAAGAGAACTTGAGGAACCCTTGAATCGCGCGCTCCGCGGATTATTGATTGCCGCTTTCCTCGTGGCCCCTGCCCGAGCCTTCGGCGACGCGGGCGTAATTATTCCTTCCGGCCAGGAGCAGCCGAATCCTGCCTTCCTTTCTCTTGAAGAGATGCGCGTTGACATCCTCATCGACAACGGCGATGCGCGCGTGTTCATCCTGCAGATTTACGCGAGCCATCAGCCCGGGGTGCTGGAAGGCAATTACGTGTTCGCGCTCCCCAGCCGCGCCACGGTCTCGGACTTCGCCGTGTGGGACGGCGTCACGCGCATCCCTGGGGTGATTCTCGAACGCCGGCGCGCGGAAGAGATCTACAACGAGCTGAAGTGGCAAGCCATCGATCCGGGCCTCCTGCAGATGGGCGAACGCACTGCCGAGGAGGCGCGCCGCACCGCGGTCTTCAGCGCGCGCATCGTCCCCATTCCGGCTTACGGCACCAAGCGCGTCGAGATCGAGTACCACGAAACCATTCCGGTTGAGAACCTGAAATCGTTTTTTGCCTTGCCTCTCCATCCCGATGTGTATCAGGCGCAGGCGGCGGGGCGCCTTACGATCAACTTCGAGCTGCGATCGCCGCACGCCCTCCGCGACTTTGAGCAAGCGGGCAAGACTTTTCCGCTCAACATTACCCAGCGCACGGAGAACCTCATCAAGGGGGCTTTCGAAGGAGACCAGGTCACGTTCTTCGAGGATTTCGCCGTGAAGTACGGGTTCGACGACGCGAAGAGCGATTCCCTGGAGGTGCTGACCTACCGCAATCCCAAACCCGCTCAGCCTTCGCCCACGGAAATAGCGCCGGAGCGGCCAACGAACGAACCGGGCTTCTTTGAGGCGTCAGCGCTGTTTGCCTCTCACGGCAAAGCGGCCGCCACGCCGGGCGCCCCGGGCGCGGCGCCGAGGACGCTCATCGTCCTTTTCGACACATCGCTCTCCATGCAGTGGGACAAGCTGGACCGGAGCTTCCAGGCAATGGAGGCACTGCTGCGCTCCTTGCGTCCATCTGACCGCTTCAACCTGCTTCTGTTCAATACCGAGATGAACTGGTTCGCGAAGCAACCCGTCGGGGCGGATCGCGCAACGGTGGAGAAGGCGCTGGCTTTCGTGCGCGGCAGCCCTTTGCGCGGGGGCACCGACCTTCAGCAGGCGCTGGACGGCGCGCTCGCGCAGGCCTCTTCCGGCGCCAGTGAGCAATACCTCGTCCTCTTAAGTGATGGCGATGCCACGCGCGGCCCAATCAATAACGCCAGGCTCGCCGGGTGGTTCGCGAAGAAATGGAAAGCGCTCCCGGCGCCAGCCCGCCCCCAGCTTTATGTCTTCGGTGTCGGCGACGATACGAACCTTCCGCTGCTCCGTATGCTGACCCACGAGCAAGGAGTCCTGGAGTCCGTCCGCTCGACGGAACCCATCGATTTCAAGTTGAACGCCTTCCTCGGCAAGATCGGCCGTTCCCCCATCGCGCAACTTCGAGTCACCGCGATGCCCGCAGAGAATTTCGACCTCGTGTATCCCCTCGAGGACACGGTCTTTCCGGGGTCGATGCAGAATTGGGTGGGACAATACAAGCAGCCCGCGCCGTCGGCGCAGTTCGAGGCGCGGGGCGAGCGGGAGGGCAGCCCTGTCGAGCTGCGCGCGACGGTCCCGCTGCCCGCTGAGACGCTCGAGCACGCCAGTCTGCCGCGCACCTGGGCGAAGGCGCGCGTCGACGCGCTGCTCGCCAAGATCGAGCGCGAAGGCGAGGACCAGGCATCGGTGGACGAGATCATCCGGCTGGCGCGGAAGTATAAATTCGTGACCCCGTACACTTCATTCCTTGCGGCGCCGCGCGCGCTCCTGCGGCCGCGCGTGATCCGGCCGGGCGACCCCGTCATCCGCGTAAAGACCGATCCTTCGATTGTCTCCGTCATCGCGCTTTTCCCGTTCGGGCTGGTCAAAAAGCTGCGCTACCTTCAGGACGAAGACATCTGGCAAACGCGTTTCTTGGCCCCC
>JAIQGH010000067.1 GCA_020072655.1 Terriglobia bacterium | reverse complement strand
CCATCTTCGCGCTGCTTGTTATCCCATCAAAATTCCTCCCCTCGGAGCGGCGCTTCCGCGAAGTCGAGCGCTGGCTGCCGTTGGACGCCAAGCTGACCTATTCCCTTCCGGAGATCGGCGGCGGGCATGAAGGCGGCGGCTTCCTATGAGCCGAAGGTTCCGCAGGTCTCTCCGGAACTGCTGAAAGCTAACCCTGCCGTGCCTGCGGCGCCTAACCTTGCCATGCCCGCCGGCGCCGGCGGCGACGATGAGCGCAGCATCCTGGTGTTGAGCCCCACGCCCGGCCTGCCCGAAATGGCCGCCAACATTCCCGCCGGCGAAGCGCACGGGCAGTTCGCCATGGGCCCGGAACCTAACCTGACGGCCCGCAGCGGCATCGGCCCGGGTGGCGGAAGTGGAACCACGACGGGCGGCGCAGCGTCCGGGACAGGGAGCGGCACCGGCACGGGAGGCACGGGCGTTGGTTCAGGCTCCGGGCCCGGTGAAGGTGGAGGCGGAGGAGGCGGAACGGGCGGCGGGACAGGAAGCGGTACGGGCAGCGGAGTCGGACCTGGCGCGGGGACAGGCGCAGGCGGCTCGGGCACAGGATCGGGAGTAGGAATCAACGGGACGGGCGGAGGCGGCACCGGACCCGGCACGGGGACCGGCGCGGGGAGCGGCCCTGGACGCGGTCACGGGACGGGCGAAGGTTCAGGCACCGGCTCAGGCGCGGGCTCGGGACCCGGCTCAGGACCTTTCCCCGGAATTTCCATCATGGGCGGAAGCGGCACCTCGGGCGTTTCTTCTCAACACGGCTCGCGGTCGCGCGTCCCGCCCTCACCCCCGCGCGGCACCTACGGGATGACGGTCGTCGCCACGGCGGCGAGCGGCGGAGGCTTGCGCGATTACGGGATCTTCCACAGTTTATGTTGATATGACGCACTCACCCGAGGCGGCGCCATCCTGGACCCTGCAATACGCGCTGCGGCGACGTCGCGGGGCTGATTCCTCGACGATCACCCTTGGCCGCTCGGTCCAGATGAGCGACCAGATCGTGCCGCCTTTCCCCATCAACAAGGTAGATCCACAGTTCCCGGAAGAGGTTGTGGCCAAGAGCCTCTCGCGGCTCGTCGTGGTTTACGCGGAGATCAGCGGCGAAGGCAAAGTCGAGAACCTGCGCATCATCCAGAGTCCCAACCCGCTGCTCAATGAGCCGGTGCTGGAAGCGCTGGCCAAATGGACCTTCCGGCCGGCAGAAATGAACGGCCAACCGGTCGCCCTCAAGGCGCTCTTCGGCGTGCCGCTTTCCGTCACCCCCCGCTGATTCGCGAGCACCAACCGGCGGTCCCCGAACTCGCCGGCGCAACAGTGCTCTTGCGCCCCCGACATGAATCCTGTAATCTCTCGGCCAGCACAGTTCTCCGCGAAGTCACACTTCGATCGACGGAGATTCCATCACGATGCCAATAACAATCTCGGAGTCCGTGATCGGCTCTGTAACGGTGGTTATACTGAAAGGGACGCTTGTCGCCGGCGGCGATATCGACCTTCTGAACAGCACGGTGCAGGCCCTGGTGCAAAGAGGGGTGACGGGGATCATCCTTGATCTCGGCGAAGTGAACTACCTTGATAGTTCGGGGATCGGCGCCTTAATTCGCGCCTACTCTTACGCCGTGCAAAACAACGCCGCGGTCAAGCTCTGTCGCCTCACCCGGCGTGTTCACGATGTGCTGCAGATTGCCCGCTTGAGCTCGGCGTTCGAGATCTTCAACGACGTGGAAAAGGCGGCGGCTTCTTTCGAGAAGAAGGCGGCGTGAATCCGCCTTCCGACGCAGCGGGCTGAGCCCCGGCACTCGAAGCCCCGCGGAGCGACCATGCCTGAGTACCGCGACGAGGACGGCGGCACAAGGTCTAACGACCGGAAGGAAACCCGTTGGAATATCCCCATTCCCGTCCAGATCAAAGGCACGCTGAGGGACGGAAGGGAGTTCACCGAAGACGCGGTCACAGCGGACGCCAGCCCGTCCGGCATGTGCGTGTTCCTGACCGTGGAGCCGAAGAGCGGCACGGAGGTGCAGGTGACGGCGCCCGAAGAAAGCTTCGAGTCGCCAGCCCGTATCACCAGCGTGAGCACGCTGGGAACTGGAATGAACCGCGTGCGCCTGCGCTTTCCCGAGAACCGGAAATTCGGGCGCACCACCGCCGCGCGGAAGTATGTCTACGACTTCCACGCCGACACCTGGATCGGCTATCTCTTCGAAGGAGCTTATTACAACAGCAAACACGAGCCATTCGGGAAGCTCGAAGGCAGCCGGATACTGTCGCTGGATTCCGGCCAAATCCTCTTTACGCTGCGCTGGGACTCGCTCTACGACGTGCGCGGGAACTGCGTGGGCCACCTCATCTAATTTCGCCTCCGGAAAAGCCGGGGCGCACCTCGAGTCAACGGTAGAATGCAGGCGGGGACGAAGCTCTGCTGCGGTCAGGAGCGCTTGCGCCCTCCGGGCTTCGGACGCCTTGAGCGTTGACGGGCAGAAGGGCCGGGGGATGGAGCAGGGATTTCGAGCACCAGGCCTTCGGCGGCGGCGATGGTGTTAGGAAACCTCGTCCGCGCGTGGGCGACCAGCGAGTCGATCATCGCGTCGTCGTGGTCCGGCTCGTGATGAAAGAGCACGTACTGGCGAACGCCGGCTTCGCGGGCGATTTTCACACCCTCTCCCCAGGTGCTGTGTCCCCAGCCTCTCTTCTCTCCACGGAGCTGATGCGGGGTGTATTGCGAGTCGTAAATAAAGACATCGGCATTCCGCGCGAGCGTGCGAATGTTCTGGTCGTGAGTCGGGGAACCCGGCTCGGTGTCGGTGGCGTAGACGAGCGTCCCGCCCTCCGCCTCGATCCGATAGGCCACGCATCCTTGGGGATGATTCATCGGCCGAGTCGTAATGATCGCGCCGTTGATGTTGATCGCTTCGCTGCCGATGTCATAAAAGTGCCGCACGGCCCCCATGATGCCCATATCCACGGGAAAATAGGGGAAGACCATCTGGCCCTCGACGGCGCTCTTCAGTTCCCGGGCCTTCTGCGAGACGGAATGAAAGAAGAAGCTGTTTCCTTTGTTGTAAAGGGGCAAGAAGAAGGGGATCCCCTGGATGTGGTCCCAGTGGAAATGCGTGAGGAAGATATAGGCGACGATGGGTTGCTTGCCGAACCGGCGCAGCAGACTCTTGCCGAGCGCGCGCATGCCGCTACCACAGTCCAGAATGAGGACGGTTCCGTCGGCGAGGTTGATCTCCAGGCAAGGCGTGTTGCCACCATAGCGCGAGTTCCGGCGCTCCGGCGTGGGCGTCGAACCCCGGACTCCCCAAAACTTAAGTTTCACGCGGTAACCTCCCGGGTGAAGCCGCGCGTGCGCGCCGTTCCCCAACGGCGCTCACAGCACCCCGGGTGCTTACCCCCCTTTTAACCTATTTTGAAACGCTGTGCAAGGGGTGCCACGCTCTAGTAGCGCCGAGCTTCGGTTCGACTTCGCTCACGCTTCGACTTCGCTCAGCGTCCCTGAGCAACGCCGAAGGGACCGCCCCGAGCCTGCCGAGGGGCAGCCCGGCACAGCTTTAGGATGCCGACCTGAAGGTCGGCGCTACGGGCGAACGCAAGCTGCCCCGATGAAGTCCATCGAGGCGCTGCACGTCGAAGTTGCCCGGCGGGTACGGAAGGACTACAATCGCGTCGCGAGGCTAGTCGGCCCGGGCACTCGCCGATGAAGCCAATCGGGGCCCGGGCTCGTAAGAAAGTTGGAATGAACCCCAGTTTGCCGAGGCGCACCCATGTCCCAGAAGGACGCTCGCAAGACTCCCCGCCGAGCCCGCGCGGTCTCCCTTCGCGTGAAGGGGCAAGACGCCGAGGGCCACACCTTCATCGATGAGGCCTCAACCCTCGTGGTGAACTGGAACGGCGCGCTGATCACCACCATCCGGCCCCTTTCGGGCGGGCAGACCATCCTCATGCTAAACCGGGAGAACAACAAAGAAGCCACGTTCCGGGTGGTAGGAATGCGGACTGATAAGATGGCGGAAACGGGCGGATGGGGCGTGGAGTGCCTCGAGCCGGAGCAGGATATTTTCGACCTGGGACCGGTCGACGCGTCCAATAGCGACGCCTGAGTTCCCGCCCCGCTCCAATCCAGCCCGCAAGAGACGGTCGCGGATCCGCCTCAGCGCGACGGCATGAAGATCTGGCGCACGTGGCCATCTCGGTCGGTTTCCTGGATGACCTCATAGGAAGGCCGCAACTGGCGGTCGGCCCCGCGCTCTTCGACGGTCGTAACTTGGCGCGAGGCGCCGTCTTTGCCGGGCGTCACCACTTCAACTTTTTGTTCCACCACGCGAGGCGGGCCGGGAGTGGCGCCGCGCGCTACGCCCCCGTTCAGGAGATCGGACTCGGTCGTCGATTTCGTGGTGGCCGTGCCGTCCGCGGATTTTTCCTCGCGGCTTACGGTATGTTCCACGAGGAAGAATTTCGGGTGGTCGGTATCCTGAAAATCCCGGCGCGTGACGGTGACCTCCCGCGTCTGCTGGCCAGCGACCGTTGAGGTGCGTTCCTGCCGGACCTCATAATCGGACAGGCGGCCGTAAGCGTCGGGAGTCTGCCGAAGGGAGCGGGATTCGGTGCCTCCTGGTACGGCCTTCGCGCGCGTCACCTCACGGTCGGTCACTCGCCAATCGCCCGAGGCCGTCGGCTCGCGCACGACCTTCACGCTCTCCGTTTTCTCCTTCGTCCCATTTTCGGTGACCTGTTCCTTCCGGGTGGGCGTCCAGTGGCCTTCGTAATCGGGCTTGAGGGTTTCCCGCGAGATGGTGGTCGTGTCGCCGCTCTTGCGGATTTTCTCGCGAATAATCTCCGTCGGAACGAGGCGGTTGGACCCGTCGGGGTTCTTGAGGACGTATTCCTTTTCGATCGTTCCGTCAGGCAGGGCCTTGGTGCGGATTTCCCTTTCCATCAAGACACGTTGGTCACCCGAGAAGGAAGGCATGCGCACGCGTTGGGTTTCAACTTCGCCGTCCGCCGTCTTTTTCCTATCGGATTCCTCCGTGCGCCCGTAGGTCAGGGTGCCGTTCCGCACCGTATAGGTCTTGCTGGTCTTCTGCTCGGCCTCTTGTGGAGCGGGCACCGACGCCTCGGGCTGAGATGGAGGTTGCGCCTGTTGGTCACCCTGCTTTTCGGCCGGCCTCTGCGAGGCAGGCTGGTTCTGCCCCGCTACTGCAAACCTCGCCGCCAGCAGCCCGGCGAGCAGGGCGGTCAAAGCGATTACCGCGAGAGCCTTACGACGCCCTCCCGGCACAACTCCGAGAAGCGCGACGGATCGTTCAACCCGATTTGGCATGGCCGTGACACCCCCGCCCAGATCACGTCTACCCTTCCTATATATCACGGACAAGACGCAAAAAGAACGGCAGGCTGCGGGAACGAGGGCCTTGGGCCTGTCGAAAGGTGGTAGCGGGGGGGAGGATCGAACTCCCGACCTAAGGATTAGGAGTGCTGCTGGCGGGGTTTCTGCACTGACCTGCACCAACGTCCGGGAATGTGACGCAACCCGTATGAATACTGGGGATTCTCTAAGTCGGGGTTGCTGCACCGACATGCAGCATCAACCAGCCCAAACTAGCACCTCTATTGACACCGAGATTGTGCGCTATCACGATGCACAGCGGCACGACGCTGCCGCCAACCGCGAGGCTTGAGGTGTATCCTGGGCCGGTTCTGCCTCGCCGGCGGCTATTGTATGATCGTGACGCGGCCGCCAAGGTGGCGGTGTTCGCGGCGAAAGCAAAGGCTGGCTAGTCGCAAAGCGCCGTAACTGCAGAAATGCCAGTTCAGCTCCGCGCCGAGTTCGCACCCCCGAAAGTCATCCCTGAAACCGAATGAGTGGCATTTGGCACTAGACATCAATGAGACTGTGTGAGACCGGGTGCGGAAGACATCCGGAGATTAAGGAATTTGTCCCTTAATTGTAAGGGAACACATCGCGACTTCCGGTCGCACACTCCGAGCACGCATGGCAAAGTTCCAGAGATGGGCCGGCTGCAGCCAACCATGGCTTTGGGCCAGGTGCTCCAGGATGGTGGGATCGGGATCTCCCACAGGTAGGCGCGATGTGCTCCGTTCGTGTCTAAGAAGAGCGTTTTTCGTTCCCAATCCTCGTCTACAATGAATCTTGCCTCCGACCGCATTCGACAATCAGGTGCACTCCTCCGTCTAGGCCGCTACACAGCCACAAGGATTACTTCTCAGCGAGCCGGACCAAGGCCGATCTTCTCCGCGTCTCCTTAACTCTAGCCACCACTCTCTGCACCCGGCCCGATCGAAGCTCCCAGCACGAGGTGGGATGGTTGTGCGTGGCGAGGCGGGGTGGAGGCCTGAGACAAACCAGACCAGCAAGAGGAACGTCCAAGGCAAGCCTCGATGGCACCCGAGAGGAGCCATGGCGATCTTAGCTTGAGATGTAAGGCTGGCTTGCGTACGATTGTTGGCGAAGGCAGAGTCGATAACGGAAATTCCCTCTGGAACGGAGAGCCGTGTGGAAGGTCTCATTCCTCTCGGCAAGACCGACATCCGTATTTCCCGCATGGGGCTGGGCACCTGGCAATGGGGTGACCGCCTGATGTGGAGTTACGGCAAAACCCACACCGACCGCGACCTCCGCGAAGCCTTCCAAGCCACTCTGGACGCGGGGATCAACTTTTTTGACACCGCCGAAGTCTATGGCAAAGGGCGCTCGGAGCGCCTGTTAGGTGAGTACCTCCGCGAAGCCTGTCAGCCCCCCTCTGCGGCGCCCCTAGTCGT
Source organism: Terriglobia bacterium (assembly GCA_020072655.1). Classification (GTDB taxonomy): domain Bacteria; phylum Acidobacteriota; class Terriglobia; order UBA7540; family UBA7540; genus JAIQGB01. The sequence continues at coordinate 10,497 of JAIQGH010000067.1, read as the reverse complement.
AGCTTCCAAGTTTATGCCTTATCCCTGGAGGCTGCGCAAAGGCGCATTGTGCTCAGCGTTGCGCGCCAGTCTGACGCGCCTGAACATGGTGCGCGTGGACCTATACCAGATCCACTGGCCTTTTCCGCCCGTGCCCATCGCGACTTGGGCCAACGCGCTCGCGGACGCAGTCGAGGCCGGGTGGGCTCGCGCCGTCGGCGTCTCCAACTTCAACCCTGCGCAGATGTCGCGCGCATATGAGGTTCTCGCTAAGCGCGGTGTCCCGCTGGCGTCGAACCAGGTGGAATATCAGCTGCTCAATCGCCGCGTAGAGCACAATGGCCTGCTGGACCTCTGCCACCAGCTAGGGGTGACGTTGATTGCCTATAGCCCTCTCGGCAAGGGGCTGCTGACGGGCAAGTACACCCCGGAAATTCGCCCACCGGGAGCGCGTGGGTTCACCGTCAGTAAGGCACGGCTCGGCAGAATCCAGCCGCTCATTCAGCGCCTGCGTGAGATCGGAGTGGCACATGGCGGCAAGTCGCCGGCCCAAGTCGCCTTGAATTGGCTAATCGCCAAAGGAACGGTCCCCATCCCCGGGGCCAAGAACGCTCGCCAAGCCCAGGAAAATGCCGCCGCCCTCGGCTGGAGCCTCGCCGCCTGCGAAATCGCCCGCCTCGATGAGGAAAGCCAAAAGGCATCGGAATAAGCCACACGCGACGAGGGGCTCGGGTTTCGAGCATCGCGGGCGGGGCGAAGATCGCTTTTTGATTTCTGCGACGTCGGAAGGGAGCGGAAGCAGGATCCTCGTGTGCTGAATCACGGCGTCCGATCCAGGGCGAGTAACGGCGCATCTCGCAGATGATACAATCTTCACGTCGACCCGGGACCGTTTCCCGGGTTCTCCACGTGGAGGTGCTGCACCGGGTTTTGGTGCGCCGAGTTAATCTTTTCCAGACGCTTCTTTACGCAGAGTACGACGGGACCCGCATGAACAGCGGTCGGCGTGTGGTCGTCAGCATATGCCGGAGGCCGTTACCCATCGCTTCTTTATGCCTGGTATGCAGGAGCACACGTTTGAGGCGGAGGACATACAGCTATGGACGCGATTGAGGTGTTGAAGACGCGGCGCTCGCTCCGCGCCTATACACCCGAACCGGTGCCTAAAGAGATCATCGAAGGCCTAGTTGATTGCGGGCGCTTGGCGGTCACGGCCATCAACCTCCAACCTTGGGAATTCGTCGTGGTGACGAATCGCGAGGTGCTGCGCAGCATTGCGCAGACCCCCGACCATGGGAAGTTCATTGCCGATGCCCCGGTGTGCGTTGCCGTTCTGTGCCGGGACACGAAGTATTACCTCGAAGACGGGAGCGCCGCTACGGAGAATATCCTGCTGGCCGCCCACGCGCACGGGTTGGGCTCGTGCTGGGTTGCCGGGGACAAGAAGCCCTATGCGTCGGAAATCTGCCGCCTGGTAGGAGCGCCCCAAGGCTACAAGTTGGTCAGCCTGATTCCCATTGGCTGTCCGGCGGAAAGCCCGGAAAAGGGTAAGAGGCCCCTTTCAGACGTCCTGCACTGGGAGAGGTATTGAGTGTTTGGCTTCAACGGAAACAAGACGGTTAATTGAAGCCCGCTAGGCTGCGGCTCTTGCCCTGGGTTTGAGCGCATGGGCGGTGCTGCCGATCGCCGCGCGCGAGCCCCCGGCAGCGCGGTACCACGAGGGACGAGGCTACAGGGAGTGGTTCTGAAAGGACCGGGGAGGATTAAGAGGATGCGCGCTTCGATCACTCTACTCGGTCTTCTTTGGCTCGCCGCTCCGGCGGCTTTCTGCCAGCGGGGCCCTGCGGCCTACTACGAGGACACCAACAACATTCCCGTCTCGCCGGAAGTGCATCCGGATCGGACGGTGACGTTTCGCCTCTTCGCGCCCAAGGCATCGGAAGTGGTTCTGATGGGATCCCCGGGCATTCTGGAAGTCCTCAAGGAGCCCAAGCCGCTGCAGAAGGACGACAAAGGCGTCTGGAGTTTGACCGTGGGTCCGTTGCCGCCGGGCTTCTACACCTACGGATACGCCATCGACGGCGGACTGCGTACGCCCGACCCTTCCAATCCGAACCTCGAGCTGCGCCGCTGGGGGCCCACCAGCATTTTCATCGTGCCGGGCCCCGAGAGCGCGGTTTTCGAGGAGCGTCCTGTCCCGCACGGAACGGTCCACGCCAATTTCTACGATTCCAAGAACCTCGGCGTATCCCGTATTTTCTACGTGTATACGCCGCCAAGCTATGAATCCAATAAGCGGAAATATCCAGTTCTCTATCTGCTGCACGGAAGTGGGCAGATCGAAGCGTCCTGGACCTGGACCGGGCGCGCCAATGTAATCATGGATAACCTGCTTGCCGACGGCAAAATCAAACCCATGGTCGTGGTCATGCCGTATGGCCACATCCCACGGGAGATCAAGCCGGGGCCGGCCGCTCCGTCCGGACCCGCCGATGCGCTGGCCATCGAGCAGGAATTGCTGACCGGCGTGAAGCCGCTTGTGGAGAGCAAGTACCGGGTGCTGACCGATCGTAAACACCGGGCTATCGCGGGGCTGTCGATGGGCGCCGCACAGTCCCTGTCCATCGGGCTGCATAACCTTGACCAGTTCGCCTACATCGCCGCTTTCAGCGGGGGCGGCAACATGGCCGAGTGGCAGAAGATGGATGCGGATGTCCTGAACCGCAGGCTGAAGGTGCTCTGGCTCGGATGCGGCACGGAAGACGCGATCTACAAGTCCGTCAAAGGGATGGATGACCTCCTCACGGAGAAGAAGGTGAGGCACGTGTTCAACCCGTCCGGCGGCGGGCATAGCTGGCCCAACTGGCAGGTGTACCTTTCGAAGTACGCGTCTTTGCTGTTCCGAGACTAGCGCAACAGCGTTGCCTTAACCCCTTCCCGGGCACCGGTGCCTTCGGCGTTTCCGACTCCATGGGGCGCATCACCGTGCAACGTTATCAGAACATCAGGGGCCGCAACTTCGTGAATTCGGTTCAAGGCTCGGGCTGCGCAACCAGTCGAGGGCGGGGAGGTTTTGTGGTAGGCTGACGGCCCCATGGCGCGCATACCTCGGTGGTGTGTGCGGAGGTTGCTCAGCACGTGAGGCAGCGTGGAAGCGGGCGGCCGTTTCTTCTCGCTTCCGATGCTGAGTGGGAGGTTTACCTCGACCTGCTGCGGCAAGCGGTGCGGGTGCACGAGAACGAGCGGGTCCCGTTATTCCCGACATGAGACGTAACCATGAGCCCTCGGCCCGGCCCTTGGAAAACCTGGGAACGAGGTGTCTGTCCCCCTCTCCCGCATTCCTTTGAAAACCCGAGGACGATTAGCCGGGGAAGCATCGGATTTGCCCGAAAAGGAGACGCAATGACTGAATCGAATTCCGAAAATCGCACGAGACTCAATCGCCGTCAGGTGCTGCTCCTGCCGGCAACGGCAGGCATCGGAGCGACTCTGGCTTTGTCGGGCAAGGGGTACGACAGCACCAAGACCGCGGCGCACCAAGCTCCAGGCAACTGCTCGACGCCTCGTTCAGCAGTCGCGAAAACACAATATGGAAAAGTGCGCGGGTTCGTCGATGGCGGCGTCCTGACCTTCAAGGGAATTCCCTACGGCCAGGACACCAGCGGGGAAAATCGCTGGCTTCCGGCCAAACCTCCCAAGCCGTGGGACGGCGAGTACCCCGCTCTGATCTATGGAGCCAACTGCCCCCAGCGCCTGCATGACTACACGGCGATTGAACAATCGTTCCTGCAGGATTGGGACGACGGCTATATGAGCGAAGACATGCTGAAGCTGAACGTCTGGACACCCTCTCTCGCCGGCAAGCGGCCGGTGATGGTCTATTTTCACGGCGGCGGCTTTTTCTTCGGCTCCGCCTACGAACTGCCCTCGCAGGAAGGCGCGCAGTTGGCCCGGTATCATGATGTCGTATCGGTGACGGTGAATCACCGCCTCAACGTGCTCGGATTCTTCGACGTGTCCGAGATTGGCGGACCGGCGTACGCCGATTCGGTGAACGTCGGAATGACGGACCTGGTTGCGTCGCTTCAGTGGGTCCGCGAGAACATTGCGAATTTCGGCGGCGATCCGGACACCGTGATGATTTATGGCCAGTCGGGTGGCGGCTCCAAGGTTACTTGTTTGATGGGTATGCCCTCGGCTGCGGGACTGTTCCACCGCGCGTCGGTGCAGTCGGGCGGAGGCGGCAATTTTCCGAGCGCCGAGCAATCCCGGGAGCTGGCCAAGCAGGTGATGAAAGCGCTGGAACTATCGCCCACGGACCTTGCCTCGCTGCAAAAGATGGAATGGTCCAAACTGATCGCAGCCGGCAATGCCGCCATCGCGAAGATCAATCCGCCCACGCAGGGCGCATTGGGTCCAGGCGGGCCGCCGAGCGCCGTGCCGCGCGTCGGGTTTTCACCTACCGTCGACGGCCGGATCGTGACACTGCGGTCCTTCCATGACGTCGCCCCGGAAATCTCGAAACAGGTGCCGATGTTGATTGGCAATGTCAGCGAAGAGGGGAACCGGATGTCTTCTCGTCCTACTGAGGAGGAGTGGCACGCCACCCTCGCCCGAGCCTGGGGAGAGTCCAAGGCAACGGCCCTCATTGCGGCAATGAAGAAGGCGCACCCAGAGAAGAGCATTCGCCTGCTGTCTTACGGCGCGAATGGTCTCACCGCGCGGAATAACGTCCAACGCATGGTCAAGTTGAAGTACGAACAAAAGGCCGCGCCAGTCTATCAGTATTACTTTACTTGGCCATCGCCGATGCTCGAGGATGCGGGCGCCTGGCACACGGCCGAACTCGCCTTCTGCTTCGATAACACGAAGCGCTGCGAACAGGGCACGGGCAACACGCCGGAGGCGCGGGCACTCGCCAAAAAGATGGCCACGGCCTGGACGAATTTCGCCCGTACCGGCAATCCCAGCCAGCCCGGGTTAACCTGGACGCCCAGTGATCCGATTCGCTGCCAGACGATGGTGTTCGATAATCACTGTCGCATGGTAGACGATCCGGAAGGCGAGCTGCGCAGGATCTTGCTGTCCTAGCGGGGGACGGGGACAGACACCACGTTTCATGGTTTTCTGGCGTTCGTCTGTAACAAAATCCCTGACGATTTTTGGGCTGCCAGACAAGGCGCGACTAGCAGCAGAAGTGCGGCCACGCAGGGAAACCCGGGCTTCCCCATGTTTCCCCATGTTGCGTCCGGATACCGATCAATACGAGACAGGCGTCAAGATATCAGATGAGGACATTGACCAACTACGACTCAGGAGTGCACCCAGACTGGAATTATACGCTGCTCCCTTGAAGATGAGGAATCGAGCTTCGAGTCAAATCAACTAATTGTAGAGTTTATTTCTTACTAGAGCCTTAGCTGGCGCAGGCCGCCAAACCCGCGCGGGCCCGGAAGCCGGCTTGCCGCGTCAGTGAAGGCGCGATCCGTTGAGTTCGAATCGCACCGGGGCCAGAGGAGTCGCGTGAATTTCTGGTTGACGCGGAGCTTGCACTGCCGGCATAGGTAAAGGCCAGCGATATGTAGGGATTTCCGCCCAAGATGACTTTGAGTTCAGATTCTTCAGGCGAGGGGGCCGTAATTCTTTGTGGACCTCATCTTCTTCCTAGAACGCTTCTCGCCCTGCCCTCCCCTGCTGAGCCTCTCCGCCAACTCCATGGCGTGGATCAGGCTACGAGTGGAAGCAATACCTTTGCCGGCGATGTCGAAGGCTGTCCCGTGATCGACAGAAGTTCGAACGATGGGCAGACCAAGCGTGATATTGACGCCGCCTTCGAAGTCAAGAAGCTTGGAAGGTATGTGGCCCTGATCGTGGTACATGCAAACAATCGCGTCGAACTTCTTTCGCCTCACCCCCAAATAGAACACGGTGTCCGGGGGGAAAGGTCCTTCCACTGGAAAACCTTGTGCCTTGGCCCATTCAACCGCGGGGATGATTTCTTTGATCTCCTCGTCTCCGAACAAACCGTTTTCACCTGCATGGGGGTTCAGTCCAGCGACGGCAATGCGCGGGTTGGGTCTGAGCTTGCCCACCGCTTCTACCGTGAGTTGAAGGACCGCCTGAATTCGCGCCTGCTTGGCACTTCGAATTGCGTTCAGGAGTGACATATGCGTGCTCACATGTGTGACGATGAGCTCATCAGAAGCGAGCATTATCGTGACATCCTTCACTCCGCACAATCCGCCGATGAGTTCCGTATGGCCCGTGAAACCAGGGTCCGAAAGGCGTGTCGCTTCCTTGTTCATCGGTAGAGTGACAATGGCGCTGATCTCGCGGGCGAGAGCCGCTCGCGTGGCTGATATGACGTATTCCCTTGCCGCATGCCCAGACTTCTGATTTAGCCTTCCAGGCGTTATGTCGCCCGCCTGCAGTAGCCCGTGGTTTATGACGCTGAGTGCACCTCGTTCGTATTGCGCCGGCCTCTGAATCTCCCTCAAGCAGACGCCATAGCTAAGGCTCTGGTTGTAAAACTGGAGTGCCTCCAAGTCACCGTATGCTACAAATGGCCAGCGGATCTGGCCGTGCGAAAATGCCTTGAGCAGAATCTCGGGGCCGACCCCGCTTGCGTCGCCCACGGTGATTCCGGAGATGGCATGACTACGCGTCATGATCTAACCTCTGGCGGACGCGGCAAAGCACATCGGCGCCACCGAATCCGCCCGCCTTCGTGATGAGCAACAAATCGCGCCTTCTCCTGGGCAATAACGGTGTCAGTTGCTGATTTTCAATGCGAGTTACCGGAACACCCGGGACCACTTCGCCGATGGGCAGCAGGGGCGGAAGCCCAAGGGCTGCAACCACTGCAAATGTTGTGTCGCCGCCGATTACGAGAACAGCATCCGGTTCGCTCGCAATAATCTGTTCAAGCAAGAGTTTGGCATTTTCGTTGGCTACCTGAGCGGGGGTTCCCCTCGACTGATCGTCACACTTCAAAATCCGCCATGCCGAACCGTACTCCAAAGCGATGCAGCCTTCCCCTAGTGCACGCTGCATCTGAATGGCAGATTGCTCATGAAGGCTGCCGTTGAACACCAGGCAGCGTCGCACTGCGGGCATGGGAGCCGGAGAGCCGCGAGGCAGGTCTATTTGTTCGGCGATCATTCCTGCCAGTCCGGCCGGCCCCGCAGCGATCCGCATGCCGCTATCGGAGAGGATCGTGCGAGCCACTTCCGCCAGATCTCTATCTGCCTCCCCGTCAAAGATTGTGCAAGCCAAGGAAGGCCCCAGAATCTCCGGAACGGAACTGGTGTGGACCGGATCAATGGGATCGCGAGCATATGCAGTTTCCGCGACGGGAACCCCGTTGACGTAGAGCACTCCCTTCTTAACCGTGCGCCCCAGCTCCGGATATGCCGGGGCGTACCCGATGCGCCAGGTCGGATACAGTTCCCGCAGCGCCCGCAACTCGGCTGAGATGTTCCCGCGCAGCGTCGAGTCAGTCTTCTTGTATATGAGCCGCGGGTTAACCGCACCAGACCCCAAGACGAAGCGCCTTACTTCCTGAGAGGCGAGCTCCGGCGAAGCGTGGCGGGTCTCCGTATCAAGAACAAGCACCGAAGCTGAGCTGGAGGGGGACGCCATTGCGGATACGAGCGTGCGAATGCCGCCAGCGCTGAATTTGGCGCCTACTTCGAGGGCGCCAGTCATGTCGTCGGCAAGGGCGAGGATACACATACCCTCATTCCGTGCAACCAGAGCCAACTGAGAGATACTCAAGCCCTAGCGCCTTATATTATGACCCGGCCAAGGTCCCGCCGTCTATTGCCTCCACGGAAAGCTAGCGACTTGCGTGTCCGCCTTCAGCGGTGGGGGAATCTACTTTTCCAAGAATTCTTCCAGAATGTCTCTCTTGGGCTCCAAGCCCAGTCCTGGCTCCTCTGTCAGGGTCACCCACCCTTTCTCCGGCTTCGGTGTGTTTTGGTAGATTGTCTCCCCCACCTTCCACATCAAGTAATGGAACTCTACCCGCCACCCATTGGCGACCGCGGCTTGAAGATGCATGTTGTGATGGGGCCACCCGCCCCCGTTAGCAATGAGGATGTTGAATGCCTGCGCTATCGCTGCCACCTTCAAACCTTCCGTAAACCCGCCGACATAGCAGACATTAGGTTGCAGAATGTCCACCGAACCGTGAATAAGGAGCTCAAGGTGTCGGAAACGCGAACCCTCGTTCTGGCCCGCCGAGATCGGAATTGCACACCGCTGGCGCAACTGGGCGAGCAGCCTCGCATCGTTCCCGTACAGGGGTTCCTCGAACCAGGTAATGTTGTCCGCTTCAACCCGTTTAGCCAGTTCCAAGGCACGATTGAGGGAGAAGAGGTAGTTCGCATCCATCATGAGCTCGACCTTCTCACCTATGGCTTGCCGCACCGCCTTCACGCGTGCGGCATCCTCTCCGATATCTTCACCGTTGCTCACGCCGACGACCATTTTCAACTTGTCCTGCCCTTCGGCCACGAAACGACGAGCCATCTCTCCAAGCTGTTGCCGGTCGAATTCAAGGAGGCCAAAGGTGATATAGGCTGGGACTTTCTTTCTGGCTCCACCCAGGAGCCGCCAGACAGGCTCCTTATAGTGCTTCCCCTTGATGTCCCACAAGGCGATGTCCACAGCGCTCACGGCCGAGCTCCAAACCCCGGTCTGGGAGCGTGGGTTGAAAGCTGAATACATCTGCTGCCACAATGCCTCGGTCTCCAAAGGGTTCTTACCTTTCAGGAAAGGTGCCAGCTCCCGGTTGATGAACTCCTTAACCCCGAAACGCTGAATCTCGCCCGTGAGGCCATATCCTGTGACACCCCCGTCCGTCCTGACCTCGACGAATACGATGGGTCGGCTGATCTCCCTGTCCAAAAGGGGTACCTGCACCGGGATGTTGTGCGTTGTAGCTCGGACAGAGGTTATCCTGACCCCTGCCGGGACTGTCTCAAGACCAGAGCCCCGCGCTGCCACGATGGCATTTTGAAACATCATGGCCCCTCCAACGATTGCTGATGATCCAAGCAATTCCCTCCGACTCAATCCTTGTCCGAGATCCCCTCCGTCTGTTTTTTCCATCGCCTCTTCCTTTCTTGATTTCTGTACCAAAGACCCCCAAAGCCTAATGCCCGGGTTATAAGTCGTCAATGGGCTTAATCGGAGGAGCGACAAGGGGGGCCTGGCTCTGCTCACTTGAGGCGTTGCCTGTTTCTCAGATGACTGCATCCTGGCCCCGTCTGCCCTCTCCGAGGGCGGGACTTCCCCGACGATTGGACAAGGGAAATGTGCAGGAGCCGCACTTGACGATAGGATTATCGAACGCAACCCTGCCGTGTGGACCCTGCGCCCGCGGAGGGGCGAAGAGGGAAAGTTCCGACCCACACCCCTCATCCCGGACGAACAGGCGCGCTTGTTGAAGGCGGCGCGTGCTGATTCCTTGGAGCTATACGCTCTGCTCATGGTGGGCCTGCGGGCAGGGCTAAGACGCGGCGAGATTGTCGCTCTCCAGTGGGGCGACATCCAATTCGGCACCGATGAGTCCGACCCAACCGCTTCATCGAGGTCAACCGCAACTACGTCTACGGCCGGTCCACGACGCCCAAAAGCCACCACTCCCGGCGGGTGGACATCTCGCGGGAGTTGCGCCAGACACTCTCAGAACTGCGCGACACAAGACTCTTGGAAGCATTCGCTGCCGGGAAATCGAGCGTTGCAGGGGACTTTGTGTTTCCCTCGAAGACTGTTGGTGTCCTCGACCCAGACAACATGATTCGGGACCGCTTCCTGCCCACGCTTGAGCGTGCCGGCATCCGCGCCATTCGCTTCCATGACCTCCGACATACGTTCGGAGCCATGCTGATTGCTGCGGGCGCACCTCTTAACTACGTCAAAGAGCAGATGGGCCACGCGAGTATTCAGGTGACAGTGGACACCTATGGGCGCCTAATACCGGGGGTTGGCGAAAGGTACGTGAACAGGCTGGACTCTCCAAAAAGTCCGCAACAATCCGCAACCCAACCGCAACTGCCTCCAGACCACGATGAGTCGGATTCCTTGGAAGTTGTGGGAATTATTGGTAGCGGGGGGGAGGATCGAACTCCCGACCTAGGGATTATGAGACCCTCGCTCTACCACTGAGCTACCCCGCCACGGTGCGCAGACGTTGGGGCGGCGAGTTCACCTCGCCAAGTGCCGGCGTGAAGCCGCCTCTACATCTTCACAAGGCCTCGACTCATACTAGGGCACGGCGGGCTGCGGCGTCAAGGAACGCGCTGTGCCGGCACGGAGACGGTGGGACGTAGCGCCGACCTTCAGGTCGGCATCGTAAAGCCGTGCCGGGCTGAAGAGTCTGTGTGATAACCGGCGTTTTAGGCGCGTCGGGTTACGAGCTGGTTCTATGAAACTCCCCTCTGGTTGCTTCATCCTGGCGGAGCAGGCGCTTCGGCGGCCGCGGGGTCGGGTCCGCCGCCTAGGCCAGGGCCC
>JAIQGH010000195.1 GCA_020072655.1 Terriglobia bacterium | reverse complement strand
TGGCCGGCGCTCACCATGGCTTTCAGATCCCGGTTGGTGGAAGCAATCAGGCGTACGTCCACCGGCACATCCACGGTGCCGCCCAGGGGGCGCACCTTGCGCTCCTGGAGCACGCGCAACAACTTGACCTGCATGCTGAGGCTGGTTTCGCCGATCTCGTCCAAGAACAGGGTCCCGCCGTTGGCCGCCTCGATGATGCCTTTCTTGTTCGCGTCCGCGCCCGTGAACGCTCCCTTGAAATACCCGAAGAGCTCGCTTTCCAGAAGCGTTTCCGGGAACGCGCCGCAGTTGATCGAGATGAAGGCCTTCTCTCGCCGCGGGCTGGCTTCGTGGATTGCCCGAGCCACCAGTTCCTTCCCCGTCCCGCTGTCGCCGGTGATCAGGACGGTGCTCGTGGTTGGGGCGACGGTTCGAACCATCTCCAGGATGGCCTCGATCTTCCGGCTGTGCCCGATGATGTTGTTCTGGGCAAAGACACGGAGCAGTTCGCGGCGCAGGCGGACGTTTTCCTCCCGCAGCGCCAATTCCTCCAGTGCTCTCGCGGTCACCAGGCGAAGCTCTTCCACGAGCTTGTCGGTCTTGATCACATAACGGTACGCCCCGAGGTTGAGGGCCTGCACAGCGGTAGAAACCGTAGGCACCGCCGTAATCAGAATGAACGCCGCGGGGTTGCGCGAGGTGCTGGCTTCCTCGAGCAGTTCGATCCCGGAAATGTCGGGCATGCGGATATCCGAAATGATCAAGTCGTAGACTTGCGTGGCCAGCTTGGTGAGCGCCGTCTTGCCACTGGAGACCGTCTCCACCACGTGCCCGTCCTGGCGGAAGGCGATCTCCAGCAATTGGCACAGCGATTTCTCGTCATCAACAATCAGCAAGCGGGCCATCGGAATAGTGAATGGTGAATTCTGAATGCTGAATTACAGAGTGTCAGCGGATAGCCACGCCATGTTCGCTACGCCGTGGGCCTTTCCGTTTTGCTGCGTTGAAAACCCTTTGGCACAAAAACCGTGCCGTGCCTACCAGCTCAGGATAATTCACAACTCGCACTTCACCATTCAGAACTCAATGCGCGCGCGGCAGCTCGATGAGGAAGCGGGTTCCCTTTTCCGGCGCCGATTTCACCCGAATACGGCCGTGGTGCGCCTGGATGATCTGATACACGATCGCCAGCCCCAGCCCCGTCCCGTTCGTAAACCCGGCCTGGAAGGGTTCAAAGACTTTCTCGAGTTGCACATCTGTCAGGCCAACTCCGGTGTCCGCGAGCGCGACCTTCACGACCGGGCCGGGTCCGTCTTCAACCTCCACGCTCAACGTGCCGCCCTCGGGCATCGCCTTCAGGGAATTATCGCAGATATTCCAGAAGACCTGACGCATTTTGTCCGCATCGGCCCAGGCAATGACAGGGCGCCGCGGGAACTTGCGCTCCACATCGTACCCGGGGCCGAACGAGGGGTGGTTTTGGACCAGCAAAAGGGTCTCCTCCAGGAGGTTCACGAGGTCAACGTCGTGGAATTCGAAGCGCTGGTCGCGGGAGTAGATCAGAAAGTCGGAAACCAACTTGTTGAGGCGCTCCGATTCCCGGATGACGATATCGACTAATTTCGACTGGTCCTCATCAAGTTTGGCAAGGCTCTGCAGCAATTTCACCGATCCGGAGATGGATGCCAGCGGGTTACGAATCTCGTGAGCGATGCCTGCGGCCAGCCTCCCCAGCGTCGCCATGCGGTCTTTGGCGCGGTATTCGGCTTCGAGCCTCTTCTCCTCCGTCAAGTCCTGAAAGCTGTAGACGTGTCCCAGTTCTCCCGCTTCGGGCAACACCAGCGGTGAGGAGGCCACGGCTAGAATCCGGCGCTCACCAGACGGATGGGCGTAGGTGATTTCCCGGCGCGGCGGAGCCGGGGACCCGTCCCTCGCGGCACCATTGCCGGGCGAGATTTCCGGAAAGACCTCCCCGATCGGCCGCCCTTTAAGGTCGCCGGGCCGCCGTCCCAAGATGGTTGTCCCAGCCGGATTCAGGTCCTGGATGGCGCCCTCCAGATCCGTCGTGATGAGCCCGTCGCGCATGCTCTGGATGATGTTCTCATTGATGGCCTGCAGGCTTGCCACCTGTCCGCGCTTGTCGCGGAGTTCGGCGCCCGTCTTGCGCAAGCTCTCGGTCAAGTAACTCGCCAGGTATGCGACCGCGAAGAACCCAAAGAGGCTGACGAAGATCTTGATTTGCAGGTCCCGCAAGGCCACGGGGACCATCGAGGTAGTCGCCAGGAACTCCATGGCGGGGTAGCGCTCAACCAACTCCGGGTAAAGGTTAGGCAGATACGCCAGCTCGAGCAACGAGCCCATGAAGACGAAGCTCACCGCGGCCACCATGAAGACCCTGGCCCGCGGCAACAACATGCTCGCCAGGATGATCGCCACGAGATACAGGGAGAGGTAGTTGCTGTTTAGATCGCCGGTCACGTGGACGACGGCGGTGATAAAGCAGACGTCGGAGAAGATCTGAAGGTAGGCCTGCAAGAGGTAATCGCGGCTGATTTGGTTGTAGATAAGGAAAAACAGGTTGACGATGTACCAAAGGATGACCACCAGCCCCAGATACTTGATGGCCTCCGGATGCGCGGCCTCGGAGACCACCACGCGGATCGAGTACTCGATGGCGAATACAAAGCTGATGATGACAAAGCGAATCTTGATGACGTAGGGGAGCCAGGTTTGCAGGTCACCGGCGATCTTCATGTGAAGCACTTCCCGGCATGATCGAGAGGCACCGAACCCCCGTCAGGAACGGGGAGCGCTGGGCGCGGGGGCAAGGCCTTCTTGGGGGATCACCGAGCAAAACAGCTCACCACCGCTCACCTCCGGAGCCCGAAGGCCTGGGCTCCGGGGCGCTCCAACCTTTGACTTACGTTTCTCATCCGGCCAGCTTGCCGACGAGGCTGAACAGCGGCAGGTACATGGAAATGACCACGCCCCCGACCACGATGCCCAGGAAGAGGATCATCATCGGCTCCATGGCGGTCAGCAGGTCGCCGACCGCCGCGTCGACTTCATCCTCGTAGAAGTCGGCCACTTTCTGCAGCATGGCGTCCAGCGCGCCGGTCTGCTCGCCGACGCCGATCATCTGCACCACCATGTTGGGGAACACGCCCGTTTCGCGCAGAGGATCGACAATCGTGCGGCCGCCTTCGATCGCCTTGCGAACCGAGAGGATCGCCTTCTCAATCACGGCGTTCCCGGAAGTGCGCGCGGTGATTTCCATCGCCTCCAGCATGGCGACGCCGCTGGTGATCAGCGTGCCGAGCGTGCGGGTGAACCGCGCCACCGCAATCTTCCGCATCAGGTTGCCGAGGATTGGAATCTTGAGGGTCAAGCTGTCGATCTGCATCCTACCGGCAGGCGTCCCGTAGTAATACTTCAGACCGTAGCCTCCGGCGCCGGCTAGGATGATCAAGGGGACGGCGAAGGTGCCGACGGCATTGCTGAGGCCAATGACGATGCGCGTGGGAAGCGGCAGATCCGCGCCCAGGCCGGCGAAAAGCGTGGCGAAAATCGGCACCACCTTCCACAATAGCAGAAAGATAACGCCCCCCGCGATCACCACCACGGCCACCGGATAGATCAAGGCGGATACGACCGCACGCCTCAACTTCACCGCCTTCTCGATGTAGCCGGACAGGCGCTGCAGGATGGTGTCGAGAATACCGCCCGTCTCGCCCGCGTCGACCATGTTGGTGTAAAGGTCGTCAAAGATCTTGGGGTACTGACGCAAGGCATTGGCCAGCGTCGAGCCACTCTCCACCAACGAGCGGACGCCCGCCAGCACCCGGGCGAAGGCTTTGTTCTCCTGCTGCGTGGCGAGGATTTCCAGGCACTGGACCAG
>JAIQGH010000066.1 GCA_020072655.1 Terriglobia bacterium | reverse complement strand
TAAAGATAATCTCTCCAATGCCCCTGTAAGGACGCCCGCTCAGCATTCCGAATTGAGGCCTTTTCCAGAAGTGTCGCGGCAGCACTTGGAGGCCTTCAAGGGTCGCTACAAACTCGTTTTCGGACTCCGGTCCGAGAGCTTCAACCCAGTCATCTAGGTATCTGGCCCCCATCTCCGATTGGAACGCTGCGAAGATCCACGGCTTCATTCTATACCACAAAATTGGTGTCGCTCAATATTTTTTCTTTGCACTACACCAAAATTGGTTTGGTTTCTCCAACAAGCTGCAGGCAAATAGGAGATTGCAATGCTGTGTAGGCCTGTGGGAAAGTTCCCGCCCGGGTGGCCTAGCGGCTCAAGGCAGGGGGTTTGGCTCTCCCCTGGTCCACCAATCTAATGCCTTGCCGGTAGTTGGCAGCTGCCAACAAGCCACATCCTCAGGCCAAAGCCAAGAGGACAGGGTTCCGGGGCCCGCCGTCATTCTGGCCCAAGGGCTTAGTGAAATCAAGGATCAATATGATGTCCCACAATTGCCAAATCGGGTGTAGGAAAATTGGGAAGAGTGGGAGCGGCTACCGGGGATGCCCTTGCAGCAAGTCCCCATATGCCGACCTGGCCGCCACGGCTCGTGCCGGCAACGGGTCGGGGAAGGTCGGGTCCAGGGAAAACTTGGCAATGAGCCGGTCCTGCTGACCGGACCGGAAGATAGCGCGGTGGGCCTGAGGCGCTGGGGGCGGACGGTCATTCAGCTCGTTGGCGAACGGCGCGCAGAGCACGCAGCGCGTCGGTGGCAACGTCCGTATTCTTGTCCTGCGAGAGCTTTTCGAGAGGAGGAATGCTCGACTTGTCGCCGGCGTACATGAGCACCAGGCACAATCCGCGGCGAACGCCTGCGCGGTCGCTATCCAGGGACGGATAGAGGCGAGGGAGGAAATCCGGTTTGCGGGCCAACTCGACGAGATAGGCTTGTGCCGCGTCTCCACGCAGCCGGGTGTCGAGTTCGGCGACGAGGTCGCTGAGGTGATCCATCTTGCCGAGGCTGGTGATGGCGAAGGCGATGGCCAGGCGGGCCTCGGCGCTCTTATCGGCGAGCAGCGCCTTCTCAAGATCCGGCAAGGCGCCGGCCTCGCCGGCGCGCCCCAGGCCCTCGGCGGCATAGACGCGCAGCTCATCCTCGGAACTCCAGAGCGCCTTAAGGAAGATGGGCTCGGAGGTGGGGCTTCCCAAATAGGCAAGGCCTTCGAGGGCTCGGGCGCGGGTCGCCTTGTCGGGGCCGTTTTCGTAAAGTGATTGCAGCTTGGCGACAGCATCCTGGGTCTTCAGGATGCCCACGGTGACCGCGGCCTGGCGCATGACGTCTTTATGCTCGGAATCGAGCAGATCAACAAGTTGCGGTCCCACGGACCGGTCCTGAATCTTGCACAGCGCGGTCAGCGCTTCCACGGCGAGGTCACCATCGGGCGAATGGGCGGTCTTGACGAGGTCCGGGACGGCTTCCCGGGCGACCAGCACTCCCAGAGCGTTGGCGGCCTCGCGCGCGGGCTGGATCAGAGCGGCCTCGTTCATGGCCGCGACGAGAGCCGTCAGCACCTTGGGGTCCACCGGGACGCCGGGATCAACGCGGAAAGTGTCTTCGGTGAAGCGCCGCCTCACGCGCTGCACGCTTTTCTGCCACAAGCCCACGAGCCCGCCGCTCGGCCTCTGCCCGCTGTAATAACCGGTCAGCCCTTCGATGGCGAACGATCGCACCTTCTCGTCCTGGTCGCGAGTGGCGGTGATGAGCGGATCGAGGACCTGGGGAGAGCGGATCGAAGAAAGGCCCAGGACGGCTTCGCGGCGGACCTTGGGGCTCGAGTCGCTGAGGAGCTTGGTGAGCGTCGCAATAGAGGCCGGATCGCTGCTCTTCGCGACTTCGTGCGCCGCTTTGGCGCGCTTGTTGGCGTCGGGGCTGGTCAGATCCTCGTTCCGGCTCGGGCCTTGAGCGGGAGCCGCAGGCGGCCCGAGCAGGGATAACCCGAGACAAACGCATCCAAGAAGAAGGCTGGCGATTTTCATTGTTCCTTCGTCCCCGACATATTGGTTATAGTGATCTTGGTCTTGCCTGATTCCTCATCCGCACCGATATCAATGCTCGCCGTGGAGGGATGCTTCTCGTCGTTGCTGGTGAGACTCAGATGGTAGCGTCCGGCGGCTGCCACGACCTGCAGCTTGGGCCCGAGCTTCTCTTTGTAGAAATCGGCGACCTTGTCGGCCGGGTCGTCGGTGAGGAATTCCTGGGCGCCAATCTTCATGTTGTCACCGAAGGAGAATTGCCCGCCGCCTTCAACCGCCTCCGCGCCGGGATAGGCGGGGATTTCGCCCACCGCGCCTTCGCTCGGTGGCTGCTCGCCGACTTTGATTTCGCCTTGCGGCGTCTGGATCTTGAAGGTTTTCCCGCCTTCTTCCACCTTCACGCTTTGTTCGACGGCCCGCTTGGCGCGGATGCCGATATAGACGCACGCCCCGATGCTCGCTAGAGTCACGAAGACAAAGATTGCGACCACGGCGATGACAATTTTCACCACCGGGCTCGCCTTCTTGGCGGGCGCCGCCGCGGGAGCAGCCACTGGTGCCGCCACTGGAGCAGCCGGGGCGACCGGGGCAGGGCCGGCCGCGACTGGGGCAGCGGTGGCGGCGACGGGTTGGCTGGGCGCAGGGGCGCTCGCAGGCGCGGCGAGCTGCGTCCCGCAATTCATGCAGAATTTCAAATCTTCCCCAACGGGTGAACCACAATTTGTGCAGAACCGGGCCATATTGCCTCCTCTCGCTCTGGCGAACTCCCGCTGTCTTTCTGGGCTGCCAGCTCGACTCGCGCAGATTGTGCGCGGCGTTTCGCGTCGGACAGCGAGCCGTGTCGATGCGGGCTTGGAATTGCGCGAAGTATATTACCACCAGAAATCGTCGTCGGCGTCGGTGAAGAAGTGTGTGGTCAGCAGGCTTCCGGGGCGCGCGGAGTGGCGGTCGGGTCCTTATGCGCGACCGCCTTGAGCAGCTCCGGCAACTGCTTGGCCATCGCCGATCGCGCCAGCACGCGGTCGCATCCTGCGGTGCGCGCCGCCGCGGCCAAGTCGCCTTGCACGTGAGACAGGAATCCGATCACCGGAGTCCCAGCGATTCTAGCATCAGCCTTCAGGGCTTTCACAAGATCAATGGCGCTGCCAGAGCGAGGATTCAAATCGACGATTACGGCGCTGACGGATGGGGCGCAGGCACGCTCGTGCGCCTCGGTGGGCGCCACAGCTTCAACCGGAATGCCGAGCATCTGGGCAGTCTGCTGAATCTTGGACAGAAAGACCAAATCTTCGACGACTACAAGAATCATAAAGACCTCCGCCAGCGCCCCGACAATCCAGTTTGTGCTGACAAGCCGGAACCAGTATAACCGATGCCAATTTGCTGCTGGAGAGGCGTCCGAAAGAAAGCCCGTCGGGCAACCCCATTATGGAGCCGGGAGTGGGGGGCATGGTGTCCATTGGTTGGCCCCAAAAGTGCTTTTTCCGGGTGGTGTGCGCTGATTTGCCCACGGGCATGACAAATTGTCTTTTACCTGAAAGTTGAATCTGCTACGCTTTATGGTTGGGGATGTCGAGCGAACCCTCTGAAAAGAGGAAGGATTAGCTGGGGTAGATCACGCGACTGAATCCCCACGGAATGCATGGCATAGGAGGTTCCAGTGGCTCAAGGGACGGTTTTTGTGGTTGGCGCAGGGCCGGCCGGTCTTTTTGCGGCACGCAAGATCGCGGCCGCAGGCTATGAAGTTGTGGTCTTCAACCGCGACATCAAACCCGGTGGGCTCGCCGAATATGGCATTTATCCGCAGAAGTTCCATATGAAGGCCGGCTTGCGGAAACAGTTCTTCAAGTTCCTGGAGATGCCCAACCTGCACTATTTCGGCAACGTTCCTGTCGGCCAGAACGCGCCGCTCGCCATCAGCGAATTGCAGCACTGGAATCCCATGGCGGTGGTCTTTTCCGTCGGCGCACAGGGGACCAAGAAACTGGGCCTGCCGGGCGAGGAGTCGAAGGGTCTATATTCGGCTAAGGACTTTGTTTTCAACTACAACCAGCTACCTCCCTTCACCTCAATGGATTTTTCCGTGGGCCGGCGCGTGGCGATCATCGGCATGGGCAACGTGATGGTGGATATCGCTCGCTGGCTGCTGCAGGATATGCCCGGCCAGAAGCCCGAGGAAGTTACCGTCATCGCGCGCCGTGGCCCCTTCGAGGTGAAATTCGACGAGAAGGAATTTGACCACATCGAGATGCATCTCGACCGCCAAGTGATGCAGGACGAGCTGCGCCGCGTCGAAGAGCGGATCCGCGCCTGCGACCAGGACATCTCGAAGGTTCCCGACACATCGTTCCCCTGGCTGAAGCGTCCGCCCAGCCGGCCCGCCGAAGGCCGATTGACGTTCCGCTTCCTCAGTTCTCCTTCGGCGGTCATTCCGGATGCGCAGGGGCGGATTACCCGGCTGACCGCGATCGAGAACCTGCTGCTTCGCAAGGGCGACACCACGGTCTCCAAATTCACGGATCAGACCACCGACCTCGACTTCGATACCCTGATTTATGCCATTGGCGACGTCGTGGACCCAACCTTGGGTTTGCCTTACGAAAAGGGGAGCTACATCACCAATCCCGATCCGTCGGGAGCTGAGCGCGCCGCCTATGAGGTCTTCGACTCGCAAACAGGGAAGGTGCTGGAAGGCCAATTCGTGGTGGGCTGGGCGCGCAAGGCTAGCGACGGCTTGGTGGGCAAGGCCCGCTTCGATGCCGAGCAGGGCTGCAACCACGTGCTGAAATACCTTGCGGAGGCGCCCCAGAAGACCGCGCCGACCGCCAGCGAAATTGCCCACGAGCTCGCGCGCAAGAGCTTGCGATTCATCGACAAGGAAGCGGTTCGGCTGCTCGCCCGTGCCGAGGAGGCGCAGGCGAAAGCCCACAACCTGCCCGCCTTCAAGTTCTCCACGAACGAAGAGATGCTGGCCGCGATTGAAAGGGAAAGAGCGGCCTCCGCTCCCCGCCAGGCTCCGGTGGGGGATACGGAGGCGGCGTAACCATCCCGCTGAATAGCTGCGCACGACAGCATCCCGCAGGCGTATAATGCGCCTCGTCTGGACCTGACCTCGCCAACGCGCTCCGGTGGCTGCGAACCCCGGGAGGCGCAATTTCCTTAAGTGAGTTGAAACAATGGCGACAGCAATGAATTTCCCCCAGCCTCAGAGTGGTGCGCGCGTCATTCGCTTGATTCGGCCCTCCGTGGTGGTGCTGTGCGGGCCGGCGGCCTGCGGCAAGTCCAGTTTCGCTGCCAAGCATTTCCGGCCGACGCAGATTGTTTCCTCCGACCGGGCGCGCGCCCTGGTTTGCGACGACGACCGCGACCAGCGATTCCAGACGCAGGCCTTTGCGCTGGTCCATTTCCTGATCGAGCAGCGGCTGACCCTGAACCGTCTTTGTGTGGTGGATTCCACGGCCCTGACCCAGGCCGCGCGCAAGGGCTTGCTCGACCTGGCGCGCCGCTTTCACGTGCCGGCCGTGGTCTTGCTCTTCGACGTGCCGCTCGCTACCTGCGTCGAGCGCGACGCCCAACGGGAGCGCAGCGTGGGCCAGGCGGTCATCGAACGGCAGTACGAGTTGTTCGTGCAGGCGAGGCCCCTGATCCGGCAGGAAGGTTTCGATCAGGTCGTCGAGCTCAGCGCGCAGGACATGGAGGAGGTGCAAACGGAGATTGCCTTTCGCCCTGTGCCGCGCGCCATGACCGCCGCCGCGCAGCCGGAGCGGCGACGATTCTCCCCCGGCCCCCCACGGCCGGATGCTGAGACAAAGGGCACTCCTCCCGACCCTCGCGGCCCCTCGGCCCCCAACGCCCGCCCGACAAGCTGATCCTCGGGGCGAGCACCCGTTCGCCAACACCGTTTGCACAGGCGGGAAATGGCGGGCACTGCCCCGTGCCTTCAGGTGAGTTCTCTCAGGATTCTATCAATCCGCTCAGGGGGTGTGCTGGAGATAGACCGCGTCTCGGTTCATAGGGCGACGGCTTCCGCCAACATTTCGTTGCGGATGAACCGGCTGATGGCACGCTCCGTGACTACGTCCACTTTACAGCCGAGCAGGTCTTCGAGGTCCAGCTTAATGGCGACGATGTCGAGCAGGGTTCGACCCTCCTCGAGCTTGATCAAGAGGTCCACATCGCTGTCGGGCTGTCCTTCGCCGTGCGCGCGCGATCCGAAGACTCGCACCTCCCGCGCTCCGTGACGCGCTGCAACCGCTAGGATCTGCTCACGCCTCGCCTGCAAATTTGAGTCGATTGCCATATCTGAGACCCAGCCTGCTGTTTTCGACAGCCATTTTAGCACGCTGCGATGGTATGCGGTGACCGCGAGCGACTCACCGCCTGGCACCACTTGTCTTGAAGGCTTATTGACGGGGAGGGGCGCTGTGACCGGGACCGGTGATGTGTTTCTCCACGACGGCGATGAGCGCGTTCAGGCGTTCATCACCTGCTTTCTGCACTGTCGTCAGATCCTCGACGAGCTCGGTGACGCGCAGGATCGCGGCCGTCAGCGTGGCCTGTGACTCACGGAGCCGTTCATCCGACTCACGCAGGCGTTCATCCGACTCACGCAGGCTCTGGTCCGACTTGCGGAGTTGGGCATCAGCCTCGCGCCTCTCTTCGCGCTCCTTCTCAAGCCGGGCCTCGAACCGGGCCTGCTGCTCGAGCAGGAACTCCATCATTCTTTCCCTCTCCTCAGGCGTCATCCCTTGCCTCCGCTTTTCTTGACCATGATGCCTTTCCCTCGCCACGTTTGCAAGCCGCTATCGGCCTGGACCGCACAAGCTAATCCTGGGGCGCGTTGGGACCTCTTCTCGCCCACAAAACTTTCGGAAGCATCATCGCGTCGGCCGAGAACCCCCTTGCATCGCGCGTAAATCCTACGAATCGCCCGGCCGGCCGTCCAGGCGGTCGTAGACGGTGCGGGCGCTCGTGGTGCCCAGCGACTCGTGGTAGAGAGACTTCAGGCCGAGGAGGGAGCGGACCTCCTCGACGAAGCGATGGAGGGTGCGGAGATCGTTCACGCGCGCCGGGAAGCGGCGCCCATTGTGGAACCAGAACTTCTGGTAGCCGCGGTCTTCGAGTTCGCAATCCAGGCCGCGGACGCTGAACGTGGGCGGGCCCGCGGCGTTCCACTCGCCTTTCGCGTTGCGCTCCACCAACTGCGCGCAGTTGTTTTTCTTCACGACAAACGCCTCGTGGCCGCCCTGAACGTCCGTGACCTCAAAACCCGCCTCCTTGAACACCTTGCGCACATCCTTCGACGCCGTTTGGTCCTGACTCATGCGGAATCCGCCTTTGGCGTTCTGTTTCCGTAGCGCCGGGCTTCGCCCCGGCACCTTCCTTTGTAGCGCCGGTCTGTGGCCGGCGGGTAGGGGTCCGATCCGGATCGGACCCGCGGGAGGGCGGAGCCCTCCCCTACGGAATGACGACTCGCCGCTCATAGAGCAGCGCTACAGTCGTGGGCACCTCAATTCGAGCTGGCGGCATAAAGCCGCCTCTACAGCATTTTTCA
Organism: Terriglobia bacterium; assembly: GCA_020072655.1. GTDB lineage: Bacteria > Acidobacteriota > Terriglobia > UBA7540 > UBA7540 > JAIQGB01. The sequence continues at coordinate 8,929 of JAIQGH010000066.1, read as the reverse complement.
GCAACCTGCTAGAATAAAAGTCTATTAAGTGATGGCGGAAAAGACAAGGGCAACGATTATCCCAAACTCCGGAATCCTGCAGGGACCACAGAACGTCCTGGACCTGATCGGGAATACTCCGCTTCTGCGGCTGGCGCGCGTCGGCAGCGAATATCCCGAGGTGGAGTTTTACGCCAAAGCGGAGTGGGAAAACCCCGGCGGTTCGGTCAAGGACCGCCCCGCGAAGAACATCATCCTGGAAGCCGAACGCGCGGGGCTGCTGAGCAAGGGGAAAATCCTCATTGATTCGACGTCGGGCAATACGGGCATAGCCTACGCGATGATTGGAGCAGCGCGGGGCTATCGCGTGTGCCTCTGCATGCCGGCCAACGCCAGCCTGGAGCGGAAACGCATTCTCAAGGCCTATGGGGCGGAGATCATCCTGACGGACCCCATGGAAGGCTCGGACGGCGCGATTCGCCGCGTGCGCGAGATGGCGGCGGAGAATCCCGAGCTCTATTTTTACGCCAACCAGTACGACAACCCGGCCAATTGGGGCGCGCACTACAAGACCACGGCTCCGGAAATCTTCGAGCAGACCGAGGGGCGCGTGACGCACTTTGTCGCGGGGCTCGGCACGAGCGGTACCTTCATCGGCACGGCGCGGCGATTGAAGGAATTGAATCCCCAGATTCGCTGCGTTTCCTTTCAACCCGATTCGCCTTTCCACGGCCTGGAAGGAATGAAACACATGGCCACCGCCATTGTGCCGAGGATTTACGACCCGGCGGTCGCCGACGAGGATTTGGAGATTTCCACGGAAGAGGCCTATGCGATGACGCTGCGCTTGGCGCGCGAAGAAGGCTTGCTGGTGGGCGTCTCCGCGGGCGCCGCGATGGTGGCTTCTCTCAAAGTCGCGAAGGCCGCCGGCCGCGGCGTCGTCGTGATGATCTTCCCCGATAGCGGCGACAAGTACCTCAGTGAAAGGTTTTGGGACGAAGGGCGATGAATTGATTCATTGAGTCATTGAGCCATTGGTTCATTGAGACTGGGGTGCGGATCCATTCTGGAGGTGGGCCTTACAATGAATCAATGAACCAATGATTCAATGGAGCAATCCGCTGCGATGACGCTAAGACTCACTCCGCCACAGCTCGCGCAAATCCGTCAGCATGGTGCGCGGGATTATCCCAGTGAGTGCTGCGGCATGTTGTTGGGAAAGGCGGATGGCGACGCAAAGCAGGCGAGCGAAGTGGTAGCCACGGCACGGGGTTTGTGCCGTGGGCTTTTTCCGGGGCGCGACGATTCGAACCCACGGCACTAAAATCATGCCGTGGCTACCAGCTTGCATTGAGGTAATTGATGGCTCACGAATGGGATTCGTTCCTGAGCGCAGCAGATGAGTGGATCATCAATTACTCGCTTCCCTCACCGTTCTTGACAGGGGTAAAGCTCTTTTCGATCGGCCATGCGTTTGAGCTGTACCTGAAGGCTGCTAACACCAAGATTACGAGCGACATGGATCATGCGATCAGCTTTGCTCACGACCTTCCGGCCATCTGGCGGGACTGTAAAGCGAAGGATCCGAATTTCCTTCCAGGCTATGACCTGAGGGAAGCCATCCTTAAGCGGAATCTCCTTGATTTCGAGGACTACAGCAAGCTAAGCAAAGATGACGTGATGCACTTCCTGAAGCACCAAGAATTCTATGTGGTCGCTAAGTACCTAGCGGATCTCAAGTATCTGGGCGCTCCGCTCAAGAAGGTTCAAGGCGCATATGCCCTTTGTACTATATTCCCAAACCCCCAGTGGGGAGAGCTCCTCCGCGATTTTCGCAAGTATCTAGGGCATCCTCGAAGCGGAAAGCTCGATTTGATCCAATACCACATCGAGCAAGGTGAATTGCCCGCGTTCAGTGTGCAATTCTTGAAGGCGATCATCTAGATGGCGGCTGGCGCAGACAGCAGGTTGCGCGGACCTGCGTCATTCAGGTCCGCGGTTCTTTTCCCGGAAGAACCGCAGACCTCACGAGCGGAGGTCTGCGCTACCCTGCTAAATTGGCACAGATGGCGCTGAACCTTAACGAATCGCAACTCGAACAGATTCGCCAGCACGGGGCGCGGGATTATCCCAGCGAGTGCTGCGGAGTTATCCTGGGCCGCGCCGACGGCGAGAACAAGGAGGTGCGGGAAGTAGTGCCGCTCAAGAACCTGCGGCATGACGCGCGCCGCGCGCAGGAACTCCTGCCGCTTGACGATCCGGGCCGGGAGACGGAGAAGAACCGTTTCCTGATCGATCCGCTCGAGCAGTTGCGGGTGGAAAAGGACGCGCGCGCCAGGGGGCTGGAGGTCTTGGGATATTACCATTCCCATCCCGACCACCCCGCCCGACCGTCAAACTATGACCGGGAGCACGCCTGGCCGTGGTATTCTTATCTTATCGTTTCGGTGGAAAAGGGCGAACCGAAGGATTTGACCTCGTGGGTGTTAACCGATGACCGGTCGCGGTTCGACCCGGAAGACGTGAACGTGCTGAACCTTTGAGGCCCTAGGGGCATCCAATCTGTAGGCACGTCAGGGTTTGAGGGCACTGCCGCACCCAAGTTGAAGGAGAGGAAATGCCCGTTCGAGTGATTATCCCGACTCCCCTCCGGCAATACACCGGCAAGAAGGAGTACGTGGAGGTCGAGGCAAAGACCGTCGCGGAGGCGCTCGCGGGCCTCACGACGCAGTACAGCGACCTGCGCCGCCACCTTTACACCGACGACGGCAAGCTGCGTAGCTTCGTGAACATCTATCTCGGCGAAGAAGACATTCGATTCCTGCAAAAAGAACAAACCCCCCTTCACGACCAGGACGTGCTCAGCATCGTTCCCTCGATCGCCGGCGGCACGGCCCTCCGCTGCATCTGTAGCTAGCCTGGGCTCCCTCCCCGGCCACGGCGGGGGCGGGATTTCCCGGGCGTTCTCATCTGAGACACCCAAGGCGCGACGGGCTGACAAATCATGGCGGGCGACTTTGAAACCGCTCGTCACGCGCAATTCCGAGATTGAGGACCAAGGCATGGCAACACTGATCGCAACACCTACCACGGCGCAATTGAGCAAGGATGAAATCCTGCGCTACAGCCGCCACCTCATCATGCCGGAAGTCGGCATGGAGGGGCAGCTCAAGCTCAAGGCCGCAAAAGTGCTGTGCGTCGGCGCGGGCGGGCTGGGCTCGCCTCTGGCGCTCTATCTCGCCGCGGCGGGCATCGGCAAGCTCGGCATCGTGGATTTCGATGTGGTGGACTATACCAACCTGCAACGCCAGGTCATCCACGACACGAGCGACGTTGGCCGGCCGAAGTTGGCCTCGGCGAGAGAAACCATCCACGATATTAATCCGTATGTCGAGGTCGCAACGTACGAAACGCGGCTGACCTCCGAAAACGCTCTCGACATCTTTCGCGAATACGACATCATCGCCGACGGCACGGACAACTTCCCGACACGCTATCTGGTGAACGACGCCTGCGTGCTGCTGGACAAGCCGAACGTGTACGGCAGCATCTTCCGCTTCGAGGGACAGGCCTCGGTCTTCTACGCCAAGGAAGGGCCGTGCTACCGCTGCCTCTACCCCGAGCCGCCGCCGCCGGGCCTGGTGCCGAGCTGCGCGGAAGGCGGCGTCCTGGGAGTGCTGCCCGGCATCATCGGGTGCATTCAGGCGTTGCAGACTATCAAGCTGATTCTCGGGAAGGGCCAGACGCTCATCGGACGGCTGTTGCTGTTTGACGCGCTGAATCTGAAGTTCCGGGAGCTGAAGCTCCGCAAGAATCCCCAGTGCCCCGTCTGCGGAGACCACCCCACCATCACCAAGCTGATCGACTACGAAGAATTCTGCGGAATTCGCGGAGAGGAATACGTGCCGCCCACCAAAGTGCCGGAGATCACGCCAGCCGAGGTCAAGAGCATGATGGACATGAAGCGGCCTTTCGTCCTGATCGACGTCCGCGAGCCGCACGAGTTCCAGATTTGCCGCATCCCCGGCGCGAAGCTGATCCCGCTGGGCGAAGTCCCGCGGCGCATGCATGAGCTGAACTCCGCCGAGGAAATTGTCGTCCACTGCCGCTCCGGCGTGCGCAGCGCGCAGGCGGTGGAACTGCTCATGAAGTCGGGGTTCCGCAAGATTCATAACCTCAAGGGCGGAATACTTGCCTGGTCGGACCAGGTTGACCCGAGCGTTCCCAAGTACTGAGCCGAGGGCTCACGACCTCCTCGTGGCGCACTTGCCGAGCGTGGGCGGCAGCCTGGCTTGTCGGACATTTCGTCCCGTTCGAGATCGTCCTCCGCGGCGGAATTTGGGGATTTTTGCCACATAGGATTCTGGGGTTTCTCTTCCCCAAAGTAGCAACCGTTGGGGCATTTGGTCTGACAATTGCCAGCTAATGTGCTTGAAGTACGGGCTTTGGGCGATCTCGCCCAAGGGGGTTTGTGGCCGAGGGCACAGACTCTCGCCCGATGCGGGATTTCGATGAGACTTCTGACCACGACTAAGGGCACTCTCCTACGTCGCTCCATTCTGCGCTGCACCTGTAGCTAGCCTGGGATGTTCCACTCCGCGCGTTGGAGTGGGAGTTCCAGGACTTAGCCGTCGCAAGAAATCCAAGAACATTTTGCTTTGACTGTAATCCAATCTAAGTGAGTACCCATATCACATAAGGAGAGCCCATGAGTTTCTACGAAGACAACTCCCTGAGTATCGGCAAGACGCCCCTGGTACGGCTGAACCGGCTGACGGCGGGTCTGCGGGCCACCGTCCTAGCCAAGGTCGAAGGCCGCAATCCGGCGTATTCCGTGAAGTGCCGCATCGGCGCGGCCATGGTCTGGGACGCCGAGCGGCGAGGCGTGCTCAAGCCCGGCGTGGAGATTGTCGAACCCACTAGCGGCAACACTGGCATCGCGCTGGCCTTTGTCGCGGCGGCACGCGGCTACAAGCTGACCCTGACCATGCCCGATACGATGTCCATCGAACGTCGCCGGATCATGGCGGCCTTTGGCGCCACGCTTCACCTCACTCCGGGAGCGGAGGGGATGCCGGGGGCGATCCGGAAAGCCGCCGAGATCCACGCATCCGACCCGCATCACTACTTCCTCCCTCAGCAATTTGAAAACCCCGCCAACCCCGCCATCCACGAGACAACCACAGGCCCGGAAATCTGGAACGACACGGACGGCGCCATTGACGTGCTCGTGTCGGGCGTGGGAACCGGTGGCACGATCACCGGCGTCTCGCGTTACATCAAGAAGACGAAAGGCAAGCCGATCCTTTCCGTGGCGGTCGAGCCCACGGCAAGCCCAGTCCTGACCCAGCACGCCGCCGGGCTTCCGCTCCAGCCCGCGCCCCACAAAATCCAGGGCCTTGGAGCGGGTTTTATCCCCAAGATTCTGGACCTCTCGCTGGTGGATCGAATCGAGCAGGTCTCGAACGAGGAGGCCATCGAGTTCGCGCGCCGTCTCACGAAGGAGGAGGGAATTCTCAGCGGCATTTCCTGCGGGGCCGCCGCCGCGGTTGCGGTGCGCTTGGCGAAAGAAGAGGAATTTGCCGGCAAGACCTTCGTGGTCATTCTGCCGGACTCTGGCGAGCGCTACCTTTCGACAGTGCTTTTCGAGGGAATCGGATGAAACCTTGAGGAGGTCGCTGATGGACGTCCAAGACATGAAGAATCTGGCGGGCGAGTTCAAGCTCGCCCTCGACGCGCAACTGGCGGGAGATGACCGCAGCGAATTCAAGCTGCCCAGCCGCGAGGCGGTGGCGGTAATCTGCCGTCGCTACCTGGATGTGCTCCTGCCGGTTTTCTATGACAGTGTGCGGCCGGAGCGTGACGCGGTGGGCAGCGACGCGCGATGGTACCTGAGAGAGCTTGAAACGTTGCTGGCGGACCAAATCTGTCGCGCCGTGCGGTTCGACTTGCGCCGTCGCGGCCAGCCCGCCCCGACCAACCTCGAGGACTGCGCCGGACGGCAAGTTGATGAGGTCTTCAGCCAATTGCCGGAACTGAGCCGGCTGCTCGCCTCCGACATCGAAGCGGCTTTTCATAACGACCCCGCCGCGCCGAGTCGCGAGGAGATTCTGCTCAGCTATCCCTGCATCGAGGCGATCAGCGTGCAGCGGCTGGCGCACCGGCTGTACCTTGCCGAGGTGCCGTTCATTCCCCGCATGATGACGGAGGTCGCGCACAACCACACGGGAATCGACATTCATCCCGGCGCGGCGATCGGGGAATCACTCTTCATCGACCACGGCACTGGAGTCGTGATTGGAGAAACGGCCACCATCGGCAGCAAGGTGACGTTCTATCACGGCGTGACGCTCGGGGCTTTCAATCCGCTTATCAAGGACGAAACCGGCCAGCCGCGCCGCGGCCAGGCGAATAAGCGCCACCCCGATCTCGAGGACCACGTGACCGTCTATCCGAACGCGACGATTCTGGGCGGGGAGACGCGCATCGGACATCACAGCATCATCGGCGGCAACGTCTGGCTGACGCACAGCGTCGCGCCTTACAGCAAGGTCACGCTCAAAGAGCCCGAGCTCGTCATCCTCAACGGCATTGCGAGGTGATGCCGCCATTGCGCCGTCCCGTGTACGTGGTGATAAGTGGCTTGCTCCACAGTTAGCAAGGCCCAGTCCTGTATTCCTCTCCGAACTCCGCGATCAAGTGGATCGCTCCCGGGTGCGCCGTCACACCGTCACAATCCCGTTACTAGACCCTTGGCAACTAGAGAGGAGCTATTACCGCGAAACCAGTTTGGAGTATTTCCCACCTTTGGACGTGTGGCCCGCTAACAGGCCTCTAACACTCTCCGCGATTTGTCGGGATGCGACAGCTACCAAGCCCGGAAGTTGTCTCTTCAACGCGGGGGTGCTCGACCGGGGGAGTACTCGTTCAGTCCATCGGTTCCGTAAATGGGACGGCGGCACTCTTGATCTCGCTATCATTCAGGAGCTTGTAGAAGGCGCGAGAGCTGGTCAGACGGGCATACGCGCTCCTGATACCGCAATTCAAAAGGAATTTCTCTACGGCCGCAAAATCGTCGACAAAATCCTGGCGTACAAGATGGACCAAATAAGAATTCTCAATCCCGCTATTCTTCAGTTTCGCCGCGTCTTGTGAGAGGTGCGCCAAATCGTAATCGAGGCCTACCTCGATGACGATACTAGGACGAATTCTTCCTTGGCGAAAATCATTGAACGCGCAAGATCTCAAATGCTCCGGCGCAAGAACGCACAGGTCGAAATTGCCTCGCCGGGTTCCTTTTTCCGGGCGGGGAATATACTCAGGCCACTCCTTGTGGATTGGTTGGCTCATCCATCGTCCCATCGGGTATGTCCGGCTGAAAATCTTTCGGCTGGACAGTATCTTGAACAGTTCACAATGTATCGAGTGTTCTACACGATGTAGGTAAGGAAATTCCATGAATTCTGCAACAAATTGGTCAATGCATTGCTCCGTGGCAAGTTTCGCATTTTGCTCCCAAGAAGACGCTGGCAGTCCCTTAACTGGAGGGCCGGGAAGTGGAGCCAAAGGCCTCACTCTTTCCTGCGTTAGGCTGGTCGGGGCCGACACGGAATGCCGAACCGCGGTCTGTTCAACCTGCCCATAGTGATTGTGTTGAAGGTATGCAACTAAGTCCTCAATTGAGCTGAAGTGTTGTTGACGAAGCGTGTCTTCTGTGATGAAGGGCGGATGCAAGCGCACGATGTATTCGTACACCCCATGGATGTTTGCATCCGTGCAAATATTCACGGTCTGCGACTTCGTTCCTGTCTGGACTTTCACCTTCCGTCCACTGATATGAATCATGGTTCTCCTCCAAGTTGTTGTCCCAGAAGAACTTTAAGACTTGCGATTCCGGCCACGGCGCTTCCTGACACGTCGCTCAATGGGTTATACAGTTCCCGAGGGCAAAATTTCAAAAGTTTTTGGAAACAATTTCCAACAACAGCAGAGAAGCTGAACACCACAATCCCACCCGAAGGTGTCCAACGGCCTCCAACTTCCGAATATCACAATTGCAGGTGCTTGCGGTACTTGGATGGGCCAGTTAGCCGAGCAGGAATCGAACCACGGCCCGACTTGATTTCGTAGTATGCTTCATCGTACGCAACCGCGCAGGAGCCAAGACCCATGAGCGAAGACTGTCAGGATTTGCGCAATTTTCTTTCAGGCAATCTAGAAGTTGAATACTTCTCGGACATCGGAATCGAAAGCCTTCGCGAACACTGGTATGAGTGCGAAGAGTGCCAGGCCCAACTGCCCGATGCCATTTCTCGGATCGACGCCAGAGCAAAAGCTTACTTATCCCGTATCGTCGACAATCTGCGACTCCTGCATCGTGAGTTCGAATATACCGAATGGCAAGTCTTGCACCCGCCTGTGGCCGACTCCCTGAAACCTCCCAACCTCAGGCCAGAAGACCTGCAGCCTAAAGTAGTCGAATTTACCGAGGAAGACCTGAAGAACATAACGTCAGCCCCACCGGCTAGGCAGCCGCACGCAGAATTGCTCAAGTTGCTCGCACAGGCTGGAAACGCGACTCGCGGGCAACTAGAGTTTTTGAACGAACATTGGGGCTTGTGTCCTTTCCATGTCGCTCGCGGCGATTCCTGCGAGTACTACTCGGAAGTCTGCGGACCCCTGATTTCTTCTTTGCCCCAGGAGGTGCAGCTCTTTGTCTTCCGCGCGATGCTCGCCTCTGAGATTCTGGACCTTTTCCGCGAGGAGTTTCTTGCAGGGCGTATGTCGGCGACCGACCAGGTAAGTCCATCCCCGACTCTGGACCTATTGACCGAGGAGTTTCCCGCAGAGGTTGGCTCCACGATTTACCGGACGGTCGAAAATGCGGCTCCTGAATTCTTGCGCAAATACCTTCAGGAGCAGGAGCAAACCATACACAGCAAGAGTGCAG
>JAIQGH010000065.1 GCA_020072655.1 Terriglobia bacterium | reverse complement strand
AGGCGCGGGCATGGGAGGCAGAGGCAGCGTGTACGTCAAACGAGGCGACTTTAGATCGGATTGGAGCTTGGGCGCCTCGGGCGTGCGCACCTGTATGGGGTTCACCTTTGGCACTAGCGGTGGCGGAGCCGGCGCCCTGGGGCCGCGGGCCAACATCACCATATTCGGCAGCGGCAGCGGCACCTTCAACTCCGGCGCCTTCACCAAATCCGGCTGAAGGATGGTCTGAATGCGGTTCGTCGGATTGGGTGGATTCGAGACGATGGGTTGCGGCCCGGGATACACCAGTCCCCCCGCGCGTGGCCGCCGCCTTCATGCCCGCCGCCGATCTCCGGAAGGGAATAGGTCAGCTTGGCGTCCAACGGCAGCCAGCGCTCGACTTCGCGGAAGCGCCGCTCCGAGGGGAGGAATTTTGATGGGATAACAAGCAGCGCGAAGATGGCAACTTCGTGGGCGACAAACGAGTAGAGCAGCCCGCGGCCCGGCCACCGCCCGCGGCTGACTTCCGTGTACTTGCTGTCAGCCGGTGTGAGCTTGATGCCGATGGGCAGTTGCATCCCCTGGCTCAGCCCCAGAACCACGCCCAGGTTTGCCAGGAAATCACGAGAAGGCGAGGAGGATCTCGAAGGGGGGCCGAAGTTCAGGAATTGCGGCATCTTGCCATCTGCCAAAACTTCATCTCATTTCTCTGGCGCGTGGCGGCTGTGGCGGCGGTGTCCCCACCGCCGCACTCATCGATACATCGTTACCTTCAAGCTCGGGATCTTGAGGCTCGGATCTAGGGCCATGTAGATGTCGGCATTACCGCCCAAAATCAACTGGTCCGCGATGATATCGCCCAGCACCCTCGTATCAGATCCCGGTGTACCTCTCAAGTCGAGCTGCGCGTTCCAATCGGTGTTATACGGCTGGCAAGTAGGTGAGTTGGGGCAGTTGTGAAAATACATCGTGCCCCCAAGGAGCAGCCCACCACCTCCTTGTAGCATTGGCTGCGCGCGTGGGTCCGCGTTCGCGCGATCTTGGAAGAAAATAAACCCACGAAACCCTCCCGGCTGGTCCGTCCAGCCGTAAGGATTCACCGGTGGGTTTGGGTAACTCCCCTTTTCCGTGCACATGCCGAACAGTACGTTCCCCTTCAGCGGCGCCGACATGTCTAAAGCGCGTGGGTTCGGCGTGCTCGCATTTGGACACGAGTCGTACTGAACGGAGGTTGCAGTACTCCCGTTAGGATAATAGTCATCGACACTGCCGGCGGTGTATTTCCCCGCATTGGCGTCGAAGAATATCCCCCCGTAGTTTCCTCCCTGGCCTGACAAGAAGAACATCGTGCCGCCATCGCCTACCTTGCTGGGACGCACGACTCCGCCCGCGCCTACGAAGAAGTCGAACTTGCATTGACCGCCGACGGCAGACCTGTCGGTGCACGCCTTTGCGACGCCCCCACAGCCCTTCTGATACGGAGAGGCCGGCTCGATATAGTAAATCCCTGGGTCGAATATGGCCGTCTCGCCGGTGACTACTATAGAGTTTGCGTAACGGCCCGGCTCGTAATGCTTGCACCCGCTGTGGTCCGGGCATCCGTATTGACCATATGATGGATCCGGTAAGGTGGGCCCTGTGCGCGGGGTCAGGCTGCTCGGATCGGGTGGTGGCACGCCCCAATAGGGGTCTATGATCATCCCGTGTTGGGACCATTGCCCGGTCGTTCCGGGGATGAAGCGTGGTGGCGCCGGATACTGCCCGCCATTTGTCCCGAAAAGACTCCCGGTGAAATTCTCGCCGGCTTCACTGAGGTCGATGGCTGAGTTGCCGGTGCACCCATTGTCGGAGGCAGTCGTGGCGGCTGCGCAATCGGGTGGGCCCGGAGCGAATGACGAGTCGGAGTTAACCTGAACGCTCTGGTCCGGCCCTCCAAGCACCTTGACGGTGCCTGAGCCGCTGACCTCCATGGAGTGCGCACATACCGGGTTCAGGACGAGGATGGGGATAGGAATCTCCGTCAGCGCCAGGCCGCACGTAGCTGTGGCGCGCACGTCGCTCGTGTTTCTTCTAGTGATCAGAGGTGAAAATACAAGTCGGACACGGTCAATGACGTCGACCCGGATGAAGGGGACGGGGCTGTAATTGGTGCCGGGAGGACTGACCCCCGAGACGGCTGCCGGAAAGCTAACCAACACCTGGTTGGGGTCTGTGGCAGAGCCGAGTCCACCGCCCTTGTAACCGTTCAAGGCCGCATAACGACAGGGGGAGGGAGGTGTCGGGGACGCCCCAGGCGTAGGGTCGTTTGGGAAGGTACTGGTGCAGTCAAAGCTTCCTGCTCCGGGTGAAGATGGGATTGTGAATCCCTGCGTCGACGTCCCGCTTCCCAGCGCCGAATAGTACAGATTCATCGCCCCCGCTTGGCAGGCGGCGTCGGCGGCGCCCTGCGCCATCTGTCGGTGGAGCCACAGGTTCGTCATATCGACCGCGAACCCCACAAAACCGACTAGAAAAAGCGCCATGGCGAGGACGACGAAGATCGTGACCTGACCTTCTTCGCCGTGGCGGTGCCGCGAATCAAGCCGACCGGTCATTTTTGCAGCTCCCTCATTCTCTGGTTCGATTCCCTGAATTCAATTGATCAGCCTCCCTTCTGCCGCCGCGTGAATGGTCGGACTGAGAGGGATGCCGATATACGGCAGATATCTGTATGCAACTTCGACGCGTACGCGATAGCCGTCTGCCGTCGCGCCGCCCGGATTAGACACGGTGACATTGAACCTAGCCGGGTCGGAAATGTCGTGGAGGGAAAACCGCGCGTAATCCCAAACCTTACACTTTATGTTATCCGTACCAAACGGACAACCCGCAGGCACTGGATCCCAATCTGCATTACCGCCCAGATTCTTGGTCCCCCTCACGATGGCTACGCGGACCCCCTCCTTGGCTGCGTCAGAAAGGACGTTCATGGTATAGACTAGCATCACGAATTCCCAAATCAGGAACATCAATGAGATGACGAGAAGGATCGACAGCGCAAACTCGACCTGTGCGGCGCCACGATCCTCCGCCAAGCCTAGAATTCGGTTGTATCTCTCAACCACTGTGCGCTTACGCATATCTCCTGACCCCCAGGGCCCCCTCTAGTCCATTGCACGCATGGAGACCTGTCGATGAAACCGGAGCGTCGGAGCGGGCACCAGACTAATGGGTCCTCCCGGTATAGGCAACTCGAAAGGCGGAATAGGCGGCGTCAACTGGTAGACGACATCGACCCTGTTAAGAAAGAATTTTGGCGACTGGTTCGGGTCGGTCGGCGTCTCGGGATCTGGAGCAGGAATGAACGTCTCTGCCCCCGTCCCGAAGGGGAGGCAATTCGTCCGACGGTTGCCGCCACTCCCGCTAAGCCCCAGATTCTTACTGCATACCTGGACGCGTGCAGGGGATGAATTCGGCAAGGCGCCTCGCATGTCTTGGTAGGTGAGAAAACTCACGCTGAATGCGTCGCTGGGCGGACCAGCCTTGGGGAGCATGGTGTTCAGCGGAGTCGCTGAACCCACGATAGAGTACTGCACCCCGGCTCGGGGCGCCCCCGCCAGATTCACAGCTACAAAGAAAAAATACCCGAAATTGATGGCGTTAAAGGCGATGAGGAGCAGAATCGGCAGCATCAGCGCGGTTTCGATCAGGCTCTGGCCGCGATCTGAGAACCTCGAGCGAAGAGAACGCATTCTCACCATAATTCTAGCTCCAAGCATGAGTTCCTTTGCCCTTGCGCGAGGGGCCTCAGTGAACACCATCATAGGGTCGCCCTCGTCCCTTGTCAAGGCTACTAAAGTTGTAGAGGTCACGCACTTTGGTACTGTAGCGCCTAGCTGATCTGGCGGGAGCCCCGCGGCGCCCCCGGATTCCCATGAAGAGGCGCATCGGGCCCTACGTCAACCTAGGTCGCCGCGAACGCGCAAAGAGACGAAAGCCCCACCCTTCCAGCCGTACCTCGACGTCTTGGAGCTGGACCTGTCCCGCAACCAGCCCCCGACTCGGGCGAGGTGTCGTTCGCCTCTGCATTCCTCCGCAAACGTTTCGCCATCGGCAGCCAGAAATCTAAGCGAATTGATCCCTTTTGGCATCCACTTGAGGGCCTCCTGGCGAGCCATGCGGCGGGACTAACGTCTTTTGAATGAATCCAGTGAGAGTCAGTACCCATTCCAGCAAACGGTACGACGCTGTGACAAATTATCCGGCATCAGCACAGCTCCCAAACCGATGCGCAAGAATGTGCAATCTCGGAGAAAAGCGCTGCATACCCGCGATTCTACGAATGTAGATGCCCTGTTCACAACTGGCACTAAAGTGCCATACTGCCCGGCTCGCATTTGAGCTTTCGCCGTCTCCTCCTGGCTTCAATCCCAAACCCATGAGCAATTCCGGAGACAGTCACACTGCGAGTCCCAGGTTATTCGTCTGTTTGTTCAGAGCAATTGACTACAGTCCAAGAAAAGAGTATACATCGCACAACATTCCATGGTTACGACCGCGGAAGAACCGAAGAGGCTGCTGATCGTTGACCCAGAGGAGAGGTTCAGTCTGGCCCTCCGAAGTGTTCTTGGCCAGGGTTACACCGTCGGATATGTCCCCACCATCGGGCAGGGAATCGCGAAGTTGGGAGAAGGGGGCATTGATCTCATCCTCCTCACCTGGGACTGGCCGAAACTGTCGCTTGTGGTCCGGGAGGAGCGCGAAGAGCTGCTTAAGGCGGCCGCCAGTCTCGCCGCTCCCGTTCCCGTGGTGGCGTTGACGGGGGACGGTCGTCGTGAAACGGCCATGGAGATCATCGGCCAGGGAGCCTACGACTTCTTTGTCCAGCCTTTGGACGTTCTCGAACTCAAGCTGGTTATCGACCACGCGCATCGCATGCTGGGCCTGGCGCGTGAGTTGGCTGAGGCGCGCTCGCTTGCTTCGCTTAGCCACCTGGGAAGTATGGTGGGGAACAGCAAAAGCATGCAGCGCGTTTACGAACTGATGACGAAAGTGGCCGCGGTATCGACGACGGTTCTGGTGCGCGGGGAGAGCGGCACCGGCAAAGAAGTGGTGGCCCGGACAATTCACCGCTTGAGTCCGCGAGCCCACAAGCTCTTCATGGCCTTCTCGCCTTCCGCCCTGCCCGAGACTCTGATTGAGGACGAACTGTTCGGCCACGAAAAAGGCGCGTTCACCGGGGCCGCGCAGGTGCGCCGGGGCCGGTTTGAGGAGGCCCAAGGCGGCACGGTTTTCCTCGACGAGATCGGCGACCTTTCCATGCCCATGCAGGCGAAGCTGCTGCGGGTCTTGCAGGAGCGGTCGCTCGAGCGTTTGGGCTCGAGTGCTCCGATCCCGGTGGACATTCGCTTGGTCTGTGCCACCAACCGCGACCTGGAGAAGATTGTCGAGGACGGAACGTTTCGGCAGGATCTTTATTTTCGGATCTCGGTGTTCCGGATCTACCTGCCTCCGCTGCGCGAGCGGCGCGATGACATCCCGCTGCTGGCGGAGTACTTCTGCCGCCAATTCGCCGAGGTTCATCAGAAAGAGATTCGCGGCTTTACCCCGGGATTTGTGAGCGCGCTGGTGCGCCACGACTGGCCGGGCAACGTGCGCGAATTGCAGAACGTCATCGAGCGCAGCATGATTCTGAGTGACGGCCCGCAATTGGGGGTTCAGGACCTTCCGCCGGAATTCAAGAAGTTTTGGGTGTCCTCGGAAATCCCCTCCGGTTCGTTCCACGAAGCGATGCGGCAGTTCAAGCGGGAAATGGTGGTGGCAGCCCTGGGGGCGAATGCCGGCAACCGGCTGAGGGCGGCGCGTGACTTGCGGATCAGCCGCTCCTACTTGCACCGCATGCTCAAGCAGCTCAACATTCTCACCGAGGAGAACCACTCTGGAGAGTGACGCGCATGCGGCAAGGCAATGCGATCATTGCGGGCGCGGTAGCCTTCTCTTGAGCATCGTCGCAAGGCATTGCGCTGCGATTCCTTGCGCTGCGGGCCCCGTCTGTTGCCATCGGGAGGCTGTGCTGGATGGCGAGTAAAGCCCTTCGCAAGGTATTCTCGTTTCCGGTGGCCCTCAGCGCTATCGTGGCGCTCTGGGTTTATATCGGGAGCGGTTACTCGGTTTGGGATGCCGATATTTGGTGGCACCTGCGCAACGCCCAATACCTCTTCGCCCACCACAATCTTCCCACGACGGATCTTTACTCCTTCACCGCCGCCGGGCATGCCTGGATGGATCACGAATGGCTGGCGGAGATCCCGTACTACCTGGCTTGGCGGACCGCCGGTATCCGCGGGCTCTATGTCCTGACGCTCTCATTGCTCGTCGTGATCCACCTGGGCATCTTCTATTGGGCGTCCAGACAGAGCAGGAATTTGAAGGGCGCGCTCGTCGTTACCTGTTTTGCGGTTTTCCTGACGAAAGTCTCCTTCGGTCCTCGAACGATTCTTTTCGGATACATCTTCCTCATCCTTCTCCTGCTGATCCTGAGTCGGTATCGCGCCACCGGGCGGGGCCCGCTCTGGGTGCTTCCTCCTCTTTTCTGCCTCTGGATCAACACGCACGGCTCGTGGCTGCTGGGCTTCTTCGTCTTCGCGGTCTATATCGGCAGCGGGATGGTGGAGGGAAGTTGGGGACGCATCGACGCCGTGCGCTGGACGCCGCAGGAGTTGCGCCGTCTGCTTGCTGCTGCGGGCGCGTCCGTGGCGGCCCTCTTCGTGAATCCTTTTACCTATCGGCTGGTCTACTATCCGTTTGACCTGATGTTTCGACAGAAGCTGAATATCCAGTACGTTGATGAGTGGGCTTCCGTGGATTTCAACGACGCGCGGGGAAAAGTGGTCTTAATCCTGCTGGCGGTGATTCTGCTCGGGGCTCTGCTCAGTCCTCGCCACTGGCGGCTTGAGGAAGTGGCCCTCGGCGCCTTCGCGTTATATGCCGGCCTAATCCACATCCGCTTTCTCTTCCTCGCCGCGATCCTCCTTGCCCCGATGCTGGCCAAGCTCCTGGATTTCATCCCGCCCTATCGGCCGGAGATCGACAAACCTCTGCTCAACGCCGTGATTTGCGCGATCATCGCCCTGGTCTTCGTGTTTCGCTTCCCGACACGTGCCGACCTGGCCAGAGCCGTTGTGCAGCGGTACCCGGTCAACGCGCTCGATTACGTGAAGGCCCACCGGCTCACAGGGAATTTCTTCAACCGCTACATGTGGGGCGGGTACATGATCTTGTTCCACCCCGAGGTAAAGACCTTCGTTGACGGGCGCACGGACATCTTCGAGTACACCGGCGTGCTGAAGGACTACCTCGACGCGGAACTATTGGAAGGATCGCTTCAGATTCTCGATAAATACCGCATCCGTTATGTGCTGACATCGCCGAGGCATCCACTGGCCTATCTCCTCAGCAATACTCCCGGGTGGAAGATGATATTCCGCGACCAGGTCGCCCTGATCTTTGAACGATCCGCAGCGGTCCCGGAGAGTCTGCCGACGAGTCCGTCCACCCCGGGTGGGACTTGACCGTGGTATTTTCCCGAGGCGCTGACGAGATGACCTTCGAGGACAGGGGAGTCGCTTCCTTTGCCCATCGGCGCTCGGTCTGACTGGCATCACGGGAGCGGCGGAAGCCTGTTTATTTCACGAGACGAGGATGCTTGCAAAGGTAACTCCACGTTTCTTCCAGCGGCACGGACCCCTGTTGGTGGCGATCGCTCTGCTGCTCCTTACGGTCTACCTCCTTCTCGTCGTCTCCCTCCGCAGGACGCAGGGTAACGTGGTGTATGCGCTCGACGATGCTTACATCCACATGGCGATGGCGAAGAACCTCGTTCGGCACGGGGTGTGGGGTATCACTGCAGACGGCTTCACCTCCACTTCTTCGTCGCCGCTGTGGACTCTCCTCCTGGCAACTACCTATTTATGGGCCGGTGTCAACACGATCAGCCCCTTCGTGATGGCTCTGTTTTCTGCCTGCCTCGTGCTGCTGGTTGCATACACAATCCTGCACGCGCACGGATTGCCACCCAATGCGATCCTGCTTTCTCTCTTTGCCTTGATCCTGTTGACGCCCTTGCCGGCTCTGATCTTTGGCGGCATGGAACACACCCTACAGACCGCATTGACGTTGGCCGCAGCGTTCCTCGCCGCGCGCGTTCTTTCCTTGACCGAGCCGGGCGCCGGCCAAAGAAGCTACTACTGGCTTCTGGGCTTGGCGCCCCTCATCACTGCGGTGCGGTTCGAAGGGATGTTCTTCATCTTCGTGGTCTCTGTAGGCTTTATCCTGCGCCGGCAGGTGAGGCGTGGAGGCTTGTTCGCGCTCTTAGGGTTTTTGCCGATTGTGAGCTATGGGTTGGTCTCAAAGCTGCACGGCTGGCCGTGGGTCCCAACCTCTGTCCTCCTGAAATCCGGCTTCGCGTCGGCAGGCAACCCGAAGCTGCTGCTGCCGGACTTGCTGCACCGCGCGCTAATCAACCTTAGGGACGGGGCGCACTTAGTTGCCCTCATTCTTCTGGTGGTCCTTCTCGACGCCGTGGCCAGAGCCAAAGAAGGTTGGGTGTGGAACGTGGAAAGGGTCATGGCCGGAATTTTCGCTGGGACGGGCATCCTTCAGTTGGGGCTGGCCCGAGTGGGGTGGTTTTATCGATATGACGCCTACCTGGTCGCGCTGGGCATTCTGGCGGTTGCCTGTCGTTTCAGGGTTCTCAAAACAGTTCTGGAGGTGCCGCTCACTCCGGGGTCGAAGTCGCGGAGAGATTTGGTCAAGAGCGGCGCTGCCCTGCTGTTGATCATCTCCGTGTTTCTCTGTTCTGTCAGGGGGGCCATCGCTCTCAAGAACACACCGCAGGCTACTGCCAATATCTTCCAACAGCAGTTTCAAATGGCGATGTTCGTCAAGCGGTTCTATGCGCATTCCACCGTAGCCTTGAACGACGTGGGGGCCGTGAACTACTTCGCGGACATCCATTGCCTAGACCTTTTGGGAGTGACCAGTCCTGCGGTTGCCCGGTTGCGAATGCGGGGGGCTTATTGTAGGGAAGATGTGGCGCGGCTTGCGGCGGATCACCGGGCGCGCATCGCCATCGTCCCCGACTTCTGGTTTGACGGCATGGGAGGGCTTCCCTCGCAGTGGGTCAGAGTCGGACAGTGGCAGATTCACAACAACGTTGTGACAGGCTCCGATACGGTTTCGATCTACGCCGTGGACAGTGGCGAGAAAGAGTCTCTGTTAGCGCACCTGGCGGAATTCTCTGCCGAACTTCCCTCGGATGTCGTGCAAAGCGGCTTCTACCTGCAAAGGGTTGACTCGGACCGGTCCAAAAGACGTCGGTGAGAACCAGGAGATTCTATGGCACCACCTCTCTCGCCCCCTCCGGGGTCCGGCCTGTCCCGTTCACCATGAGGATGGCGAGAAGGGCGACGGCTACGCCTCCGACCAGGTCGGTCACATAGTGGAACTCAAGCATGACGATGGAGACCATCAGGAAAAGATTATAGATGAGCAGCGTCACAAGGGTGCGCTTCCATTTGCGCAGGAACCAGAGCAAGATCACTGGTTGCGCGATATGCATACACGGAAATGCAATATAGTATCCGGTCCTGATTTTATCAATGGGTTTATGCCCTCCCAAGAGTTTCAGAGAGGTGAACAGATGCTGCTGGATCTCGTAACATCGCAGGCTTTGCGGGACGACCGCGAAGTGCGTGGCGCACCTGTAAAATGGGCTCAGGCTGGGCCAGAGGTAGAAGCAGAGGAGTGCGAGGTAAAACGCCGTCATCACCGTACATACATATCGGAAGGCGCATTTCCTTCCGAACCCAATCCCAGTCGCAACGATTCCGGCACCTACCAGCGGGTACATGGTCAGATAGGCGAAATTAAAGAGGTCGAAAACTCGAGTGGGAAGCCAATTAATCGCCTTGTGCGCCACTTCCGACACGGTCTGTCCCAGCAGGAGCCACGAATCGATGTGGTCAAGAAGCTCATCATGGGCGAGGTGAGTTCTGCTGGCGACAACGATCTGGCTGTAGGTGAAGACCAGAACGAGTCCGGTGAAGAGATAAACGGCGGGAAGCCAAAATGAAAGGATCGAGTTGGATAGGCCGCGCGGGGTGTTCCGCGTTCTGTCCACCAACTCAAACGTTGCCACGACGATCACGCTCACTACGATGAACACATCCGGCCCGTACAGCCAAAGCAAGAACACGAGCAGCGGTATCAGGATCAGCAGCCTGCCGGGTTCTTTCCTGTACCGATGCCAAAGAGGAAGGATAGTCTCATGGGCAGGTAACCCGATGAGGCAGAGGATGCAAGCCCAGAAGATCGATGGAATGCCGATTCCCAGCCAGTACCGCGCTAGAAAGTCCGGCCAGTCCACGGTCGTAGGTAGACCAGCAGCGCTGAGGGCAGGGAAGAGAGCGAACGCGAGGGCAACCGTCACGCCGTAATGCAGGTTGGCGATTGCCGGCCTGAGAATTGCAGTGCGGAAGATGGTTGTATTTGTGTTTGCCAGCGTTTTTCGCATGAAGAGGAAGATGCCTGCGAATCCTCACGGTTATTGACAAGGACGTCGTCGCAAGCGGGGCAGGAAGCGGCGCGCTCCCTCCAATGTGAGCCGATCATGGACCCTCGGCGTATCTCATCGGGCGACGCTTTGCGATGAAGGGCACCGTCCGCTCCTCCGTGCAATTCCTCCGCGTATCTCCAGTCTGAGACGCAGCGCTGTCCCGGCGCGGTCTGCCCACAAGAATTATGGCCTGCGGATAAGCCCTCCCCCTCCGTGCCAGGCGAAGGATATCACGCCCGGATTCCGACTGTCATCC
Source organism: Terriglobia bacterium (assembly GCA_020072655.1). Lineage (GTDB taxonomy): Bacteria > Acidobacteriota > Terriglobia > UBA7540 > UBA7540 > JAIQGB01. The sequence continues at coordinate 6,156 of JAIQGH010000065.1, read as the reverse complement.
CCAGCCGAGACGCTTACCGCTTCGTTCTGGGGGCGTGCCGTTGCCAACGTCGCACCGCAGACCCCCGAGGGAAGCCGGGCAATGCCCTTGCGCGGGCCGGGGGGACCCGCCGCGCAGGCGACCCGCAGGAGGTTCCTTTTTGCGCATGAGCCTCTGGTTGCGCTCCTGGGCCGGATCGCCGAAGCGTTCCGCAGGCGGCGTGCTATGATTAGCCCGCCGATCCGCCGGAAGAGAGGGAATCCCCAAGGGGACATGACGTTGCGCACAATCGGGAGGCATGGCAACGGTTAGCATTAGATACTGAAGGCGTCGGGTCGGCGCTTATCAAAAGACGTCCTTGGTCCACATTATGACACGCCGCGACGCCGGTGCGCATCCTGGGTCGGGAGTTGCGTCCTGCTCCAAAGCGAAGCTCTTTCTTGCTTTCTGCCCTCTCCTGCTGGCCGGGGGCTTCGCGGTGTGGCAGGTTTCGACCTGGCCAGTCAGGCTGCGCTATCCCGGCGAGCAGAATTACGTGGAGGGGATGCGCTTGGTGGAGATGGTGCATCTGCGCGAGGGGGTGCCCATCTATGCGCCGCCTTCGCCGGAGCGTTTCGATGCTGCCATCTATGGGCCTCTCTACTATCTGCTGGGCGCACATTTGATCGACCCGAACGCACCCGCATATTTCCCGTTGCGCGTGCTCTCACTCTTCGCGACTCTGGGATGCGCCGCCGGTTGCGCGGTACTGGCGTACTGGCTCACGGGGAAACTTCTCGCCGCGGTATTGGCGCCACTCATCTTCCTGTCGTACAGCATGGTCACCCTGCACGGCCTTTCGGCGCGGTGCGACGTCGTTGCGCTTTGCTTGTTCTTCTGGGGGTTCCTCGTGGCCTTCCGATTTCGAAATTCCTCCCGCCTTCTGCTGGCCGTACCTCTCATGCTCGCGGGGTTTTTCTACAAGCACCAATTCGTGGCCGGACCGCTGGCAGTGGTCGTGTTTCTGATTATGGAAAGGCGCTACCGCCTGGCCGCGGCATTCATCGGGCTCATGGGTGGCAGTGTAATCGGCATTTTGGCCTTGCTTCAATTCGTGGTTTTCCAAGGCCAGGATTTCCTTCTTCACATCTTTCGCTTCAATTTGCTGGCATTTGGTTTGCCTCAGTTTCAGGCCGGGGTCTTCGCTTGCGCCATCCTTTTCCTAGTTCCTCTCTTGGTGGCACTAGAGGCGCTGCGTGTGCGCCGAGAGAAGCTTATTCTTCTTTACCTTCTGGCCGCAGTGGGCCTCGCCCTGGTGGCGCTGGGCAAAGTGGGAAGCGACTCGAATTACTACCTTGAGTCTATATGCCTTTTGAGCGCTCTATTCTCAACAACCTACGTTGATCGCGCCGAGAAAGCGTGCGCACCTTTGGAGTTATTGGTCTTACTGGGCTTCGCTCTGTTCTTAGGTCAATTCATGACGCTGCCCGTTCCAGCCGCGGGGGATTTCAAAAGGGATGAAGTGATTCAACAGTATCTGCGCAACAACTTTTCCGCGAAGGCGCCTGCACTCAGTTACTACGCAGGTGATCTGCTGCGTGCGGGGCTTAGTCTGCCCATTTCTGACCTTTACCAGTACTCGCAGATCATCCGCAAAGGCACTCTTCCGGGCGACCACTTGATCTCCTCCGTGGAAGAGCACCACTACAAGGTCATCGTCTTGAGTTGTGACCTTGGGCGGGGGGATTGGGAGCAGTCGTGCGTGAAGCGTTACCTCACACCGGAATTAGCCCAAGCTATCCTGAAGAACTATCACCTAGTCAAACGCCTCGAGTTTCCTTTGCCGGAGAGAGCCGGCTCTGCGGACCATTTTTATGCCTGGGTGCCCAGGTCCAATGCCGAGGCTGCTCCCACAATCAAGTAACCTGGAGGATTGGCGGTCCCTGCGCGGGAAATCGATGTATGCAAAAAGCAAGATCTGTCTGGACCTTGAATATAGCGTGTTTGAGAGCGACGGACTCTGGTCTTTACCCGACGAAGAGCTGCTCGAACTGGCCCGGCGCGAAATCGTGGAGTTGGGTTTAGTGCGAGGCGAAGAGGTCGAGGACGGCACCGTGGTGCGGATGCCCAAGGCCTACCCCATGTATGGTATGAGCTCGACGGGGCAGATCGTGGTGCTGCGGAGTTGGCTGGATAGGAACCTCGTCAATTTACAGCCCCTGGGCCGCAACGGCATGCACAAGTACAACAGTCAGGACCATTCCATGATGACCGGTTTATGCGCCGCGCGGAACATCCTGGGAGCCGAACACGATCTGTGGGCCATTAACACGGGGGCTGACTATCAAGAAGAGCCGCATGGGCGGTAAGGAATCGCCCGCAAGGGCGACGGGCCAGCGGGCCACGTCGGGCACGAGCGGTTTGCGCTCTCACGCGCTTGGGGGATGAATGCGATTTCCGGAGGTCGGCTGGATGCCGCACGAAAGGCTTCGCAGAGTCTTTCCTTTCCATCTGGCGCTTGCCTCCATCATCGCCTTGTGGGTGTACATCGGGGTAGGCAGTGATGTGGCGGACCCCGATATTTGGTGGCACCTCCGCAACGCGGAATACCTCTTCACACACCTAGACATCCCCCGAGTGGACTTGTACTCCTTCACCGCCCTCGGTCAGCCTTGGATTAACCACGAGTGGTTGGCGGAGGTCCCCTATTACCTCGCTTGGCGAGCGGGGGGCCTGATGGGGATTTATGTGTTATGCCTGGCGCTTTGCGAGCTCAATCTGCTGGGCATTTTCCACTTTGCCTGCAAAGCGGGCGGCAACCCCAAATCGGCCTTTCTGGTGACTTGCTTTGGCATACTTTTGACAAAGGTTTCATACGGCCCGCGCACGATCTTGTTCGGTTACCTCTTCCTGCTCTTTCTGCTTCTCTTGCTGTGGCGCTATCGCTCAACTCGCCGCGGTCCGTTGTGGGTTCTCCCGCCGCTGTTCTGCCTATGGGTCAACACGCATGGCTCGTGGCTTTTGGGACTGATAGTGTTTGGCGTCTTCGTTGCTTCCGGGCTCGTGGAGAGGAATTGGGGTCGGGTGGAGGCCGCGCGTTGGACCCCGGGGCAGTTGCGCAGTCTGCTCGCGACGGGCGCCGCGTCCATCGCGTTGCTGTTTGTGAACCCTTACGGGTATCGGCTGGTCTACTACCCCTTTGACTTGGCGTTCCGTCAGAAGTTGAATGTCGCCTCCATTGAGGAGTGGGCTTCCGTTGATTTTAACGATCCGCGCGGGAAGGTGATCATGTTCCTGCTCGCCTGGATCTTTCTCAGCTCGCTCTTTAGCCGGGCGCGGTGGAAGCTGGAAGACGTGGCACTTGCCGCGTTCGGCCTTTACTCGGGCCTGACGCACGTCCGCTTCCTGTTTCTGGCCGCCATTCTACTGGCTCCTTTCCTGACCAAGACGCTTGCTGCCCTGCCTCCCTATCGGCGTGAAGTGGACAAGCCACTGCTCAATGCCCTCATTTTCGGCATTGTGCTCATGATTGCGGCTCGCCGATTCCCTTCACGGGCGGACCTGGACCAATCTGTGGCCCGCAGGTTCCCGGTCGCCGCGCTCTCCTTTGTGAAATCGCATGGGCTCCCCGGACGGGTGCTTAACGCGTATTTTTGGGGTGGATTCCTGATTTGGCACTGCCCGGAAGTCAAGACGCTCGTTGACAGCCGGACGGACATCTTCGAATACTCGGGCGTGCTGAAGGACTACTTGGATGTTGAGCGTGTAAAGGACGCCCTGGAAGTTCTAGACAAATACCGGATTCGATATGTCATGGTCGCGCTCGATAGCCGGATTGCATATTTCCTCAAGAACAACATCGGTTGGAAGGTGATATTTAGTGATCAGGTCTGCACGATCTTCGAAAGGGCTCCCGCGCCGCCTGATGCGGCGAGCCAAGGCAGGGAACTGCGGTAATGCCCGGGACAACAAAGCTTGAGGACCTCCCAACCGCCGCCCATCCCCAGAGGAAGGTGCTGCATGGTGTTGGGATCGTCTTGCTCGCCTCAGCGTTCGCCGCCTGGAACCTCAGCCCTTGGCCGGCACGACTCCGGTATCCGGGCGAGTGGTGCGGGGTTGAGGGCATGCGGTTGGCCGAGATGCTGCACCTCCGCCAGGGGATTCCCATTTATGCTCCGGCGTCGGCAGAGCGTTTTGACGCCACGATATACGGCCCGCTGTACTACTTGATTGGGTCCCGCCTAGTCGATCCGGAGAAGCCGGTCTATCTCCCCTTGCGCCTGCTCGCGGCGTTGGGGACATTGGGGTGTGCGGCAGTGAGCGGCGCTCTGGCCTTCCAACTTGGCCGCAGGAGTCTTGCGGCGGTGCTGGCGCCGCTGATTGTGCTCTCCTACGGCTTTTTCTCGTTTTACGGGACATCAAGCCGTGCCGACAGCCTGGCCTTGTGCCTCTCGGTGGCGGGAGCGCTCCTTGCCTATCGGTTTCGCAAGGACCCCAAGATTCTGCTTGCCGCTCCTATATTTCTGGTTGCCTTCTTCTACAAGCAGCAGTTTGTGGCGGCGCCCCTGGCGGTTTTTATCTTCCTGATTCTCGAGAAGCGGTTTCGAAGGGCTGCTGCCTTCGCGGGTTTGATGACGGTGGGAGTGTTCGGACTACTGGCTCTATTCCAATTTGTGGTTTTCCCCGGCCAAGCCTTTTTCACGCATTTCTACTCCTACAATCTTCTGCCGTTTTCGTGGACGCAGTTCAAAGGCGGCGTGATACTTTTTGCGGTGTTGTTCGTGGTTCCGACACTCGTGGGTTTGGAATACGTGCGCGTTCATCGCGACAGATTTCTTGCCTGCTACCTGCTCGCCGCGACGATCATTGCTCTGCTCGCCGTGGGCAAGGAAGGAAGCGACACGAACTACTTCCTGGAGAGCATTGTTATCCTGGCGGCCCTCTACGCGGCGTTTCTGGCCGAGAGGCTCGCTCAACCGGCGCAAGCTGTCGAGCTGCTCGTGCTGATGGCGGTGATGCTCTTCTCGGCTCAGTTTTTCACGCCCTCCGCTCCACGGCCTGACGACTTCGCGCGAGACCGAGAGCTGCAGAACTACCTGCTGAAACACTATCCAACACCTTTGGACATTCTGGAATGTGGATTGTCGCCACTGGTTAATGAGATGAAGCAAATCAGCCGCGGAAAACTGGGAGAGAAGCGGGCGAAGGCTCTGTATACTGCAGCGGAAACATCTGTAGGCATTCGTGAGGGACGGATAGGAATGACCTTCGAACTCCAGGAGCTCTTGCATGGGATTGAAGAATGTGAACGCTTTATGAATCGTATTGAAGAAGAACTTGCCCATCGTCTCCAGGATGTCCCTTACAGCAGGTTGCTCCTGTCCATGAAGGGGATTGGAGAAATCACCGTGGCAGGTCTGATTGGAGAGGTTGGAGATTTCAGCAAGTTTCGTACGATATCGGAATTGCTGAAATGTGCCGGGTTGAATCTGTTTGAGATCAGTTCCGGGAAACGTCAAGGCAGCAGGCACATTTCCAAGAAAGGCCGTGCCCTTATGAGGAAGCTGTTGTATTTTGCGGCTCTTTGCACGGTTCGGCAAGGCGGTATCATGCATGATCGTTATCAGCGGTACCTCCAAAACGGGATGAAGAAAATGAAGGCTCTGGTAGCCATATCTCGCAAGCTTCTGGGAATAATGTTTGCTCTTGTCAGAAACCATACCTTTTACCAGGAGGACTATTTAGCAACACGCTATCTCAAGGTAGCGTAAAGCAAAGATTAATAGGTGTGTGAGCGGGGTGATTGCCGCTTCGACATTTAAGGCGAGATATCTCGACCTTCATCCTGAGCATCATGCAACCCCCGCTCGCACCTTAGCCCCAATGAAGCAACGTCAGGGCTCCGTTGAGACCCTCGAATAACCAGTGTCGGGCAAGGTGCGGTACACTGCTCTTTCTAAGAGTTCGACGACGGTGCTACGCACAGCCAGCCACCCGCCTTGCCATGCAAATGCCGCGGGCCGGCTGGCTAGGAATAACTCCGCACCCAGAGGAACCCGAATATATTGCTAAAAAGAACTTGACAAGAATAAACCAGCTTGTCGAAGGGCGGTAACCCCACCCGACCTCCCCTTAAGCTAAGGGGAGGGGATTCTTCCCCCTCTTAGGTTAAGAGGGGGCTATGGGAGTTAAGGAAAA
>JAIQGH010000064.1 GCA_020072655.1 Terriglobia bacterium | reverse complement strand
TTGCTATCGACCAATGTGAGTCCGGTCGAACTTCTTACGGAAGTGGCCACAAGTTTCCTCTCGATTTTTCGGCCAGCATCATAGGATACGTATCCACGGCCTCATGTCGGAGTATACTCCGGTTTGGGCCCTGGGCAGCGGGCTAGCGCAGAGTTTCGTCTCCTTGAAACTCCGCGGCCCTGCGGCGGTTTTCATAACCAGCGACGAAAACGCACGACTGCCGGCACCTTCGCGGGGTTTACCCTGCGTTTCAGAAGAGGGAAATGAAAAAGGTCCTTCTCCCGCGACTGCGGGATCAGGATGACAGCGAAGGGGGACAGGGCAGGCTCTCCGGACGAGGTCGGGACAGGTTCCGGTCGGCGCTACTGCGTCTAAGCGGCATCGCCTGGGGGCTTGTCCCCGCCTCCATAGGCTGCTCCCCAGTACTGCTTCTCCTTCTCATCCTGGGCCTGCCAGTCGATTTCGCCGCCCTCGCCCGGCGCGGTCTCCTGGAACTCCCACCCGGCGCCCGGCAGCCAGCGCAGCCTCCAGGGGACACCCGGCATGGCCACCCATTTGCGCTCGTTCCCCGGCCACATGGCCGTCCCAATCATCTTGGACGGGATGTCGTTGGGCAGCTCGTGGGGGTATTGGCAGCGATAGGAGTTACCCATGTGGCTTCTCCTCCCCGGCCGCGTGCCGCTCGTCCTGCGCGGCGGACGCTCCCCCCAAAGGTAGCAGAAGGCTCAGAATGAGGGCGAGCACAAGCCAAACTATACGCATGGGAGCCGTCGGTCCTCCTGATTGCAAGGCGTCGAGAGGACTAGGTTGGCAGACAGTACCCTTCGGCAAGAGGGTTGTCAAGCAATGGGCCGCGAGCCTGAAGGACAAACGCCAGCGTTGTGCTTCGCTGGTCGTTCAGGTGACGACCGCGATGCGCAGGATCCTTAGGACGTTGTACCGGGGACCCGTCAGGCCGTGGGGATTCATCGTGCGCTCCGCGTCCTGCGACAACACTTCCGCGGCGCGGAGGAGGTTCAAGTAAACCTCTGCTTCCAGCTTCAAGAAAAGGCTTGCGCTGCTTGATCTCCGCCGCGAGTCCGCACACCCCTCGCTGTTTCCACGCCCCTCGCTGTTCCCACGCCCCGCTGTCATGCTGAGCGCAGCGAAGCATCTTTGTCATTGTTCTTCCCTGCGGCCAATATAGGTGTTATAACGACAATTGTCAAGAGGACTAGTTTGCTGCCGGGCCGGCCCCGCCCTCTGGGAAGTGGTGCACACCACGTGGGACCACTTCCGCCACCCACCAGACCACATTGCGAAGTAGAGAGCGTTTCAGTTCAGAAAGTACGCGCGGTAGAGGGTATCCCGCTTAATGGGACGGAAGCCGGCGTCGGCGATCAGGCGGCGGAGCTGCTCTTCATTCGAGGTGCGAGTGACGCCCGCGGCGCGCACCACGTTCTCTTCGATCAGGATGCTGCCCACGTCGTTCCCGCCGAAGCGCAGCGCGATCTGGCAGACCTTGTGGCCGGGCGTGAGCCACGATGCCTGCACGTTCGGGATGTTGTCGAGGAAAATCCGCGAGACGGCGAGCGTCTTCAGGTAATCCACCGCCGTGGCCTCTTCCTTGATGAAGTTGCCGAGCGAGGTGTTCTCGCGCTGGAAAATCCAGGGGATGAACGCCGTAAAGCCTCCCGTCTCTTCCTGCAATTGGCGGAGGCGCTCGAGGTGGTTCGCGCGGTGCTCGAGCGTCTCGCCGCAGCCGAACATCATCGTCGCCGTGGTGCGCAGCCCGAGCTGATGCGCGACGCGATGAACGGCGAGCCATTCCGCGGTTGTGCATTTCAGGCGGGCAATGCGCCGGCGGACTTCGTCGTCGAGAATCTCCGCGCCCCCGCCCGGAATCGAATCGAGGCCGGCGTCCATCAGGCGGGCGATCGTATCGCGCAGCGGCAATCCCGAAACTTCGGCGATGTTCAAGACCTCCGGAGATGAGAAGCAATGCAGATGGAGCTGCGGATAACGCCGCTTGATGCTCGCGAGCAGGTTTTCGTAGTAGTCAATCTTGAGGTCAGGATGCAGCCCCCCTTGCATCAGCACGCCGGTGCCGCCGAGCGCCAGGGTTTCATCAATCTTCTCGAAGATGGACTCGAGCGGCTGAATGTAACCCTCGGGCGATCCCACCGGCCGGTAGAACGCGCAGAACGAGCAGTACTCCGTGCAGATATTCGTGTAATTGATGTTGCGGTCGATCTGATAGGTGACGACATCGAAGGGATGAAGCCGCTTGCGAACGGCATCGGCCTCCATACCGATGCCGAGGAGGTCATCGGAGCGCAGCATTTCGAGAGCCTGTGCTTGGCTGATGGCCATGGTGCGGTCATTAAGAGGTCTGCGTCGGAACCTGCCCGGAACTTTCCGCACCGCAGACCTCAGACGAACAGCAAATCCTTCTCGATCGGAATGATTCCCGCCTCGCGCGCTAGCTTGAAGAAGAGGCGCAAGCCCTTGCGGTTCTCCTCATCCAGAGAATAGTCGATGTTCTCGGTCAAGTAAACCTTCACCGCGGCGGGCTGCAGGTGGAGTTTCGCCGCGTACTCAACGGCAATCTCATCCACGTGCGCGAGGCCGAAACTGCGCGAGTCCTCGAAGTCCTTGCGAAAGCGTGCGAGCCGGGCGCTTTCGCGGCCCACCCAGAGCGCGAAAACGAAGGGCAGGCCCGTGAACTTCCTCCACTCCGCCGCAAGGTCATAGACGCACGCGACCTGGCCGTTAAAGGTGAGCGCCGGGTCGCCGATCACCAGCGCCGCGTCGGCGCGCTTGAGCATGTCGGCGGGCTTGGGCAGCGAGGGCGCCACGGTGATGAAGCGCGAATAGAACTTCCTCATCAGAATGCGGACCAGCGCCGCGGAGGTCCGCGAGGAATTGTCCACGGCGATGGTCTTGACCTTCTCGATGGGAACATTGCTGAGCAGCAGCACGCTCTTGGCCTCGGATTTCGAGGCAATCGAGAGGCCGCTCAGAATCTGCGCGCGCTCGATGCGCTGGTACTCGATCGAGGGGACGATGCCGATGTCGGCCTTGCCCTGGTGCACGGCGTCCGCGCACGCGGCAGGTATCGTGTAGGCTAAGTCGTAGCGCCCTTGCTGCTCGCCTCGCACCATCCCCCAGATCAGGGGCACCGAATTGAGATATTGGACGACCGAAACTTTGGGCAGGGGCATGGAGATTCAGCCAAACGGCCAAAGCGGAATTTTAGCCCACTCCTCACTCCTGTCAACACTGAGGATGGACGGGTGGATCTTGCTTTCAACTTTCGACTCTCGACTGTCGACTCGTCTTCATGCTTTCGGGTGGGCCTTGTCGTAAACCTCCATCAGTTGCTTGATGGAAACCTGGGTGTACTTCTGTGTGGTCGCCAAGCTTTTGTGGCCTAGCATTTCCTGGATGGCGCGCAGGTCGGCGCCCTCGGCGAGCAAATGGGACGCGAAGGCGTGCCGGAGCGAGTGCGGGCTCACCTTCACATTCGGGCCGAGCCGCCGCACGTATTTCTTCAGCAAGCGGCCGACGGAGCGCGTCGTCAGCCGCCCGCCGCGAGTGTTCAAGAAAAGCGCCGGCGTGTGGGCTTTGTTCTCGTGCAGAACCCTCTCACGCACCGGCAGGTATGCCTCCATCGCCTCGCGCGCCTTCGAGCCGAAGGGCACGATGCGTTCCTTGTTCCCCTTGCCGCGCACGAGCACCATACCGTCGCCGAAATTCACATGGCGCAGATCGAGCCCCACCAGTTCGCTGACGCGCAGACCCGAGGCATAGAGCAACTCGAGGATCGCGCGGTCGCGCACCAGCAACGGGTCGCCCGTCTGCGCTCCCTGCGCGATGCGGTCGAGGAAGACGGCCGCGGCGGGATTCTCTGCCAGGACGCGGTCGCGACTGAGGAACTTGAAAAAGGCGCGCACCGCCGCCAGCTTGCGAGCGATCGAGCTCTTCTTTGTCTCTTTCGCGAACAGGTGGGCCAGGAAACCTCGCATGCGCAGCGCGTCCACAGACTTGAGACTGACTTTCGCCGCCGGCTGCTCGCCCGTGGCGAGAGACTGAGCGAGGAAATTGCGGAACTGCATCAAGTCGCTGCGGTAGTTGCGCACCGTATGGGGCGAGGCGTTGCGCTCGTATTGAAGGTACTGGATGTAACGCTCGATCAGGTCATCCATAAAAATACAGTTGTCAGTTCTCAGCTATCGGTTGTCAGAACCTCATCCGTTCGCTCCCCAGGCGAATGGAAGGACAGGGTCTCAAGCCAAGCAGCCAGGTCAGCAAGCGCGCGCTCGCATTGCCGGGCCCGCCGAGCTTGCCGGTCGCGGGCCACCGCGAGTGGAAGGTCATCGACGGGCGGCAGCAGGTCAAAGGTGATGTTCGCCGGCTGATACTGGCGCGGATCAGCGTGGGTGACGTAGTGGACCAGCGAACCAAGCGCGGTGGTGCGCGGCGGAGGTGCGAAATCTTCGCCCCGCACGCGCGACGCCATGGCGAATGCAGCCAATAGGCCCGTGGCGACGCACTCGACGTAACCTTCCACGCCCGAAAGTTGTCCAGCAATGAAAACCTTTGGCGCCGCGCGCAGGCTCAGATCGGGTTGGAGGAGCGCCGGCGCGTTGAGGTAAGTGTTGCGATGGATCTGCCCATAGCGCAGAAATTCGGCGCGTTCGAGGCCGGGAATCATCCGCAAGATGCGCTGCTGCTCCGGGAATTTCAGGTGGTTTTGAAACCCGACTAGGTTGTAGCTGGAATAGCGCAGATCCTCGGGACGTAGTTGGACGACGGCATACGGTCGCCGGCCCGTCCGAGGATCGGTCAGCCCCACGGGCTTCATCGGGCCGAAACGGAGCGTGTCGTAACCGCGTCGTGCCAGTTCTTCAATCGGCAGGCAGGCTTCGAAGTAGCTCGCGTCTTCGAAGGGATGCGGCGGCACGCTCGCCGCGCACACCAGCGCCTCGTAGAAAGCGCGATACTCTTCTTCCGTTAACGGGCAGTTGAGGTAGTCCTCTCCACCCTTCCCGTAGCGCGACGCGCGGAAGATGCGGGCCATGTTGAGTGTTTCGGCATCCACGATGGGGCTGATGGAATCGTAGAAGGCGAGGCTCGCGGCGCCGGTTAGCGACTGGAGCTGCGCCGCCAAGGCGTCGGAAGTCAGCGGGCCCGTGGCGATAAGTGTCAGGTCCTCGGCCGGAATTTCGCGCAACTCCCCGCGACGAAGCGTGATGAGCGGATGTCCGCCAACCGCTCGCGTGACCGCATCCGCGAAGCGCTCTCGATCCACTGCCAGCGCCGCGCCGCCGGGAACCGCAGAAGCGTCAGCGCAGCGCAGCAGTAGCGAGCCGGCGCGGCGCAGCTCTTCCTTGAGGAGGCCTGAGGCGGATTGCGGCGCATTGGATTTCAGAGAATTACTGCAGACGAGCTCGGCGAGTTTGTCGGTCTTGTGGGCGGGAGTCGACTTTGTGGGACGCATCTCGTAGAGCGTGACGGCAATTCCGCGCTCCGCCAGTTGCCAGGCCGCTTCGCTGCCCGCCAAGCCTCCGCCCGCGATGATGGCTGGTCTCACGTCCACTCTCTCTGGCGGCCATTATAACAGCGTGACAGAGGCGGTGTTATAATCTCCCCATGCGCATCACCACCAAGTTCACCTACGAGGACTTGCAGCACTTCCCCGACGATGGAAACCGGTACGAGATCGTGGATGGAGAACTCTTCGTGACCCCTTCACCCATTCCCCTGCACCAGCGGATTATCATGAACTTGTCAGCGCAACTCTGGCAGCATGTCCGAACGCACGGCCTGGGCGAGGTATTCACCGCGCCTTTGGATATCGTTTTCTCGGACATCACGGTTCTCGAGCCCGACATCCTCTTTGTCTCCCAAGCCCGGCTGCACATTATTGGCGAGAAGAATCTGTCCGGGCCGCCCGACCTTGTCGTGGAAGTCCTGTCGGAATCGTCTTCCCGACTGGATCGCGAGATCAAACCCAAACAATACGCGCTCCACGGTGTGCCCGAATTCTGGCGGATCGATCCCTGGGTGCAGACCGTTGAAGTATTCCAGTTGCATCTCGGCAACTACGATCTCGCCGCCAGCCTGGGCGTCGGCGACGAGCTAACTTCGCCACTGTTTCCCGGCCTTAGCCTGCATGTTTCCAGCCTCTGGGAAAGGTGAGAAGGCCAGTTCACAGTCGACGGTTGACAGTCGACAGTTAAAGCCGGCTGCCTGCGCAGTCCTTCCTTGGCTCCGGCTCTCGACTCTGAACTCTCGACTATTGACTGCCTTCACGCCGCGGCGTGTTCGTACTTGCAGGCTTCGTTGGGGCAGTAGCGCACGGGGCCTGACTTCTTGGTCTGCTTCTCGAGCAGGATGGGCGAGCCGCAATCGGGACAGGGCTCGGCAACGGGCTTATCCCATGCGGTAAACTTGCATTCGGGGTAGCGGCTGCACCCGTAAAAGGTCTTTCGACGGCGCGTGCGGCGCACCACTAACTCTCCCGTGCAGCCTTTCTCGGGGCAGGGTATTCCGATGGTCTCTCGCTTGATGTATTTGCAGTTGGGGTAGTTGCTGCACGCCGTGAACTCGCCATAGCGGCCGTGCTTGACCACCAAGTTGTTGCCGCATTCAGGACACTTCTCGTCGAGCACCTTATCCTGGACAGCGGTTGCCGTGCCTTCTTTCATCACAATCTTCTTGGTGTTGCGGCACTCGGGGTAACCTGTACAGGCGAGGAAGAATCCGAACCGCCCGCGCTTGACGGCCATCGGCTTCCCGCATTTCTCGCACGTCTGCTCCGGGACTTCGGGGGCGGGCGGGCCGCCGCTGCCGAATTTCGCCGCGAGCTCCGGCGTCAGATCGCTTGTGCCCTCGCAATCCGGATAACCCGTACAGGCGAGGAACGCGCCATTGCGCCCCAGCCGCACGACCATCGGCCGGCCACATTTCTCGCATTTCTCTTCGGTGGGGATACCTTCGCCCTTGATGTCTTCCATCTCGCGTTCGGCGAGGCGCAGGTCTCGCTTGAACTTCTTATAGAACTCGTCGAGCGCCTGGGTCCAGGTGAGCTTGCCCTCTTCGACCTCGTCGAGTTCCTCTTCCATGCGCGCCGTGTAGGCGACATCGAAGATGTCGCTGAAATTCTTGACCAGCAGATCGCTCACCACCATGCCCAGTTCGGTGGGAAAGAAGCGTCCCTGTTGCTTGCTGACGTATTCGCGATTCTGAATGACGGCGAGGATTTGCGCGTAGGTCGAGGGCCGGCCGATGCCCTTCTCTTCCAGCGCCTTCACCAGCGTGGCCTCATTGAAGCGCGGCGGCGGCTCGGTGAAGTGCTGCTCAGGATGCAGCCGGCGCAGGCGCAGCGGCTCGCCCTGCTGGACCGCAGGCAGGCGGTGCTTGAGCTCTTCCTCGTCTTCCATCTCCCCTTTTTCGTCCTTGCCTTCTTCATAGACGGCGCGGAAGCCGTTGAACTTCTCCACCGATCCGGTGGCCCGGAAGAGGTAATCGCCCGCCGTGATGTCGATGGTCGTCTGATCGAAGACCGCCGGGGTCATCTGGGAAGCCACAAAGCGCTGCCAGATGAGTTTGTAGAGCTTGAATTCGTCCGGCCCGAGCAAGGCGCGAACAGATTCCGGAGTCCGCTCCACGGCCGTCGGCCGGATGGCCTCGTGGGCGTCCTGCGCGTCTTTCTTACTCCGGTAGTGGATGGCTTCGGAAGGCAAATACGGAGGGCCGAAGGTCTTCTGAACGTACGCGCGCACCGCGCTCAGTGCGCCTTCCGCCACCCGGACCGAGTCGGTGCGCATGTAAGTGATGAGCCCGACCGAGCCTTCCTCCCCGAGCTCGACGCCTTCATAAAGCCGCTGCGCGAGCAGCATCGTCTTCTTGGCCGAGAAGTGCAGCTTGCGCACGGCCTCCTGCTGGAGCTTGCTGGTGATAAACGGGGGGACGGGATATTTGCGCTTCTCCTTCGTGGTCACCGACTGGACGACGAATTTCGATGCCCTGATCGCGGTGGTGTGATGGTCGGCGCTCACCTGGTTGGGGATTTCGAGATCCTTCCCCTGTAACTTTATGAGGCGCGCGTCGAAGGGCGGCGGGTTCTTGCCTTCGAGGTGCGCCTCGATCGTCCAATACTCTTTTTTCTGGAAAGCCTGGATCTCGCGCTCGCGCTCGACGATCAGACGCAGCGCGACGGTCTGCACCCGTCCGGCGGAGATTCCTCGCTTCACTTTGTCCCAGAGCAAGGGGCTGATCTGATAACCCACCAGGCGGTCCAGGATGCGCCGCGCCTGCTGAGCATCCACCAGGTGCGAGTCGATCTCGCCGGGATGCTCGAAGGCCTCGCGCACGGCCTCGCGCGTAATCTCATTGAAAAGGACGCGGTGGAACCGGCGTTTCTTGCCGTTGAGCAGGCTCTGGAGGTGCGAACAGATAGCCTCGCCTTCGCGGTCGGGGTCGGCGGCAAGATAGACTGCGTCCGCCTTGGTCGCGGCCGCCTTCAACTCCTGGATGACGTGTCTCTTTCCGGGGATGACGAGGTAAGTGGGCTCAAAACCCTTCTCGAGGTCGACGCCCAGTTCTTTCTTGGGCAGATCCATCACATGGCCCATCGAGGCTTTGACGGTATAGTCCGGCCCCAGGTACCGGTTGATGGTCTTCGCCTTGGTGGGCGATTCGACGATGACGAGCGATTTGGGCATAAGACCAGTAATCAGTTTTCAGTCGTCAGTTGTCAGTAAGCGGAATCAAGGCCTCGTCTGGAAGAATAAGTCTGCCCCCCCAGCTTTGCCACCTGGGGGCAACTGATCACTGAGAGCTGACAACTGACGACTGCCCTTGTCACAGTTTACGGATAAAGTTCTTTCCCGGCAACTGCCGAATCAGCCCCGTCATCTCCAGCTCGAGCAACGCCTGGAGAATCTGTGGTGGCGGCAGCGCTACCGAGCCGAAGATAGAATCAACAAAAGTCGCCTCATCGGCGCGCAACACATTGAAGACGGCCTTCTGCTCGGGGCTGAGCGATTGCTCGAAGAGTGTTCCCGTCTCGGGCGCCTCCGATTTCCCTTCCGATGCCTCTACGGGCGGAAGGAGTTGCTTGCGGACTTCGGCGGGAAATTCTTCGATGACGTCCACCCACTGGTCCACGAGTTTCGCTCCCTGCTTGATAAGTTGGTTCGGGCCGAAGCTCTGAGCGGCGGTGATGTTGCCGGGCACGCCAAAGACTTCACGATTCTGCTCAAGCGCCAGCCGCGCCGTGATGAGCGAGCCGCTGTATTCGGCACCCTCCACCACCACTACGCCGAGTGAGAGCCCGCTGATGATCCGGTTGCGGATGGGGAAATTCTCCGGCGTCGGTCCCGTGCCCAGCGGAAACTCCGAAATAATCGCGCCGTTCTCCACAATCTTCTCCGCCAGCTTACGGTTCTCGGAAGGATAGATCGCATCCATCCCCCGGCCTTGCACGGCCACCGTCTTGCCCTTCCCCTCCAGGGCGCCGCGGTGAGCGCAGGAATCGATCCCTCGCGCCAGGCCGCTCACAATCACCAACTGCCGCTCCGCCAAGTCGCGCGCGAGGCGATGCGCCACCTGGCTGCCGTAGGCGCTTGGGCGCCGCGTCCCCACAATCGCCAACGCGTGCTGGGAAAGCACGTGGACGTCTCCGCGGACGTAGAGCACCAAAGGCGGGTCTGGGAGCTGGCGCAACAGCGGCGGGTAATCCGGGCTGTCGTAAGCGAGCAATTGACACTGGGCTTTCGCCGCCGCCGCCATTTCCTTTTCGGCTTCTTTCAGCCCGGTCTGGGCGAAAACCGCTTGGGCGATATGCGCGGGGATTCCGCAGGCCTCGAGTTCCGTCAGCGACGCCATGTAAGCGGCCTGCGCAGACCCAAAATGCTCCACCAGCGCGTGGGCGGTCCGGACACCCAAACCCTCGATCCGCGTCAATCCCAGCCAATACTGCATGGGTTCACCCGACATCTGCAGTTTCCCTCGCCGCGCCATTCTCGGTTTGGCGCGCCATAAAATTCACGGCGATAAATCCTTGCTTACCATGCCCTCGCGAGGTAGCAAAGGGTCACACTAAAATCTCAGAAAATTGGCTCTGAGCGCAAGCGCCAATCTTGCCGACGGCTTAGGGCAATTTCAAGGGCGCATAATCGGAGCGGCATCTTCCCACATCCGGATGAGACCATCTGAGGTCGCCTGCGATTGCCGAGAGAGTCCGCGTGACAAGATAGACCTTGCATGGCTCTACGGTTTGCGAAATACTCCCCTCGTGGGGTCGGCACTTCTCACGCAGTGAAACCAGCGAGGTAATCCGAGATGAAGCCATGCTGGGGACGGACCGCGGGCGGTGCAGGGGTTCGGTCACTGCTTGTCCTCGCGGCCCTCCTGAGCGGCACGCTCTTCCTCGACGCAGCTCCCGACAAGAAATCACAGGTTCTTGAGGCAGAGCGGGGCCTGATGTCAGGGCCTGAACTCCTCAATGCGGGCAGTGACCCAACCTTGCGCTATCCCGTCATGCACTGGTACGGCTCGATCTGGAGCGTGAGCTATGGTTGGCTGGACATCAGCCGGGACACCGTCCGCTATGAGGTGCAGCAGCCTGCCAGCAAGCAGGACCACGGCTTTACCACCTCCCATGCGGCGGTCAGCAAACTGAAGTGGCAGGTGCCCTGGCTGGAATTCCACGCGGCCGGGAAGGGTCGCCACGTTGTCTATCTGCCTCCTGACCGTTGGGGATCGGTCCACACAGGTCCCGGAATGCTCAGCGCCGGCAAGCAATACTTGGCCTCAACGGGGAGCATCGTAGCAGCCCTCCAGAACTTTCAGCGCGCTCTGGCCTTGGTCCGTCCGCCGCCCGCACCGTCACCGCCCCCGCGGGTCGAGAAAAAACCGGAGCCCATCGTAGCACCGCCCCCGCCCGAGCCTCCCATGATTGTCCTCATGGAGCCCTCGGCCGGGAAGTCCGGCGAAATCGTTCACGTCCAATCCGCAACGCTGACCGTGCGCGGTATTGCTACCGATTCCACCGGCCTGCCCGTCGTTACGATTAACGGCGTGACTGCAAACCTGAAACCTCGTAACGCCCAAGCGGTGGAATTCTGGTCGGACGCGCTCCCGTTATCGCCCGGGGGGAACATTATCGAAATCGTGGCATCCAACCCTGCCAAGGCGCAGGCCCGATTCCGTTTTGTTGCTCATTATACAGCGCCGGCACCGCCCGCGGCCGCGCCCACTCCCCCCCAAGCAGCGCCCCCCACCGCACCGTCGCCCCCGTCCAATCCCAAGGCGCTCGCTAAAAGTGAGATTATTGACCTGCTGGGGAGCTACGTCCCCAGCGCGCGCGTCGCCGAACTGGTCAGACAGTATGGCCTCAAGTTTTCGCCCACGGAGGACGATATTCAGGATATCCGCAAAGCCGGCGGCGACGACGGCCTGATCGACGCTATACGCGATGTGGCGAAAGGGCGAAAATAGAATCGGACCTCCGGAAGCGAGCACCCCCGGCTGTCCCGCATTTTCGCGCCGTCGCGGCGGTTCGAGGCCGAATCTTTCCGGCCGGTGGGGGAGGAACATCAGGGCTTCTAAGGCAAATCTCCGCAGGCTGCGCTTTCACTTCCTCAGACATTGCCAATCCAAGCCACCTGGGAGCATAATCACGCCGTCAAGCGGGTCGGACGCCGCGGTTTGTGCTGTGGTTCGACCGATCACGCCCTCAACCTGACAGCCAGGAGGAATCGAGCATGATGCGGGGTTGGTCGTCAGCGGATCGTCTCAAATCTCGCCGGCAGCGTTGTCGAGGGGCAGTGTTATTTCTCATCGCGGCCACGGGAATCGGCCTGATTGCTGCCCCGGCCGCTGCCGCGCAATTTGCCAAGAGGTCGAAACGGGGTGCGGTCTCCGAAGGTACCAGCGAATACGCCAAGCCTCAGCTTCTGAACGCAGATACTGGACACCCTACGTTACGGTATCCGGTCGCGAGTTTCTCCGGCTGGTCGGTCTTCAGTACTTCTTACGGCTGGTTCGACATCGCGCGCGACGGCATCCGCTACACTGTCGTCCAGCCTCAGGGCAAGCTCGCCGAAGCTTTTGAAGCGACGTCGGCGGAGATTTCCGAAGTCCAACTGCAATACGCCTACCTGCGCTTCAAGACACAAAGCAAGAAGCGAATGATCTTCTATACGCCCGAGGAACAGTGGGGGTCCGTTCACAGCGGTCCGGGGGCGATGGGCTTAGCAGGCGCCGGGGCGGCCGGAACCGCCTCGATGCTACAGGCGCTGAGGAATTTCGACCGAGTGCTGGTGCAGGTGATGCCACCTCCGCCGCCCGCGCCCGAAGTCACCTTTAACGCGAATCCATCGAGCGTGGAGCGCGGCCATGCACTGACGCTGGTCTGGACGTCGCAAAACGCCACGAGCGTGCGGATTGATCCCGAGGTGGGCACGGTCGAGGCCGCGGGTTCGCGGAGCGTGACCCCGCAGGAAGCCACAACGTACACCCTCACCGCGCAAGGACCCGGGGGCACAAAGACGGCCACGGCGCGCGTCGAGGTCACGCAAGCGGCTCCGCCCACGGTCGTGCTTGTCGAGCCCTCGGTCGCCACGCCCGGGCAGACGATCGAGGTCACGAACCCCGCCCTCAAGATCCGCGGGGTGGCCATGGACAACGCCGGCATTCCCGTGGTGAGCATCAACGGGACTCCCGCCAGCCTGCGGCCCCAAAACCCCCAGGCCGCCGAATTCTGGTCAGAGGCGATTCCGCTCCACGAGGGCGAAAACAAGTTCGAAATTCTTGTCACCAACCGCGCCCAGGTGCAGGCGAAACTGGCGTTCGTTGCCAAGTACACACCGCCAGCGCCACCCCCCGCGCCGCCTCCAGAGCCCAATCCTAAGGCTTTCAGCAAAGACGCCATCCTTGATCTGCTCAAGAACTACGTGCCCAGCACGCGTGTGGCCGGGCTGGTCCGACAATACGGCCTCAAATTCTCCCCCACCGAGAATGATCTCCTGGACATCCGTCAGGCCGGGGGTGGGGACGAGTTAATGAACGCGGTGCGTGAGGCCGCAAAGAGTCAAAAATAGGGCTTGATCCTTCCGAGAGCACACCGGCGGCGGCGAGAATCCGCCTCACGAAACGTGACCGCAAACTCAGGTCGCGTAGAGGGTGTGACAAGACGGCCCTCAGGGCAGGCCTACCCTTCTCGCCATCTCATTCTTTTGCAGTAATTTGGAAGATTTTTGCGTCAACGAAGAGCCGGAACAGGACGGGGTCGAGAAGCTGGGACTTCACTTCCTGCCCGATGATGTCCAAGGCGCGTTCGACAGGGACAGCCCGTTTGTAGGGACGGTCGCGGGCGGTCAAGGCGTCGAAAATGTCCGAAATGGTCATCATCTTGGCCTGGAAGGGAATTTCCGTGCTTGCCATATGGTACGGGTAGCCGCTTCCGTCCAGTTTCTCGTGGTGGGCCTTGGCAATCAGCGGAATCCGCTTGAGCTCCTTGGTCCAGGGGATTTGGCTGAGAAACCGGAAGCTGTGGATGACATGGGACTCGATCTGGATGCGCTCGTCGCTGTCCAGGCTGCCTTTGGGGATGGTGAGGAAACGCAACTCCTCCTCAGAAAGCAGCGGCTCGGTGGGGCCGGAGGGATCCTGAAAAGTCCACCCGGCAATTTCCACGAGCTCCTCTGAAGTCTTTTCGGGAAGCACGGTGGGCTCGTTCGCCTGCAGGATATGTGAGAGGAATTCTTCGAGCTGACCGAGCTCTTTGCACCCCGCTGACTCTATCTCCGCGAAGGTCTGCTGGTAGTTCTGATTCCCATTGGCCAGGACGAAATCCAGTTTCTTGCGATAGGAGTCGAGTTCCAGAACCTTGCGGATGTACTGGAAGCGTTTGTGGATGAGCTCGAGCTGGGAAGGATAGAGTTTCTTCGCCTTGACCAGGACTTCCTCCTTCACGCCGACTTTGCCGAAGTCGTGCAGGATGGAGGCATAACGGATTTCACGAATGTCTTCGCCCGTGAAGTGGATATCGCCATAGGGGCCGGTGTCAGAGCGGTCCACCGCTTCCGCCAAGCCCACCGTGAGTTTTGCCACCCGCTCGGAGTGGCCGAAGGTGGTCGGGTCGCGGGATTCAATCGCCAGCACCGAAGCCTTAACAAAGCCTTCAAAGAGGTTCTCAATCTCGCGGTAGAGCTGGCTGTTTTCGAGCGCCACGGCCGCTTGGCTGGCCAGCGAAGAAGCGAGTTCCTGGCTGCGCTCGGAAAACGGCAGGACCTCCCGATGCACAACCTGCCGCGAGGTCAGCTTGAGGGAAGGGTCCCGTTTGGCGTTGATGAGTTGCAGGACCCCAATGACCTCGTCTTTCTGGTTCTTCATCGGCACGGTCAACATCGATTTGGTCCGGTAGCCAAACTTCTCGTCGAAGTCGCGGTTCACGCGGAAGGGCAGGTTGCGGATGCGGTAAGCGTCCTTGATGTTCAGGATCTTGCCGGTGGCGGCCGCGTAGCCAGCGATGCTGCGCGTGTCGATGGGCAGCGTGAACTGTCGAAACGGAACCGAGTGGCTGTCGCTCTGTGTGAGCCTGAAGACGAGATGCTTAGCGCCCTCGGGGTCCTCTTCAACCAGATAGAGGGAGCCGGCGTCGCAGCCGGTGATCTCGCGGCTCTTCGTAAGGATCAACTCGAGGAGCGCGTCCGGGCTGCGTTCGGTCGAGAGCGCAATGCCGATCTTGTTGAGCGTTTCCAGCTCGGTGGCAACCAGGTGAAGCTGCGCAGCGGTGCGGCGGCTCTCCTCTTCCAATCGGAGGGTATCAAAGGCGCTTTCGATGGTCCGCGCCAAGACGGCTTGAGGGGTCGGACTCGGCAGCATGGCGAAGAGTCGGCCATCGAAGCGAGTCTTCGGTAGGCTGTGGCCCTCGAGGAAGTAAATCAGCCGCCAAGCCCCGCTCTTCGGCGCGAGGCGTTCAATCGCCTTCGGGTCGTCCTCGCGGGCGTTGGCGACGAGCACCGCGGGAAAGATCCAGTCCGCATTCGTCCCCTGGTCACGATCGAGGGCGACGACTCGGTAGGAATCGGACAACGGTCGCAGCACCTTGTTCAATGCTGAGGGTCGGAAGTAGTAGAGGTGCTTGGCCATCGCTGTGCGTCGTCAGAAATGGGCCGTCGGGCAAATACGCGCTGCCATTATACCTTTTTTCCTGCAGCCGCCAAGCCCCTTGCGCGGAGCTCGGAGGGACCCGGGAGGGGCTCCCCGAGCCCTCGCCCCCGCGGCGCACTTCCGCCCCCGCAGCGAGGGCGGAAGAGACGTTCGGCCGTTAGACTATTCCCAAGGAACAAGACGGACAAAGGTGGAAACAAGAATGCGGAAGGCGGCGGGGCTACGCTTTCGCCGACTTCTCAAAGCTGCTGATCGCTTTGGCCTCGTCTTCATGCACATCGAAGACGGTGTAGAGCTTGGTGATCTGCAAGAGGTCGTGAACCTTTTTCGTGAGATTCAACAGTTTTAACTGGCCGCCCTGATTCGACACGGTCGTGAAACCGCTGACCAACTCGCCGATCCCCGAACTGTCGATATAGGTGACGTCCGCGAGGTTCAGGAGCAGGTGCTTGTTGCCTTTGCCCAACTGCTCGCGGATCAGTTCCCGCAACTGCGTGCATCCCTCACCCAAGGTGACTCGCCCGCTCATGTCCACTACGGTGACGGAATTAACCTGACGCACTGTCGCTTTCATGCTCACGGTCCTTCCCTCCTTGACGGGGCTGAATTGTCTGTATGCAACCGCTTCACTAGAACCACTTCCGTGCCTTGTCCCGCGCGACTCTCGACCCGAAATTCATCCATGAACGTACGAATCAGAAAAATGCCCCGCCCCGAAACGTTCAGCAAGTTCTCGGCTAGCAGAGGGTCGGGCAAATGGCTCGGGTCATAACCATTTCCCTGGTCGCGGATGTGGATTTCCAGGCGGTCCCGGAAGATCTCAAACCGTAACCAGACGTGCTTGCTCGGGTCGTTCTTGTTGCCGTGCCAGATGGCGTTGATCACCGATTCGTGCACGGCCATATCGATTTTGTGCTGGTCGTCCTCGTCGAACCCCGCCGTGCTGGAAACGCGTCGCGTGACCTCCTCGGCGACCTCGACGTTCTTGAGATCGCTTTCGAGAACTACCTCGACCACACTCGCGTCAGCAGCCATAGCTCGCGGGGTGTGACAATTCCCAGATGTGAAACTACAATAGCAGGGCCGGAAAGTCAATGAAAGTGGTCACCCTCGCGAATGCCCACGTCCCTCCGGCCGTCTGGAGGACGTGCCTAGAGGTGTGCTCCCATTAGCCCTCGAGGAGCTTCCTGTAACACTCATAGTCGCGCGCCAGGAAACAGACGAAAACGACTTTCTCGAGAGTAGGTGTCCGTTCCAGGAGACTCTTCACTTCTCTCACGGCAATCTCCGCGGCGCGGTCGTGCGGGAACCCATACACGCCCGTGCCGATGCAGGGGAAGGCAATCGTCCTCACGCCCTGCTTGGCTGCAAGGGCAAGCGAGTTCCGGTAGCAGGAGGCCAGCAATTCGTCTTCGCCGCGCGTGCCGCCGTGCCAGACGGGGCCGACGGTGTGAATCACGTACTGGGCGGGCAGCTTGTAACCCTTGGTGACCCGCGCCTCACCGGTCGGGCAGCCACCGAGTGTTCGGCACTCTTCGAGCAGCTTCGGCCCTGCGGCGCGATGGATCGCTCCGTCCACGCCGCCCCCGCCCAGCAGCGCCGTGTTCGCCGCATTCACGACAGCATCCGCCTTCTGCTTCGTGATGTCGCCGAGGATGAGTTCGATGCGTTCTCGTCCCATTCCAGGGGGATTCTAGCACGCAGATCGGCAACGGGTGAAACCGGCAGGCTCCCGTGCTATACTGAAATCAGGTGGGGCGTCTGGGCCGAGAGGAGTTGTATTCCCGATGAGCAATCGTGTTCGTCTATTTCTGATCACGGCTTCGTGCGTCGTGGTTTTTTATGTTCTGCTGGGCGGACTGCTTGGCAAGAGTGACACGTCGAGCGAGAAGACCTATCGGGACCTCGGTGTGTATAGCGAAGTTCTTTCCCGCATCAAGAGCGACTACGTCACCGAGCCCGATCTGAGAAAAGTGACGGGTGGCGCCATCCGCGGCCTGCTCGAGGCCCTCGACCCTTACAGTACCTACTTCACCCCGCAGGAGTATCAGGAATACCTGAAGCAGCCGGAGGCGGGTGCCGCCAGCGTCGGCATTTTCCTCGCCAAGCGCATGGGTTTCGCCACGGTGGTGGCGGTGCTGCCCGGGAGTCCGGCCGAGAAGGCCGGGGTGAAGCCCGGCGACCTCATCGACCGGGTGGAAGATTCGGCAACGCGAGAACTCTCCGTCGTTCAGCTCCAACGGATGCTGGCCGGCCCTGCCGGAAGCACGGTGTCGCTCACCTTGGTCCATGAGGCGCGGGGCGAGCCCCAGAAGGTGGAGATCACCCGCGCTGTGCTGAGCGAACCTCCGACCGTCGGCAAAATGGCCGAGGATAATGCGGGGTACATCCGCGTCGCCAGCTTCAGCAAGGGCCAAGCCGCCGAAATCGCCGCGAAGCTGAAGGAACTGACCGCCGCGGGCGCCGATAAGGTCGTGCTCGACCTGAGAAACTGCGCCGGCGGGAATCCCGAGGAAGCGGTGAAAACGGCCAGCCTGTTTCTCGAGAAGGGGGTGGTCGCCTACCTCGAAGGTCAACGCTATCCGCGGCAGGATCTGAACGCCATTCCCTCGGCGCACGTCTGCGCACTCCCGCTGGTGGTCATGATCAACCAGTCCACCGCCGGACCAGCCGAACTCGTGGCCTCGGCCATCCAGGGCAATAAGCGCGGCGAGGCGGTGGGTGTCCGCAGTTTCGGCGTCGGTGTTTACCAGAAACTCATTCCCATGGACGACGGCTCGGCCTTGCTGCTCTCCGTGGCCAAGTACTACGGTCCGGACGGGAAAGCCATCCAGGACAACGGCGTCACGCCCAACGTCGTCGATACCTCCGCCGACGACTCGGCAAGCGCGGATGACGACGACAACGAACCGACCGAGCCCGAGCACTTTGGCGACAAGAACGACCAGGAGCTTCACAGGGCCATCGAAGTCCTGAAGCAGAAAACCACGAAAGCCGCCTAAACGGTGGCCGACCCCATAGTCCGGAACAGCCGTTCCGCTCGCCGGCCAAGAGGCAGAAAACCAGCGCGCCACAGGCGCAGCCTCCTCGCGGCCCTCGCTGCGCTATTTTTCCCTGCGATTATCCTTCTGGAGAGGTGTAGCTGGTTCGCCCCCAAACGGGTAGGGCTGAACGAAGCTGAACGCCGCCGGATCACCTGTCAGGTCAAAGAGCGTATTGAGGAGGTTGGGGGGGACCGAGTCTGGATCAAGATTCCGCCATCCGCGGCTTTCCCGCCTCTCAAGGCCGACGTGCCTATCGAGGCCGTAGTAACTTCGGATGCCTTTCGCGCCGTTCTTGGTGTCCTTGAGGGGGGGGCAAAGACCGATAACCTCGAGGTCAAAACCCGCATGAGCGTCAGACGAGCGGACGGCCAGGCGGCGGACGTTCGCGTCTCTCGTGACGGTGCGTTGGCATGTCGCTGGTGGCTGCGTGAAGTTCCTGAGATCCGGCGCGCCGCCATCATCATTGACGATCTCGGCGGGGACCTAGTGGCGGCGCAGAAGTTGTTGGCGCTTCCCTATCCCGTGACGTTCTCGGTGCTCCCCCACCTCGTCTATTCTGCCGCCACGGCGAAAGAGGCGCATCGCGCCGGCCACGAGGTCATGCTGCACCTGCCGATGGAGCCGGATTCCGCCGCTACGCCCGGCCCTGGCGAGATTCGCACTGGAATGCGGCCCGCCGAAGTCGCCCGCGTCATCGGGGAGGATTTGGACTCCGTACCCTACGCGGTTGGAGTCAACAACCATATGGGCTCGCGCGCCACGGCCGACGCTCGATTGATGACCGCGGTCATTCGGGAGCTCGTCCAGCGCCGATTGTATCTGGTGGACAGCCGCACGACCCCGGCCAGCGTCGCCCTCGATATCGCGCGTCGCGAAGGGCTGCCAGCCTTCTATCGGTCCGTGTTCCTGGACGACACGGAAACAGTTCCTTACACCCTCGGCCAGCTTCGCGAATTCCGGCAGGCCATCGAAGAGCATGGCGTGGCAATCGCCATCGGCCACCCTTATGCGAGCACGCTCTCGGCGCTGGCGCGCTTCCTTCCTGAGCTGGAGCGCGACGACATCCAGCTACTCCCGGCCTCCCAGCTCGTGAGCCTGCCGGAGGTCGCCCGGCTCTTCCCACCCCGTTCCGCCTCGCGTTAATCCCCGCGCCAGGGCGGTTGTCATTATGTCGGCCAGCATGATTGCCCAACCAGCCGGGGGCGGGTTCCGGGATCGGGATGCACCTTGTTGGGTTGGGACAACGGCAGAGGAGAGCCCAGTTTGCAGGAATCCGAAGGGCGGGAAATCGGCGGTTAATTCGCGGTTCCGGGAAGAGAGAAAGAGACGTCCCGATCCAAGCGCATGCCGACTAGCGAGCCGGCCGCCAGGCTCGCCTGCTTGCCCCGCGGCAGAAGATAGGCGGCGATCGCGCCACCCACTAGCGCGGCGGCCGCGGGGCCAACACCTCCGGCCGCGCCGGCAACCCCGGCAGCGCCGACGATGGCCACCTGCTTCTTGCGCGACGGCCCGCGCCCCTTAAGTTCGCCTTCCAGCCCGACCGTCGAATCCGCGCTGCCTTCACTTGAGAAGATCTCGGTCAGCGAGCCAACGATCGCAACCTTTTCGCCGTTCGGCAGCTCAACAGTGTCAAAGACCACGTAGAGGTATCCCCCCCTCCCCTTGTGGCCTGCCTCCCTAACCTCGCCGACGTGACCATCGATGCGTACGCCTTTGGGCAGGACTTCCCGATCCTCGACGGCCACCGGATCGATCAGCGTGGTCAGCACGCGGTCGCCGGCCTTGGAAGTCTTGGAACTAACCGTGGTGTGAAGTTGAAGCTTGAATTCTGTTCCTTCCGGAACAGTCCACTCCTCAACATTGTCCGAGGCACTTTGCCCCGCCGGCAGGCAGGGAGCCAGCCCCGCCGTCAGCGCGCCAGCCAGCGCCGAGGCCAGGACGCGTTGTTTTAACTCCAAAGCTCGCATAAAGTCTCTTCCCTCACTACCCTCAGATATCACGACCGATACCCATTTCACCATCGGTCGTCGTGGTCAGTCAAAGAGAAAATTACACTGGCAGGCGGAAAGCGCCGCCTTTTGAGTTCGATGCAAGCTCCCGCTGGGAGTTGGCCGGGGAGAGCTCTCGCCTGCTCGCGGGCAACCCATTGAGGTGCAAAGCATACCGCACGCGAAGGTTAGAGGGGAGATGTCATCGAAGAGCGGGCGCGGCTATCGTCGGACTTCCGCGTGGTGGCGGACGTCGACGCCCTGCACAAGGAAGAGGACGTGCTTGCTGTTCACGACCGCGTCGTCGGAGAGCAGTACGCTGCGTGCCAGCTCGGCGTCACCCCGGACGAAAGCGTCCAGGCATTTGTGCACCATGGACTCCGTCTGCTTGGCCATCAGGGGGATGTCGATCATGGGCATCGTGACAGGATCGTCCACGAGCGCCAGCGCGCGCTCGACGATGTTCACCGCCAGGTCGCCCATGCGCTCGAGGTCGTTGTTAATCTTGATGGCCGCGGTGAGGAACCGCAGGTCGGTCGCCATCGGCTGCTGGAGGACCAGCAGGCGGGTGGCGAGATCGTCGATTTCGATCTCCATCTGGTTGATGCGCGCTTCATTCTTCAGGACTTCCTGCGCTTGGTTGCTGTCCCTGTCGATCACCGCAAGAACACTCCGGAAAACCGCCGATTCCACCAGACCACCCATTTCGAGCAGCCGCTTCTTGAGGTCTTCGAGTTCCTCTTGGAAGTGTTTCATGGTCCTCCGTACCCCACAGCCTGGATCCGCCGCCGAAGTGTCGTGCGCTCACCCGTTTATCCGAAGCGGCCGGTGATGTAGTCCTCGGTCTCCTTCTTTGCGGGCGTCTTGAAGATGATCCCCGTTTCATTGAATTCGATGAGCTCACCCAGCAGGAAGAATCCCGTGAAGTCCGCCACCCTCGCCGCCTGCTGCATGTTGTGGGTGACAATCACAATGGTACACTGGTTCTTGAGTTCGAACAAAAGCTCTTCGATCTTCGCGGTGGCGATGGGGTCGAGGGCTGAGCACGGCTCGTCAAGAAGCAGCACCTCCGGATCGACTGCCAGGGCGCGCGCGATACAGAGCCGCTGCTGCTGACCTCCGGAAATCGCGTAAGCCGACTTGTGGAGCTTGTCTTTGACCTCATCCCAGAGGGCAGCACGCACTAGGCTTCGTTCCACGGCTTCCCGGAGTGTCCCTTTACCTTTCAAGCCGTTCACCCTCAAGCCGTAGGCAACATTGTCGAAGATAGATTTCGGGAAGGGATTGGATTTTTGGAAGACCATCCCCACACGCCGGCGTAATTGTGAAACTTCCATTTCCAGCGCGTTCTGGTTGTCCAGCAA
This sequence comes from Terriglobia bacterium, assembly GCA_020072655.1. Classification (GTDB taxonomy): domain Bacteria; phylum Acidobacteriota; class Terriglobia; order UBA7540; family UBA7540; genus JAIQGB01. Next base: position 15,749 of record JAIQGH010000064.1, on the reverse strand, counting down.
GATTTGGCCTTCCGCACGAGCGTGGCGGACCATCTCGTGCATGCGGTTCAGGCTGCGCAGGAACGTTGACTTCCCGCATCCCGACGGCCCAATCAGCGCCGTGATGCGGTTTGCCGCGATGTCCAAGCTAATGGCGTGCAGGGCCTGGACTTTGCCGTAATAGAAATTCAGATCGACCACCCGGAGCTTGGCTTGTGTCTTCGCAGGGTGTGTCGTCCGCGACTTCTCCGGTTGGTCTTTGCCGGCCGTCGCAGTTACGAGAAGGGGGTCCATAGTCACGCCCATATTTTAGCCCGCCGCCGAAGAGAGTTTTCGAGCCAGCACCACGCGTGCCGTGATGTTGGTAAGTAACACCAACCCTAACAAAACCAGTCCTGCCGCCCAAGCCTGCCGGTGCCAGTCTTCATAAGGAGCTATGGCATAAGTAAAGATCATGACGGGAAGCGACGCCGTGGGTTGATTCCATCCCGGACTCCAGAATCGGTTGTTAAAAGCAGTGAAGAGCAGAGGCGCTGTCTCGCCCGCCACGCGGGCCAGGTCGAGGATGATTCCGGTCAGGATGCCCCGGATCGCCGCTGGAATCACGACCGTCGTGATGGCTTTCCATTTACATGCTCCCAAGGCCAGAGCCCCCTCTCGCAGGGTGACCGGCACGGTGCGCAGAAATTCCTCCGTGCTGCGCACAGCGATAGGAATCATCATCACGCCCAGCGCCAGCCCACCGGCCAGGGTTGAAAAATGCTTCATGGGGAGAACGACCATGGTGTATGCAAAGATCCCCATCACGATTGAAGGCACGCCGTTCAGCAGGTCCGTCGTGTACCGAAGCAGAAACGAAAAGGTTTTCCCACCAAACTCCGCCAGATAAACGCCGCCCATGAAGCCGATGGGAACTCCGGTCAGGGTCGCCAGGAGCAACAGCTTGACACTTCCGACGATGGCGTTGGCCATGCCGCCGCCGGTCTCTCCCACGGGTTTCGGCAGCTTCGTGAAGAAGTCCCAATTGATGGCCCGCCCGCCGTACCACACCAGGTAGCCGAGGATGAAAAAGAGCACCGAGACGGTCAGGACGGTCGCAAGCCCGGTCAGGCTGAACATGACGGCGTTGACGGATTTTCTCCAGAGCGTCCGGTAGTTCATGGATGCGCGGTCCCCTTCCGATGCGTTGCCAAGATGAGCAAGCGCGCCAGGCCGTTGAGAACGATCGTCAGAATAAAGAGCACCAAGCCCAGCTCAATCAGGGCGTGAACGTAAAGGTCGCCAGTCGCCTCCGTGAATTCATTGGCGATGACCGCGGCAATGGAATAGCCCGGCGCGAACAACGAGGAGGAGATTTTGGGATCGTTGCCAATGACCATGGTGACGGCCATCGTTTCTCCCAGCGCGCGCGCCATCGCCAGGAAAATCGATCCCAGGATACCGGCCCGCGCGTAAGGGACCACGACCTTCCAGGTTGACTCCCAGCGCGTGGCGCCCAGCGCCAACGCCGCCTCTCGCTGCTCGACCGGGACGGCCAGCAGTACCTCGCGCGATATCGAAACGATAAAGGGAACAATCATGATGGCGAGGATGAGCCCGGCAGCCAGCAACCCCACGCCGTAGGCAGGTCCTTGGAAGAGGGGAAGAAAACCGAGTGTTCGCTTTAGAAAGGGCTGCACGGTGGTCCGTAGCAGCGGCACCAGGGTGAAGATGGCCAGTAGGCCGTAGATGACACTCGGAACCGCCGCCAGCAGTTCGATGACAAAAGTGAGCGCGTCGGAAACGCGCGCGGGGGCCATCTCCGCCAGGAAGATGGCCGCGCCCACGCCCAGCGGGACCGCCATCAGCAGCCCCACCGCTGACGTCACCACCGTGCCGAAGATGAAAGGCAAAGCCCCGAACTGTTCGAAAACCGGATCCCAGGTTCGCGAGTAGAAGAACTGCCAGCCGAACTTTTCGCGCGCCAGGGCGGAGTTCCGATAAAGCTCGAAGACGAGCAGAACAGTGACCAGAAAAATGGCGGAGGCGAAAATGAGGGTGATGAGATGCGCGATCTCGTCCCCGCTTCGAAGGCGCAAAAGGAAGGCGCGCACCCGCCCCGGGCGGGGCGCGCCTCCGACCGCAACTGCTGTGCTGGCCATGCTATTTGATCTCGGAAATGGCCCTCAACTCTTTGTCGACCACTTCCTTCGGAAGGCGGGCGTAAGCGAGAGGCTCAGCGTCCTTCTGCCCATCCGTCAGCATCCAGTGGAGGAATTCCTTGATGGCGTCCCTCTTTGACGCCTCAGGAATGCTCTCGGGAACCAGGAGATAAGTGAAGCTGCAAATCGGATACGCCGCCTTTCCGGGCGCGTTGGTAATGGAAACGCGAAAATCCGCAGGCATCGATTTAGCCACCGAGCCCGCAGCGGCCGTAACGCTGGAAAGCTCTGCCTTGACGAACACGCCTGCCGCATTCCGGACACTCCCATACGGGAGCTTGTTCTGGATGGCGTAAATCAGCTCAACGTAGCCGATCGAGTTGGGCGTCTGCTTGACCAAGCCAGCGACGCCTTCATTTCCCTTGCCCCCCAAACCGACGGGCCAATTCACGGAAGTGTTCTTTCCCACTTTGTTTGCCCAATCTTGGCTGACCTTCGAAAGATAATCCGTCCAAACAAATGTCGTCCCGCTGCCGTCGGAACGGTGCACCACTACGATGTCCTCGCCGGGAAGATTTACGCCAGGATTGGCGCTCGTCAGCGCGCCGTCATTCCACTTGGTGATCTTTCCCTGGTAAATCCCGGCCAACGCCTCCGGGGTGAACTTTAATTCCTGGCTCACACCCGGGATGTTGTAGGTCGGGACAACCGCCCCGAGCACGGTCGGAAAGTGTAGGACCTTAAACTTAAAGTCGTTCAGCATCTGGTCGTTCAGAGGCATGTCGGAGGCGCCAAAGTCGACGGTCCCCGATTGAAGCTGGCGGATGCCCCCGCCCGAGCCAATGGACTGGTAATTGATCTGCAGATCCCCATGAAGCTTGTGATATTCGTCGAACCACTTGGAGTAAATCGGGTATGGAAACGTCGCCCCCGCCCCGTTGATCAATGCCGCGTCAGGCGATGGTGGCGCTGATGCAACCGTTCCAACCCCCAAAGACAGGACGGCGCCTAGAACAGTCACGCATGCCAAGAACTTCCTCATGTGGAATCCTCCTCAATAGATTGGATTTTCTTTGTTACAGGCAGGTTAAGCCTCTGTTAAGCTGCATTAACGAAGGGACGCAAAGGCCCTCCCCAGCTCTCAATAACAGGAAACAGAACTGGACTCAGCATTACTGCGCTCATTTTGTCTTATTGCACGTCGGTACGAGTATGGCCATCCGCGGTTACACGGGTATTACCCGTCTATGAACTGCGCGCGAAACTTTTGGTGGTGGGAGACCCGCATTGCTCGACTGGGCTCTTCGCCGAGAAGGACACCCGTGCACCGTGTCCACGAGGAAGGTTTTCAGTGCATCAGCCCGAGCTGGTAATCGAGGAGGGCCCGTTGAATCTGGTAGTCGTATTTCGCGCTGGCTTGTTCAATCTGCGCCTGGGTCAGGTTGAGCTGGGCCTGGGTGAGTTCGACAATTGAACCCAATCCCAGGTTGTACCTTGCCTGCGCCAAGTCCAGGGACAGCACGGCCTGCTTGAGCAGCTGTTCAGTCACCGCCAAGCGCTGAAAGGCGGTGGTCGAATCCGCCCAGGCTGCTCTCACATCGCGAGCGATGCGGTCTTCCAGGTCGCGGAGCCTCTGCGCCTCGGCTTGCGCCCTGAGGTTGGCTGCAGCCCTGCGCGCGGCAAAGAGATGGCCATTAAAGATTGGGATCTCGACGTTGATGGCGGCAGCTTCATAGTGATCGGGCACGGGGACCAGATTCGATACCTCCGGAATGAACCCCGCCGATCCCACGAGGCTCACCGTAGGAAAGGAAAGGTCTCTCTCCGCTCTTTCGAACTTAATCGCCGCGTCCCGAGTGAGCCGCTGGCCAATCAATTCCGGCCGATGGGTCATCGCTTCTTGAACGAGTGCGTTGGCGTCGGAGGGCGTTGAGGAAGGAAGGGGCTCTTCCACCAAAGCGTAGCGCTGCTCCTGTTGGAAGCCGAGAGCCCGCGAAAGCTCCGCGAAGGACGTGTCCAGCCCGTTCTGCGCGCTGATCAGGAGCAGTTTTGCCTCCGCCAGATTCACGCTGGCAAAAGTGACGTCCAGTTCCGACTTCAATTTGCTTTTGGCGAGCGCCGTCACCTGGTCCAGCACCAGTTGACGCGCCGCCACCGTCTGCTGGGCCACTTTCACCAGGGCCTGGGCGCGCAGCACGTTGAAGTAGGCCTGCTCCACTCGCAACGTAACGTCGTCACGAGTGGCCTGCGCGTTCTGCTCCTCAGCTTGCGCCTGGAGTTTCGAGCTGGCCACCAAGTTCGGTGTGCGGCCGGAGTCCGTAATGAGCTGGCTAAGGGTAATTCCTTGGGCAAAACGCGAGAGAATGCGGGGGTTGCTGAAGAGCCCTGCCCCGATCCGACTGTTGCGGTCAGCCGCAGCGCCGGTCACATTTCCGAAGACACCTGGAAAATAAGCGGCCTGGGTCTGCCTGGCTACCTGATAGGACGCTAGGGCGGTGAGTTGTGCAGCCAGGACTCGGGGGTGGTTCTTGAGCGCGATCGCCGCGGCTTGCTTCAAAGTTAGAGTCGGAGGCGGCGGAGTAGCCTGGCCTGCTTGGGAGGTTTGCGGCCCTTGAGGCAGGGGCGAGGTTGGCGGAGTCTGGGCAGCAGCGCTGGCGAGCCCGACGCTGAAAATTGCCGCCCAGAGAGTTGCCCTGGGTTTGAACATTATCGGGTGCCTCCTAGGACTGGCTCGCTGAGGAGCGAATTTCCTTCCTCCCGTAGACGAGCAAGTAGGCGGAGGGAAGGACAAAGATTGTCAAGATCACGGAAAATGTCAGGCCGCCGATGATGGCGATCGCCAGCGGCCGGTAAGCTTCGCTTCCGGCCTCCAACTTGAAGGCCATGGGCAACAGACCCACGAGGGTAGCCAGCGAAGTCATGAGAATCGGGCGCAGGCGTACGCGGCAAGCGGCAATCACCGCGTCACGGATCGAGCTGGCGCCTTCTTCGAGCCGATGGGCGAACTCCACAATCAAGATACTATTCGACACGACGATGCCTACCATCATGACGATGCCCATCAGGGACTGCACATTCAAGGTCGTGCCCGTGACGAACAGGGTCACCAGGACGCCGATGATGCCTGTCGGGACAGCCAGCAGAATGAGGAACGGGTCGAGGAAGGAACGGAACTGAGCCACCAGGATGAGGTACAACAGCACAAGAGACAGCAAAAGGCCCACCCCGAAGCTCCGGAAGGAGGCTCTCATGCCCTGCACCATCCCCCGCAGATTGACACGCAGCCCTTCGGGGAGCCGCGCCCGGGCGATGATTTTGTCGATGGCGCTGGCGACCTTGCCGAGATCTTCACCCGCCGGCGTGACATAGACATCGATGACCCGCTGAATCTGATAATGATCGACCTCGGTTGGTGACTCGCTGCGGGCGACCTTGCTGACCGCATCGAGGAGCGCCGGCTCTTTCTGACCTGCTGCACGCAGAGGGATGGCTTTCACATCCAGCAGGTCGTTGATTCTGCGCTCCGGGTACTGGACGGTCAGCATGTAGTCATTGCCTGTCCTGGGATCAATCCAGTAGCTCGGCGCGATCATTCCGTTCGAGGTGAGGGCCGTGATGACATTGTCAATCACTTCCTTCTGGCTCAGACCAAGTTCACTGGCGCGCACACGGTCGACGTCCAAGCGGAGAGCCGGATAGTCCAGATCTTGAGGAATATAGACGTCGCTGACTCCTGGCACCCGGTGGATGGCATTGGCGAGGTCAATGGCTACCTTGTCGTTTTGTTCGAGGTCCGAGCCGCTCACTTGGACGTCGATGGGGGCGGGTAGCCCCTGGTTCAGCACGGCGTCCTGGAGCCCTCCCGTTTGAAGGAAGGCACTGACTTCAGGCATCTCCGAGGCCAGTCGCGCCCGAACGCGGTCCATGTACTCGTAACTGCCGACTTTGTGGTCCTCCGTCAGGGCAACCTGGATGGTGGCCGTGTGGGGTCCCGAGTTGCTGGCGTAAATTGAGGAGAAACCCGGGATCACGCCGATATTCGATACAATCAGCTTGAGGTCCTTCGGTCGAATAACCTCACGCACGATCTGCTCCACCTGCGTCACCAGCCGATTACTTAATTCGATACGAGTTCCGGAAGGAGCCTTCAGGTTGATTACGAACTGTCCCGCATCGGTTCTGGGAAAGAACGACACGCCCAGGAAAGGATAAATCGCGAGACTCAGAAGGAAGGCTCCGGTCACGGCCGCCACTACTTTCACCGGCCGGACCAGGGCCCGCCGGACCTGCCCTTCGTACCAATCGAGTGCCTGTGTGAAGCGGCGGTGGAAGGCACTGTTGAATCGGCTTCCCCACGACTTCACGGGTGGGGCAAACTCCGTGCTCGCTTCTTCCAGCGGTCGAGTAGCTTTTTCCCCCGCAGGGTGGCCTTTGATCAATTTGGCGCAAAAGAGCGGGACTACCGTCATGGCAACAAAGTAAGAAGCAAACAGCGCCAGCACCACCGCCAGCGCCAGTGCCGAAAACAAGAACCGGCTGACACCATAGAGGAAGGTCACCGGGAAAAAGACCACGGAACTGGTAAGCGTGGCCGCCAGAACAGCCATCGAGACCTCCTGGCCCCCCTTCTCAGCGGCGACCTCAGGACGCTCCCCCAATTCCAGGTGCCGAAAGATGTTCTCCAGGACGATTACCGAGTTGTCAATCAAGCGCGAAAAGACGATGGCCAATCCTGCCAGCACCATGCTGTTGATCGAACTGCCGCCAAAATAAAGCAGGATGATTGCGGCCAGCGCCGAAAGCGGTATGGAGAGGAAGACGGCCGCCGTGGCACGCAGACTCCCTAGGAAGATCAGCACCATGAGGCCCGTGAGCAATAAGCCGATCGCTCCCTCGTGCACCAGGGTGCCGATGGCCGTCTTGACAAACCGCGATTGATCGAACACCACGCGCGTTACCAGTTATTCCGGAACGTCATAGAGATGGGAAACCACCGCTTTGACGGTATTCACGACGGAGATGGTGTTCGTATCGCCGCCCTGCTTCATAATGGGCAGGTAAACGGACTTCTGACCATCGACCCTGACAATGTTCGTCTGAATCGTTGAGGCGTCTTCCGCCCGACCCACGTCCCCGACCGTGACCGACCGTTCCCCCACCGTCTTTAAGGGGACGCTGTTAATGTCGACGACATCCTGGATCTGGCTATTCGTGTAGATGTTGTAATCATAAGGCCCGATCTTGGCGTCGCCGGCGGGGAGGATCAGATTAGCGTTGTTCACCGCTCGCACGACGTCCATCGGACTCAACCCGTTCGCCTGCAACTTCAACGGATCGACGTACACCATGATCTGCCGGTACTTTCCGCCGAAGGGTGGCGGCACGGAGGCGCCCGGCGCGGTGGCAACCTGGTTCCGAACCGCGAACTGGCCCAGGTCCCGCAGTTGCGTCTCGTTAAGGCCTTGGCCTTTCAAAGTGATCAGGCAGACCGGGAGGCTGGAGGCGTCGAACTTCATTACCACCGGCGGGAGGGTGCCTGGGGGGAGGCGCCGCAAGTCGGCCATCGCCAAGTTCGAGATCTCGTCCACATCTGAGTCTGCACTCGTCCCCGGCCGAAAGTAGATTTTGATGATGCTGGCGCCGGGCAGCGAACGGGATTCCATGTGGTCGATCCCGGCGCCGAGGGTGAAAAACCGTTCGAAGCGGCCGGTGATTTCCGTCTCGATATCTTCAGGCGGCATGCCATTGTAAAAGGTGGCTACGACGACTTCCGGAATGTTGATCGTCGGGAACAGATCGACCGGCATGCGTACCAAGCTGGTCACGCCAACCACCGCAACGATGAGGCAAACCACGATGATGAAGTAGGGGTAACGCAACGCAAACTTTGGCATTACTGTTCTCCCTGCGGGTTCGCCAGGGCGGCCTTCACCGGACGGACGCTTTCGCCAGCACGGTATCGGCCCTGATTGCCCGCCACCACTAACTCGCCTTCCTTGATACCCGAGAGGATTTCGACGTTTTGTGCGGTTTGGACCCCCGTTGTGACGTGTCGCTGCTCGATCTGACCTTGGGCGTTCACCACCAGCACCCTGCCTTGGCCGGGGGTGGTCGAGGCGGCGCAGGCTTGAATCGGTACGGCCAGTGCGCCCGGCTTGTGATCAACAGGGATTTCGGCATAGGCGTACATCCCCGGCACCAAGACGTAGTCCGGATTCGGAACGTCCACTTCCGTGTGCATCGTCCGCGTGGCCTCATCCACCTCTCCCGAGAAGCGGACGACCGTCCCCGCGAACGCCGTGTTCAGAGCCGAAACCCGCACCTGGATGGGGTTTCCGACATGAATCTTAGGGACCACGCTCTCGGGCAGGGGGATTACCAGTCGCAGCAGGTCATTCTGGGAGAGCCTCAGCAAGGGCAGTCCTGACGTGCTGGTCGAAGTTCCGGCGGGAAGCAACGCTCCCGTATAGGCATAAAGCTTCGTGACGACGCCCGTGAAGGGAGCGGTAATGCGCGAGTACGCGTAGAGGGTTTCGTCCTTGGCGAGTGAAGCCCGGGCGACGTCCCGTTCCTCGCTGGCCGCCGCCAGGGCAGCCTTGGCCGCTGAAACTTGTGCCTCGTCTTCGCTGTCTTTGCCTTGGGCGACGTCAATTTCCTCCTGCGCCACGAGGTCGGGGCGGGTTTGGGCGACTCCGTTTAAGCGCGCGAAAGTGATATGCGCGACCGCGTGCGCGGATTCCGCCCGCCGCACTTCCTCCTTGGCACGGGTCAGGTTCTGCTCACTTCGGCTCAGGGCGGCCTGATCTTGTTTGATCTGGTCTTCGAGTTCGGGAACCTCAAGACTCGCCAGGAGTCGTCCCCTCTGCACGTGACTTCCCCAATCGACATAGAGCTTCTGGACATAGCCCGAGACTTTCGCGTGAACGTCGATTTCTTGAAAGGGCTCGAACTCGGAGGCGATCTCCAGATTGTTGGAGAGGTCTTTGCGTGTGGCCTTCACCACCTCCGCTGTTACGACCTGTGACGGGTCGGTACTGGGCTCCCCGTCGGTCTCACGGCCGCAGGAGGTAAGCAAGGCAAGCTGTAGGATCCCGAGACCCATCCAGGCGGCTGTCAGCCAGTTGCGGGCGATGCGACTCTTATTCTTCATGGTTTCCTCTGGGGTACTTCATTGCTATTTCGGTTGGCAGTGAGGTTGTGCAATTCCTCCAGTCCCTGCTCCAGTTCTTGGAGCGACACCTTCGGCTGCTGGCTCAATTCGATCACCTGCTGCTTCTTTTCGAGAATTCTGTTCGCGACTTCCGGGAGTTGGCCTGCAATGTCCGGCGGGATAGTCAGGATGCCGTGGCGGTCACCGTGGATCAGTTCGCCGGGCCGGATTCTCAGGTGGCCCACTTCCACTGGCAGCCCATAGTCCACGATGTGCACGTAGGCGCGGGAGATGGCAAGGCGACCGGCAAAGACCTGAAAGCCGCTCGCCTCGATCCCCGGCAGTTCGCGCGCGGCGCCGTTGGTTACCCCGCCCACACACTGCAAAGCTAAGAGGATGTTGACATGCACCCGCCCCAGGAACGCGCCCGTGCCCGGTTGCTCATCGAGATCCTGGATGACGACCACGCGCGGCGCCGGAATGCCTGTAATGTACTTGTACCAATCAGCGCGCTCGACGTAGCCGCTCCCCACGATGGGCGGAGCAGCGGAACGGACCCGACAGGTTGCCGCATAGCCAACCATGGGCGGAAAGGCCTTGAACAGACACCGAAAACCCGCGGTCGCGAACCCTTCGTTGCGCATCCGGATACCGAACGCCTCGATGGCGTCGGCAATCGTGCAGGTGTCGAACCGACGCAGCTCCTCCAACTGAATCCCTGTTGCTGTACTTTTCAAGCTCAGCCCCCGTCGCGGGATTTGTCCTCAAGAGTTTGGTGAGACGCACAATTAGTAGAAAGAAAGCCCTAGCAGAGAAAGGAAGGCGGGGAACGGAACGGCAAAAGCAAGGAGGTTAGGAGGGAACGAGCGACGGGCTGCTGGTCCTGGTCAAGCCTGATCGGGCTTTGGGGCTTGACTTCGATGCGCACCCGCCGGGCCGCACGCTCCGGCTGGCGTTGGGGCGGCAAGGAATCCTCGCGGCCCTCGCTCATCCGGCTGATCTTCGATACGTGCCATGTCGCGCTGTGAGCCCTAAAGAAAGGCTGGCGAGAGGCAGTGGACAAGCCCACTACGCCCCAGAGTACAACGAGCGTGCTGACGACCAGAATGCATCGATAGAGCGGGCGGGCTCGCTTCACGATCTCAGAGAACCTTTCAAATTGTGATTCAACTGGCCCTGCACCTAATATGATGCCCTCAAGCAGGCGATTCCGCAAGTGCCAACCCGACCGGACGCCAAAGCCGCCGTGCTTAGGAGGCGGACTAACTTCTCCTCTCGCTCCTCACGGAGTCAACAGCAGGTTAGAAGCTTCACAGTATGAAAGGGATGTCTGACAAATGCCGGGCGGTCCGCCTTTTGATGCCAGCCTCGCGGCCGACGGATAGCTAGTGTCAATCGCAGAAAGTAGCGGAGGTCCGTATCCACCATGCCTTTGTGATGGCTCGCGCCAGGAATCACCTCATCATTCCGTTGTAGGTCGAAACTCACAACGGAATGATGGGGGATGAGTCTGGCCTAGGGCTCCGCGCTACGTTGCCTACTTCCCTAGGGTTGGCGCGGACCCTGGCAGCGTATAACGCAGGTCGAGGAACACCATGTTTAGATGCGCGTCTTTCGGTTGTCCGGTTGCGATATACCACGGGTTCCGGGTCAGGTACGAATACTGAGTGATCAAGCTGAGCGCGCCGTATCTGGCATCTTTCCAGAAAGTCTGGATGATACCGAAGGTGCCCTCCTGGACGGCCCGGTTCTGGCCGGAGGGCGAACCGGTGTACCCGTAACCGAAGGGGGTCAGCTTGGTCGTGGTGACGGGCGGGGTACCGGAAGTGGTGGTCACGGGGACAATGGTGGAATTCCGCCCGACGTAAAGGCCGCCATAGTAGGCGTAAATCACACTACTCTTGTGCGTGTACTCGATGCCCGAAACCGTGGAATCGGCATGGACCAGGGAGGGGCTGCCGTCCCCTTTTACGATTAGGTCGGGGGCCTGACCGAAGATGTATCGGCCGCCACCATCGCTCACGAAATTGTTCGTCAGCACGCGGAAGCCCTTGAAAAGTTCAAAATTCACATTCAGGAAGCCCCCACCACCGACTGCCGAATAGTTGGTCGAATTCGCCGGATTCCAGAGCTTGAAATTGCGCTCAATCCCTCCAATCTCGAAGTGGACCTTCTTGGAGGGTTCCAGAGTGAGCTTCGCAATCACGTCGGGAGCAACGTTCGGGACGGCGGTGCCGCTGCTGCCGGTGTCCAGTTCGCTCGAATAGGCGCTGTTGAGCGTGGACGGGATGGTAATGAGGCTGCCGCCTGCCGAACCTCCCACGTACTGCTCCGGGCTGTCGAGAGCAACCGCGAAGTGCACTTTGTTCGAGGGGTGGTGGTAAACGACCCGGAATTCCGGGATGCGTCCCCAGAACAAGCCGAGTTGGTAATTGACGTCCATGTTTTGGGTGAAGAAGATGTCGCCGGGGAGCGGTGAAAGGCCAGCACGGCCCGGAGTAATCAAGCTCCAGGTCTGGCCGCCCAGCACTTCCCATGAGCCTCTCCGTACGTCGACCCAGTACAACCGCGAGCGCATCGTATTGCTGTTGCTGCTCACGACGACGTTTCCGGGGTTATTCCCCAGGAAGTCGGCCTCCATATAACCGAGCACGTGAGCGCCTTTTACGTCCGCATCCACGCGGAAGCCGATGCGGGAGTTTTGCATGCTAAAGCGGACTTCGCTCAGGTTGTTCTGGAAGACATTGCCGTACGGAATGCCAGCGAAATTCGTCCCGATGCCGGTGCCCGCGTTGTGGTCACGCCAGACGCTCGTAAAATCCATGAATCCCACCGGGGTGATATAGGCGGTGCCGATGTGAAACTGCACGGGCGCCGGGTCCGGCGCCGCCGCCGGATTGGCTGCCGGGGCTGTCGAAGGTGCGGCCGCAAGCGTTGCGGAAGCCCTCTCCGCTTTCGATGCGCTCTTGGGAATCACCGGGTCGATGCTCGCGACTTGCCCAAGGTTCGGAGCCTGCAGGGTTGGCCCCTGGGGGTTCTGGAGGACTTGTTCAAGCTTGCGCTTCTGCTCTTCAAGCGCGGAATTCAGCCGCTCGATCTGCTTCTGCTGAAAGGCCACCTGCTGCTTGAGGAGGGCTACATCGTCCGGTTGCGGCGAGGCCGCCTTCGCCGGTGTACTGTCCGGGGCCGCGTTTGCGGAATTCACGGGACTTGCCACGACCGCCCGTTCCTCACCAGGTCGGGCGGCTGCCGCGAGGGGGCTCGCCGCCAGCGACATGACCAGGATGAATGAACTCCAGGCAAGTCGGTACGTCCTGCTTTTCATCTGCATTATTCGCTCCTTTTGGATGTTCGACACCTCGCCGTGCCTTTCGGCGAGGTCGACGAGGTATATTTCAGGTCGGTTGTTCATCTGGGAAGCCCTTCAGTTTGACCGCAGCCGGTTAAATCGAGATGAATCGATGATGAAAGTTCGGTTAAGGGTCGGGATCGGCCGGAGAACTGATGGCCGTCAAGCCCGAAATGACGGCTTGTTGCCACTCGGTGCGGGCAGCGGGGATAGGCTTGCTATCCGTGGACTTAACAAGAGCTAATCGGCGCCGCAGAATGTTTTGCGTTGCGCACCGCACGACATGGGCCACGTCAGGACCCTCGAAGGGCGGCGAGATGAAGTCAAATGCGCCCCGCTGCATCGCGTCGATGTAGAGCTTCACATCCATCAGGCGCGACACTACGATGACGTTGATGGGCAGCGAGCTCTTGTCTGCCAGGGAGAGCACGTCGGTCCAATTCCCATCCGTCAGGTGAACATCGGTAAACACCAAGTGCGGAGGCTGCTTACCCCAGAGCAAAAGTAACGCCTCTCCGCAGCTCTTTGCGACTCGGGTCGTAATACATTGATTATGCAGGATCAGTTTCAACGGCTCAAACACTTGATTTCCGTCACAAACCAGAAGGGCCCAAGTCATTTCGACCATAGCGACTCCTTTCAGGCCCGGAGACGAACTCCAGGGGTTCTATGGACTCAGCGGCGGACTGAGCGTGCCTCGCCGAACCCGCATCGAGGTAACACAACTAGGCTCGCCAAGCTCGTTTTGAGGTTACGCAAAGAAGTCGGAGCTCCGCGGTCCGGGCATGCTATCAGCGGCAACGGAGTCGGCACTTCCGGACGCGCTCTCGTGTGCCTTTGCCTTCTCGCTCCCTCCAGGGAGGTCGTGCAAAGCAGCGAGAAGGAATGCCCTCCTTGGATCCGACGTCCTTCTTCTGCCGGCGAGCCCCAGCACCAATGCCGCCAGTACTATCAGAAGTCCAGCTAGCACCAACAATTGAAACTCGATGCTTATCATCGGACACCAGTCTGCCTGGGGCGTATTGACTCGTGATGACGGGTCCATAAAAGTCCGGTTAACTTTGGGGGAGCGGGCTGGGGGCACTAGCTCCGCAGGGTGGCGGGGCCAAGTCGAAGCGGCGTCCGGATGCCTTGTGGTTGACGACCCTGCCGATTCCCCATGCGGTGTGGGCGCACCGCACGACTGGACGGTCGGCGTCCTTGGATGGAGGGCCAGTATTCGGAGCCGCTGAAGGCTAAGGTGACGATTTCGCCGATGAGCTTCAGCGCTGCCGGAGAGATGTGACTCGGAAAACCAGCGCTCATCCTTTCATGTGCGCTACCAAGCCCGCCTGCTCGCTGCGATTGTGTACGTCTTGCTCCGTGGCCGAGGAAGGGGAGTGCGCGGGGTCGTGAAAAGGGGCCTCCCTCGCACCAGCATCATTGTGAGGGAGTTCCGCCAGTAACGCCATCCAGAGAGCGAATTTCGGATCCTCGCGGGGGCTGCGGAGCTGGCACCACACGGCCCAAAGGACGATGGCCAGCAGGGCTGCGGCCAGGATGACCTCACCGCTTTGAGCCAGCTGAAGGCTCATATACCAGTTAGCAGGGTGCTACAGGTTTGTGCAAGGCGTGTGAAGGAAAGGTTAAGCTTCGGTTAAGCGAACAGGGAGATTCTGTCAGGCGTGAACTGAGACTGCATTTTCTATCCGGGGCAAGACCACAGTGAATGTGGACCCTTTGCCCAACTTGCTCTCTACCGACACCGAGCCGCCCATGCGCTCGACGACGTGCTTGACGATGGAAAGCCCCAGACCGGTGCCCCCCACCTCGCGGGAGCGTGCTTTGTCCACACGGTAGAAGCGCTCAAAGATGCGGGATAAGTCTCCCGAAGGAATGCCGATCCCTGAGTCGGCAATAACGATCCGGACGTGCGCGTCGGCGCGCAGGACATCGACGTGAACTTCCCCGTCCGGCCGGTTGAACTTCACAGCGTTGTCGAGCAGATTAATCAGCGCTTGCTCGAGGCGGACCTTATCGCCCATTACTTCGGCGTCTTCGACCTTCGCGCAGTAGACCGCGACCCCCCGCAACCGGGCCTCAGACTCGACCGTATGCAGTGCGGTTTCGAGCGCGCCGCGCACGGAGACCCTTCCTAGCTCCGCGCCGGGCTTGCCGGACTCAAGTTCCGAAAGCACCAGCAGGTCCGAGGCGATGTTGTTGAGGCGGATGGCGTGCGCCTTAATGATTTCGAGAAACCGGCGGTTATTCTCCGGATCTTCCAGCGCGCCCTCGAGCAGCGTCTCCGCATAGCCTCGGATCGCAGTGAGGGGCGTCCGGAGTTCGTGCGAGACATTGGCCACGAAGTCCTTCCGCACGCGTTCCAGCCGTTCGAGGTCCGTGATGTCATAGAGGATAGCGATGGCTCCGCGGTGGGGCGTGACGGGGAGGGGCGTGGCCTGCACCTCGAAGGTCCGCCCCACCGCAGAGGCCAGTTCCAGGCGACGCTTCTCGGATTTGCCGGAGGCCAGCACGAGCGTGAGCATGTCCAGCAAGTCCGGATCGCGGACCAATTCGAGCAGGGGCAGCCGCTGAGGGACGTCGCCGCTTCGCCCCACGGCGCGCGCGAAGGCTTGGTTGCAGAAGGTAACGCGCAACTCGTTGTCCGCCGATTCCAGGCTCAGGCCGTCCACCAGCTCGCGGAGCTGCGTCGCCGTGCGGTCAAGCGAGCGCGCCAGCGAGCCGAGTTCGTCCTCCGCATCCGCCGCCAGGCCGCCCGCCGGAAGGCGGGCATCCACCAGCCCCTCGGCAAACGCTCGCAGGCGGCTGATGCGGTGGGTGAAAGAGCGGGAGAAGAAGTAGGCGACGATCAGCGCCACCAACGCCGCAGCCACCGAAGCCCCGAGGATCCTCCAGCGGACGGCGGCGATCGCCGCGTCCACATCTTCGAGAGGTACGGCCAAGCGCAGGATGTGGCCGGGCTTGCCGTCGTAAGCAAACGTCATTGCCAGGTAGCAGAGGTCGTGGTTGAGTGTAGCGCTGTGCCGGATCGCCGCTCCTTGCCCGCTGCGGTGCGCCTCCAGGACCTCCGGCCGATTACCGTGATTCTCCATCGTTTCCGGGTCGTGCTGAGAATCGGCCAGCACCGACC